>JAOMEV010000046.1 GCA_028346125.1 Bacteriovoracales bacterium | reverse complement strand
TGGATATCACGAAAATCTGTATAGTTATTAAGAATGACAATTTCAGAAATAGAAAGGTCTGCCCCTTGAGCAATCCCCTCTATTTCTTCCGTGATTTCTGGAGCAAAATCTTTAGTAATATTAAATTGGAGTTGGGCCAATGAGTCTATTTCTCCAGATAATGAAGGGTTTTTATTAAGCATGAGCTCTTTTCTAATTTCAAGAAGTTCTCTTATGCCTTCTCTAAAGCTTTCACCATGTGCCAAGCCCCACTCACGGTATGTTTTTGAAGGGTCATATTTTATATAAGGGAAGTCGTAATTCTTTTCTAACATTTTTTTTCCAGTCTATTTGTTGTTCAGAAACCTTTTCATTGCAGTCCAAGAAGGGCAGACAAGGAACTTTTCATTTTTAAATTTTAAAAACTTGGAAATTCCATGGGGTATCTTTCCTTGGAAATTACCAACTCCATTTGTAAAATTGAAATGAGAAGTTGGGTATTTCTCAAGAAGACTCATAAGCTTTTTTTGAAATTCTTTTTTGGTATTTAAGTAATCATCCTTATTATTGAGTATCGAATTCATTGCCAAATGATAATTGGCCAAAGAAAACTCATCTCCGTCCCAAGTACTGATCATCATAAGAGGTTTTTCAAGAAAGTAATTATCCGAACAAAAAACAAATGCTGATTGGCCGCCGAAATAGGCGAGACCAGCATCAGGTCGAACATCCTCTAATTGGGAGAGAAAGTAACCATCCTCACCATAGCGATACATTTGGGATGCAGTCTCATTGTAAATGAGAGGAACATCAAATTTATGACAGAGTGCCTTAAGTGATTTCAAAAAGGATAAACTTACCCTTTCCATTGTTTTTTGAAGTAGAGGCTCGATCCAAATAGCTAAATAGTCGCCAGTTTCGAGTTCTTCTTCAATTCTTTCAAGAACTTCTTCCTCCAAATGAGGAGCAGGGTGGGGAAGAACTGATGTTGGAAAATAAGCTTCATGAGGAAGCGATAGGGACCTTGAAAGAAAGCTTCCCGTTCCAAAAAAGTGTCCCTCAAAAGTCATCATTTTGTGGACAGTTCTTTTTTCCTTGATTTTATGCCACAAAATTTTCACAAGTTTATCGACACACTCAGATTGTCCACTTGCTGTGTAGCCATGTCTCAGGTCTTGGGGAAGTTGGTCAAAAATATCTTTAACATGAGATAAAAAACGCTCACTCACAAAGTTTGAAAGGCAAATTTTGTTGATGGCACAGGGTAACTGGTCTTCAATGAATTCTGGTTTTATATCATCAACACCAAGAGGGGAGCTTATACCTTCAGAGAGATTGTTTTGAGGCATTTCCCATTTTGTGGGTGCACTATAATATATTACGTCCCTGTGGTTTTCAAAATCAGGGTAGTCTTCTTGAATATAAAACCTTTCTAAACCACCTAAAGAAAGATTGATATTGAACATGGAAGAGGCCATATGGTCTCTATTCCTTCCATTTAGCTCCTTTATTCCTTTGGCCTGGGCCAAAAGAGTGACGGCATATTTAAGGTCACGACCAAGGCCTTCTCCTCTTAGGGAAGGAGAGATTGTGGTATCTACCATATAGAAACAATTATCATCAGAAAAAGAGGGGTCTCTTCTTAGTCCTCTTTCCAAAGGATAGTTTTTTAAAGGTGAAGAAAAGCAAATACCAAGAAGTTGGTCATCTTTTTCAATCGCCAACGATATTCCTTTTGGGTCTTTTGCAGTTAATTCGAATACTTCAGAAGATGTTTGTCTTGTTGGTTCGTAAACTTCCTCTTGGAGCTTTTGAATTTTATCTTTATAAGAATTAAAGTTTTCATCTTGAATTAAAAATATTTTGGCACCCTTTGGAAGGTCGATAAGGGTTTTGATTTCTGTTAATAGTTCGTTTTCGGTTTTCTTTTTTTGCCCTTTAAGATCCAAAAGCCTTTGGCTTAAGAGCAGGTTTTGCCAATTAAAGATCTTGGAAATTTTTCTTCCACGCGATTGAGTGACCTTAGGAAGTTGGCTTAATTTCCCTTCAAAAACTTCAACAGCGATAGCGGAAAGAGATTCAAAAAGGAAATGAATATCCTCTTCGGTAAAGCTCAGATTTAAGCGAAATCTTAGTGTTTTATCACCGGCTGGATAGTAAAGGAGGCCATGTTTGAATCGAAGTTTTATAAAATCGGCCACCTTTTCTTTTTCTTTGAAATCAAAAGCAAAGCTCATTCCAAGGCCTCTTGGGTTTTCAACAAAGTCCGAAAAGTGTTCGACATAACGATTAAGATTTTTGAGCGCTATCTCTTCTAATTTAAGAACTTTTTCGGTGGATTGGTCTAGAGACATAGCGTGGAGGTAGCCTCTATAGGCGGAAAGAGTGGAAAATTCCTCTTCGAATTTGTAATTGTCGTGAGAAACCACAATCCCAATTTGTGCTTTTTTTGCCATTGTGACATAGTTTGGAGCAAGAAGGTTACCTTCCTCATCTTTAAGCTTAAATTGGGAGTGCCAAAAGAAGTCTCTTCCCAAGTGGTAACCTGTTTGAACTTCATCAAAAATAACGGGTACCTGGTAACTTCTGGCCATGAGAAGAAGCGCGGTAAAAAAGCGATCAGTACCAAAACGATCCCCACCTTCACATTGCATAGGTTCTGCAACGATGGAAAAAATTTTTCCTTCGTTAAGGTTATTTCTGACATGTTTGAGGCATTGAATTTCTTTTTCAAGGAGCGGGTCATTATTACTTAGCCCTTCGGGGACGGTCCAGTCTGTTGTTGGCGATTGATCCCATAAATCTCTCCAACCCTCAGGAAAAGGTTTGAACATTTGTCCGTCAGGAGAATCGGGAAAAGGAGAATAAACGGCCTTAAAGTCTTCCCACTCAAAGGGTTCTCTTTTTGCTGGGTTCCATGTAGCTGAAAGCGTGACCATCATTCTTCCATGAAAAGAACCCTCAAAGGCCAAAACTCGATTGGACGATTTTCTTTTTCTGTTATGGTAGCAGTAGCCTAAAGCCGTTTCATTGGCCTCGGCACCGGAGTGACAGAAAGTCGTCGATAAACTCTTCCAACCTAACTTTCTTTTAAAAAATGAGTCATAGGCATTTCTTAGAGTTTCAAATTGCCCTTCTTCTTTATTTAACCAGGCATCTAGGTGGTGTGCTGCACCATAGAAAGCCGGGGGATTAAATCCGAGGCCGAGGGTTGCAATTTGAGATGCAGCGTCCATAAGGTAGTGAGCTTCATCTTCGGATGGGCTTTCAACGGCCAAAAAGGGCCCTTCGGATTTTTTTAGGTCCGTTAGATAGTTTTTTTTCTCTGCAGGAATCATGTTATTTTGATAGTATTTTTTCAATTTTTCTTGGGCATATTTTTCATCATCACTGTTTACAACGGGAAAAGTTTTATGCTTCATGTTTATTCCTTTTTCTTGTATTTTCTCTTATTTTTTCTTCCAAAAAATTTTTGAAACGATGTCCGTTTTCCTCCATCATCTTGGGAAAAAGAGAGATCGGTGTCATTCCAGGAAAAGTGTTAATTTCATTAATATAGAGTTGGTTATTTTCGTCGAGAAAAAAGTCGATTCTTGCCAGATCCTTAATTTTAAGAAGTTTGAATGCCCTTTTAGCAATTTCTTTCATTTGATCAATGAGGTTTTGCTTGAGGTTTTTCGCTTTAACATAAGTTTCTGTTTGGCTTTCTTGACTATACTTTTCTTCAAAGCTGTAAAAGGCGGTGGAAGGAGTTATAATTTCCGCGGGAGCAGTAACGATAAGGTTTCCTTCCCACTCGTAAGCGGCCATTTCAAGCTCTCTTCCCTTTATTGGCTTCTCAAGAAGAACATAAGGGGAGAGCTTAAAAGCCTTTTCAAGCTTTTCTTTGAGCTCTTTCTTTTCTTTAATGAAGTAGCAGCCAATAGATGAACCTTGCG
This sequence comes from Bacteriovoracales bacterium, assembly GCA_028346125.1. Classification (GTDB taxonomy): domain Bacteria; phylum Bdellovibrionota; class Bacteriovoracia; order Bacteriovoracales; family Bacteriovoracaceae; genus UBA7317. The sequence goes on along the minus strand of JAOMEV010000046.1, from coordinate 16,494 downwards.
AAGAGGACTTAATGTATACTTGTCCCCAATTTTCGAAAGCTTCGTAGGCTTTTTTTAGGCCTTCTTCGTTAAATTGGTGAAGGTAGACAAAAGGAGTGTTTGGGATTTTAGCCGATTCAAACCAGAGCTTTGTGGTTACCTTGTTAAAACAGGCCATGCTTGCCTCTGGTCCAGCACCTAGATAAGGTAGACCTACCAGCTCAAAATATGATTGAATGTCTCCACTTTCACCAGGCGGTCCGTGAAGGCAGGGGATAGCGTAATGAAGGTGCTCTTTCTGTGAAGAGGAAAAGCAAAGTTCTCCTTTGAGGTTTAATTCACAGTTCCCCTTTTTTTCTTCTCTCCACTTTCCATCTTTGGTTATCTCGACAAAGAAGACATTAAGACCTTGATCAGCTGAAAGTTGATCTTTTAGATAAGATGCGGAGATTAACGAGATGTCATGTTCGCTATGACCTCCTCCACAAAGTAAAAGGATATTTTTTTGTTCCATTTACATCTCTCGTATTGCATGGGGGGTTTTTTCTAAATCTAAAGCTGAAAACTTTTCCTTAATTTCTTCAAGAGAAAATGTTTTGGAGCCTTTTGCTCCATAAGATCTAACACTTACGGTTCCTTCTTCAATTTCTTTGTCACCAAAGACAAGCATGAAGGGAGCCTTTGACTTTTGAATCTGTCTTGTTTTAAAGCCCATGGACTCATTTCTATCATCTATCTCTATTCTAAGGCCAAGTTTTGTGAGTTCTTTAGCAAACTTTTGGCAGTGTTCAAGGTGGTTATCATTGTTAATCGGAACGATAACGGCTTGAACTGGTGCTAGCCAGAAAGGGTAGGCTCCACCTGTGTGTTCAAGGTAAATTCCAAAAAACCTTTCGAGAGACCCAAGAAGAGCCCTGTGGATAACCACTGGCCTTTCTTCTTCACCTTGCTGGTTTGTAAACTTAAGACCGAATCTATCTGGAAGTTGAAAGTCTAGTTGGATTGTACCTAATTGATGATAGCGTTGAAGGGCATCTGCAATTTCAACATCGATTTTGGGGCCATAAAAGGCTCCATCACCTTCTTTGATAAGGTATTTGTGTCCGCTCTGGTCTAAGGCATCCTTAAGCGCACTTTCTGCTTTATCCCAAGTCGCGTCGTCACCGACCTTCTTTTCGGGTCTAGTTGAGAGGTTAATTTTGATTTCTTTAAAATCAAAATGCTTATAAATTACAAAAAACATGTCAAGGAGAGTTAAAATCTCATCTTGAATATCATTTAAAGGAATAAAAATATGGGCATCGTCTTGGCAGAATGTCCTGACACGCGTAAGTCCTGCCAGAGTGCCTGACTTTTCATTTCTATGGAGACGACCGAAGTCAGCAAATCTGAGAGGCAGATCTCTATAACTATAGCGAAAGTGCTTAAACATCAACATATGGCAGGGGCAGTTCATGGGTTTAACAGCAAACTCCCCCTTTTCGATATTAGTAAAGAACATATCGTCCTTATAATTCTGATAGTGCCCACTTGTGTGCCAAAGTTCTGATCCTAAAACTTGCGGTGTGATAACCTCTTTGTAGTCATATTTTCGGTAGATTCGTCTCATGAACTCTATCAACTCATTATAGACAAAAGCTCCTTTTGGCATAAAAAATGGGGAGCCAGGAGCCACAGATTCAAAATGAAATAACTCGAGCTCCTTACCAAGTTTTCGATGGTCTCTTTTTTTCGCCTCTTCAAGAAAATTGAGGTGTTTCTTCAGGGACTTTTTGTCATAAAAGCAAGCGGCGTAGATCCTTTGGAGCATTTGCCTATCAGATTGACCCCTCCAGTAAGCGCCTGCGGTGTGAAGTAATTTAAAATATTTAGGAAGGTCGCCCGTACTTTCGACGTGGGGTCCTCGGCAGAGGTCAATAAATTCACCCTGGCTGTAACATGAGATTTCTTCGCCACCGGGCAAGCTTGTTATAAGTTCGACTTTGAGGTGCTGGTTCTCTTTTTCAAAATAGTCTAAAGCCTCCTGCTTACTTAGAACCTTTCTTTCAATTGGGAGCTTTTCGTCAATGATTTCAAGCATTTTTTGTTCTATTTTTGGAAGGTCTTCGTCCTTGATTCTGTAATCAGTTTCGATGTCATAGTAGAAACCATTGTCAATAACAGGACCGACTCCAAATTGAACATGGTGGCCCGGAAAGAGTCGGGTAATGGCTTGTGCCATAAGGTGGGCAGTGGAATGACGTAGTGTGTCTAATTCGTATTTTGCCATTGAACTGGTTCCTTTTTTTAAAATATTTGGTTAGTGGAAGCCCATAGCTAAGCCAAGTGTGGTATTGGCCGAACAGACTACCAATGGTAATTTTATAAATCAATGAGTTAACCAATATTTTTTTCACGTTTTCTGAGAAAGTTTGGCATTTGGAAAGGCCTCGTGTTATACATTACCCCAGGGTTTTTGCTGCAAAACCCCGATATTTTTATTGAGAATCTTCACTTTTAGGATTAATCCTTAAGGCAAAACTTGGAGTTTCACATGGGGAATGAATTAACTCAAGAGGAAAAATCGCCATTGCCGCTAGCATTTCTTCCTGAGAAGGACATGTCCTTATCTAGTTCCATTGAGTGTTTAGACCTTGCAATGGCTTATTATCAGCTTGGAAAAATTCACTACGATAAAGCCGACCTTCTTCAGGCGAAGCATAATTTTGAAAAGTCTCTTTCCTACTTTGGGAAGGATGGCGACGACTTCTATAAGCTTAAAATCCTCGGTTTTCTCATTAGAATATATTCTGAAAAATTGGAAAATTATGAAGCTGAGAAATGTATTCTAGAAGCTGAGGACCTTATGGCGGAGCTAAAGCTTAAACTTGATAGCTTAAGTGCCGAATATTATTTCAATTGTGGCTTAGTAAAAAATTATAGTGGGGACTTTAGAGAGGCGAGAGAAGCTTTTATTATTGCCTACAAAAAATCTAAAGAGGAAAATGAACCTGAGCTTTTGGCGAAGTGCCTATTGGCTCTTGCGACCAACTATTATCAAACAAAAGATTATGAAACGGCCATAGATTATCTCTACCAGCTAAGGCAACTTTTAAAAATTATAAATAAGTTTTATTTAGCAGGTGCAATGGAGTTTTATTTAGGAAAAATTTATTTTGAAATGGAGAGATATGATGAATCTCTAGCTGCTTATGATAAAGCGGCTAGAAACCTCCAAGAGAAGAAGTGTTGGAACCTTCATGGCTATACCTTAATTGGAAAAGGGATGGTCTATAAAATGATGGGGCAATTCGAAAAGTCTCTCCTTTTTTTCAAGTTGGCCGGTGACTTTGCTGATTCTGCAGTTTTTCGTCGTCTAGAGGCTTTGATTAAAAGTGAAGTCCAGGATGTTAATGATAGCAATGTTGATATCTTTCTAGACAGAACGAACAGAAAAGTTCATGAGAAGACTCTTGGCATTATAGACTTTAAGCATCGCTTTGTTCTTTTGGAGATCCTTTTCTTGTTGGCCAAAAACTCTGGTACCTACTACGACAAGGAAGGTCTGGCCAAATCTATTTGGAAAGATGAATACAATCCTCTTATTCACGACAAGTTAATTTATACTAGTGTGAGTCGCCTCAGAAAATTAATTGAACCAAGCAAAGAAGAGAAGAAAGATTCAAAAAGGAAGTATATTATAAGAGGGAAAGATGGTTATACGTTTAATCCTCATGCAAAGATAAGGTTTTATATGGAGCAAAGGTCTACAAACTATAAGTCTATTGGAAACGTGGATTTAAGTTCGCCTGTTTAGTTCTGAAAAGGCCTCGAATGAAAAAGATCCCAGTTTTTATTTTGTCTATTTTTTTCTTACTTTGTGCTTCTACTAGCTTTGCAGAAAAAGAGTCCGGTGCGACAAGGATAAGTCGTGAGTTAGCTGTTTTTAAAATTCATGGTGATGTTTTCTTTCTTTCGGATCTTAAAACTTACTTAAATGGAGTACGCTTTTTTCGATGTCTTTCGTTTAAATCACTCAGTCTAAGTGCCTTGGGGCTGGATAAAGCCTCTTTTTTGAAAATCCCTGACATTACAAGTGTCCACCTGATTAAAAAAGAGGAAGAGGCTTTTTTGGAAAAAATTTTAAAGATGTTAAAGGTCTCCTTTTTTTTGAGGAAAAGGCAAGGAGGCATAAATGGGAAATTTTTCAAGCAACTTCCTCTAAGAAAGTGTTCTAAAAAAGAGGTAAAGCTTAAAAGCCTGGGAACTGGGATACGGTTTTTGATGATAATTGAGTCATTTTTCCAAAATAGGTTTCTCAGTAAAGGTGCTTTGACCAAGGATATAGAGTTTAAGGCCTTTAAAAAAGAAAATGACCACCTCAACAAGAAGGCCCTAAAAGAAGCTTTTAGTAGGAAAAAAGAGATGCAAACTCTTGAGGCCATCAGACTTTTTATTAACTCTTTGGATAAAAGAATCCCCCATGAATATTTCTTTTAAAGGTCTGTCAGAATTTAATCTTTTGGCCCGTAATTACACCGACGCCAAATTTTTGGAGAGTGAAAATTGGCCTAAGAGCTCTGAACTTATGAAAGTTTGTGAATTTGATAAAAGCTATTTTCCATTTCCTTGGTCGGCCGACTCTTGGAAGGACACTCAAATATCTTCGAAAAATTATCTGCTTTCCACGTTTTCTGATCGGTCTGAAGCATTAAAGGCTTTTTGTCTTTGGAAGATTTCTTTAGAGGAAGAGCTACTTCACTTGCTTAAAGTAGTTGTCTGTCCTGGAATGAGAGGTATGGGCCTTGGAGAAACTTTGCTTGAAGGGGTCGTGGGAATGACAGGAAACATAGGGATAAAGCGATTTTATTTAGAAGTGGAAGAAGGTAATCGAAGCGCTATTAGGCTTTATGAAAAAATGGGGTTTCACAAACTTCATTTGGCCAAAAACTTTTATGGTAACTCGCGAAATGCCTTTAAAATGTTGAAATCCCTTAAATAATTTATGTCTAAGTGCTCCTAAACTGGTAAAGTTTATCTAAAGAATTGATTTTTTAGGAAATGCTTGGTAAAGGGTTAGGTGGTTCTAAAGAAACTTTGTATTTTTTCTTAGGGCGGATCTTTTTTCTAAAAAACCGCCCTTTTTTTTTATTAGGGCCATAAATAACATATGTTTGTATTTTAGATGATTTTTACTCGCTTTACGGAGTGAGAAGGTTTAGAAAGCTGTAGATGGTATTAAAAGTAGAAAGAAAAGGCATAGAAAAAAAGTTTTTTGAACTGTCACAAAAGGTTGTGGCGGAGCAAGGGCTTAGTCTCTACGATATGGAGTATTATCCGGGCAGTAGTGAGTGGCGGATCTACATATTTGATCAAAAGACCGATACTGCAGTTATTGAAGATTGTGTCAGTGTGGATAAGGCGCTTTCTCCGTATATAGAAGAGGCAGACTGGATGCCAGAAAACTTGGTCCTTCAGGTTTCGTCTCCAGGGATTGATCGTTTTTTGAAGACCAAAGAACATTTTGAACGTGTCGTCGGGCTGAATGTTAGGCTCGTTTTGGCCAAAAGGCTTCACGAGGACGAGCTTCCCGGGATTCCAAAATCTCTTAAGGGTGAGAAGAAAGTTGTTGCGAAACTTGAGTCGCTAGATGATGATGGTTTGAGCTTAATTTACCGTGAACAGTTTGCTTTTTTTGTTTCTTATAACGAAGTGAAAAAAGCAAATTTGGAACCAGATGTTTAAGGTGAATGTTTTATATTAGATGTTACTCCAGGAAGAATGGAGTTTAGAAATTTTCAATTGAGAGGGAAGGACTTATGAGCTTTTCAGAAATAGGAAAGGTTATTGAAACGCTAGGGAAGGATAGAGGAATTGACAAGCAAATTGTCATCAAGGCCATTGAGCAAGCTTTTTTAGTCACTGCTCGAAAAAAATACGGTATTCAGGGAGAATATGAAACTCGTTATAACGAGGAAGATGGGGATATCGAGATTTATCAGTATAAGAATGTTGTCGAAAAAGTCAGGGACAGTATTATTGAGATTGAGGTGAGTAAGGCTAAAGAACTTGATGAAGATGTTGAAATTGGTGATCAGCTTGGGATTAAAATCGAGAACCCTAACTTTACTCGTGTTGATGTTCAAACGGCTCGTCAAATTATTTTTCAAAAGGTAAGAGATGCAGAGAGAGAGATTCTTTTTGCAGAATTTAAGCATCGTGAGGGTGAGCTCATTACTGGGATTGCTCGTCGTTATGAGCGTGGAAATATCGCTGTAGATTTGGGAAAAGCAGACGCAATTCTTTCGAAAAGAGAAATTATTCCTGGAGAAAATTTTAAGCCAGGTGATAGAATCCAGGCCTTTTTAACTGAAGTTGTAATGACGAATAGAGGTCCTGAAATACGTCTTTCAAGAACGTCACCTATGTTTCTTGTGAAGTTATTTGAGATTGAGGTACCCGAAATTCAAGATGGTACCATTGAGATTAAATCTGCTGCAAGGGAACCAGGACAAAGGGCCAAAATTGCAGTTATCTCATCTGATAAGGAAATAGATCCTGTAGGTGCCTGTGTAGGGATGAAAGGAAGTCGAGTTCAAAATGTTGTGAATGAACTTCAAGGTGAGAAAATTGACATCGTCAAGTGGTCAGAAGAGATTGAAGTCTTCTCTCGATCTGCCTTGGCCCCTGCTGATATTTCAAACATTATGCTAGATGGTGAAAATAGCTCAATGGATGTTATTGTTGAAGAAGACCAACTTTCTTTGGCCATTGGTCGTCGAGGCCAAAATGTAAGACTGGCGGCTATGTTGACAGGGATGAGGATTAACATCCTATCTAAATCAAAACTTCAAGAAAAATTTAAGAAGGCCACAGAGAACCTTCTACAAGTGGAAGGTATTACAGAAGCTTGGTCACAAGTCCTTGTTCAAGAAGGAATTATGTCGATTGGTGACCTTAGTGGCTTAGCTGCGAGCGATTTAGTAGACCTTCTTGGGGTTAAAGAAACAGAAGCTGAAAAAATTGTTAAAAATACTATTAGTTCAATTGAAGAAGGAAAAGTTGAACTTGCTGTGGAAGAAGATGAAGATCTTGTTTCAGCCTCAGCAGTTCCTGCCTATAAAGGTCTTCTTGATTCAGAAGCTGAGGATGACAAATCTGGTAAGGATAAGTTTTCTGATGCTGAGAAGAGACTGAGAGAGGAATTAGCTGCTTTTAAAATTAAGTAGTTTTTGGAAAGGGTTTTCCTTCGTTATTGACAACGGTTTGTTTAGGGAGTGAGTTGATGCCGAAAAAGATTTTTGAATTGGCCAAAGAAATGGGGACTGGTCCCTTAGATCTTGTTGAGGACCTAAAGTCTAAGGGTTTTTCTGTGAGAAACCACATGACGAATTTGTCAGATGATGATTTGGCTAAAATAGAGGAACTGTATAAGGCCAAAGCTGTAACGACAGTTAAGAAAAAGAAAAAGGTTGTCAGAAAGAAGGTGGCCAAGAAAAAGGTGAGCACTGTTAAGAGTGCGAAAAAAGAAGAGGCTCCAAAAGAAGCTGCTTTGGCTGCAAAATCAACAAAAGCTGTTGATAAGAGCGTAACTAAAAAGAAGACCTTAATTAGGAAGAAGCTTTCAGTTTCAAAGGCAACAGAGTCTTCGGTGACTGAAGGTGTCTCTGCTGAGGGTATAGAAGGAAGGCTTGATGTTGGGACGTCAGTTCAACAAAGCGAAGGTGTAAATGCCGGGCTTGAGGAAAAAACACCTCAATCTGGTGTGGCAGCTTCCGAGGAAAGTGTCTCGACAACGGATGTTCCAAAGGTTGGTAAGGAAAACCGCCTTAACCTGGGGCTAAGAGTTGTTTCGCGTCCTGAAAAAGCTCTAGAGGCCATTAAAGAGCAGCCGATTGAAGAAGTTGAAAAAATAAAGGGCGATGGAAAAGAATACTATAAGGAAAAAGTTCATCGCTTTACGCCGATTTACACACCTCCTGCTGAAGCTAAAGAAGAAAAAGAAGAAAAAGATGAAAAAACGGGAGCTCGTCCTGGACCTGCTAAAACTAGTGAACAGACTGCCGCTGATCAATCTGCTGCCTCGGATAAAGGAAAGGCAGTTGAGTCTGGGGACTCTAAGAAAAGGCTTGGTGGTCTTGCGACGATGATGTCTGGGAAGAAAGTGACTATAAATAAAGCCCAGGCCCTTATTCAGTCACGAGCAGATTCAGAGTTAAAGTCTTATGGGGCTTTAGGTTCTTTAGGGCGACCGCTTTACACTCAAGTGAAGAGAAAGAAAATTTTTCACGGAATGGGTGATAAAACAAAAATAACTGAGATAAAGGAGTCCAAAAGGGTGATAACTCTCTACAAAGGCGCTTACCTTGAAGAGTTGGCTAAAAAACTTAACGTTAAGTTTGATGACTTGGTTAATAAAGCCCTTGAAATGAACCTCCTTATTCGTCCAGATGATTACGTTGGTGTTAAGCTCGCTGCCGAGATCGCAGCTCTTTATCAGTATAGGGTAGAGAACAGGGCTTTTGATGAAGATAAAGTTCTTGGCCGTGAAAAGTTAGATGAGGATGAAAAGAGCAAGTTACCTTTAAGAGATCCTATCATAACAATTATGGGCCACGTTGATCATGGTAAGACAACTTTATTGGATTATATTCGAGATGCTAAGGTTGCCGATGGAGAAGCCGGTGGAATAACACAACATATTGGTGCTTACTCGGTAAAAGTTAAGAATAAGAATTTGACCTTTTTGGATACTCCAGGCCACGCGGCTTTTGCTTCAATGAGGCAAAGAGGGGCATATGTTACTGATATTGTTGTACTAGTTGTTGCCGCAGATGATGGTATGATGCCGCAGACAAGGGAATCCATTCGCTTTTGCCAAAATGCGAATGTCCCTATCATTGTCGCTATTAATAAAATGGATAAAGAAGTTGCTAACCCGGATAGAGTTAAGAGTGACCTTGCAGAAGCTGGGATTAACCCTGAAGAATGGGGTGGAGATACCATATTTGTACCTATTTCAGCTTTGAAAGGTGATGGTGTTGATGGACTTCTAGAATCTATTTATCTTTTGGCTGAGATGCAGGAACTAAGGGCCGACCCAAAAGGAAAAGCTGAAGGTGTTGTCATTGAGTCTAAGATTGAAGCTGGAAGAGGACCTGTTGCAACTATCCTTATTCAGAAAGGAACATTAAAGAAAGGTGAGAGCATTGTTGTTGGTGAGAGCTTTGGGCGTGCGAGAGGTATGATGAACCACCTCGGTGCTATGCTTCCGAAAGCGGGGCCTTCAACACCTGTACAGATTCTTGGACTAGATAATCCTCCAGCACCTGGAGATATGCTTAATGTTGTCAAAAGTGAGAGAGAGGCCAAGAAAATAGTTCAAAATAGAATTAATGAAAGAAAAGTTCTTGAGGTGACAGAGACTGGACCATCCGTCTCTCTTGAGGATTTCTTTTCTATGGATGCTGCGGATGGCACAGATAAGAAAGAGCTGAACCTCATTGTGCGTTCTGATGTACAGGGTTCTTTTGAGGCCATTAAAGAAGCCCTTGTTGCTCTTGGGAATAAGGAAGTTTCTGTTAAAGTTATAGGGGGAGGAGTTGGTCCTATCAATGACTCGGACATTAATTTGGCAGAGTCTGCTGGGGCAGTCGTTGTGGGCTTTAATATGAGACCACTGACAACGGCGAGAAAACTATCTGAGGATCTCAAAGTTGATGTTAAAACTTACTCAGTCATTTATGAACTTATTAATGACATCACATTAGCACTTGAAGGGTTGTTAGATCCTGAGTTTGAAGAGAAGTTTATCGGAAGGGCCGAGGTTAAGGATACATTTGTTATTCCTAAGATCGGCACAATTGCAGGCTCTATGGTTATTGATGGTAAAATCATGGAAGGCTGTCATATTAGACTGCTTCGAAATGGAAAAATCATGTTCGATGGTAAGATGTCTTCTCTTAAAAGATTTAAAGACGATGTTAAAGAAGTTAAGAATGGTTTTGAATGTGGGATTGGACTTGAAAGCTATAATGATATTAAAGTTTCAGACCTTTTTGAAGCTTACATGATGGTTGAAAGAAAGAGAAAACTTGAAGATGTTGAAAAAGAAGAAGGTGGAGCAGCTTCTTCCAAATCTCCTGACCTCTCTTCACCTTTATCAATTTAGAGAGTCGATTTTAATGGCAAAGCAAAAATTGTTTAAAAAAGAAAAATTTCAGGAGGGGCTTATTAAGGAAATAAGCCTCATTTTGAGAAACGAAATTAAAGATTCAAGACTCACTTTTGTTTCAATAACGAAGGTTGAACTGAATAAGGACAACTCGATAGCGAAGGTATATTGGGACACATTTGACTCCAGTAAAAGAGGGGATGCGAAGAAGGCCCTTGGTACTGTTGGGAGCAAAATTAGAGGTCTACTTTCGACGAGGTTAAAAATTCGACATACTCCTGCCTTGGAGTTCATATACGATTCTCAATTTGAGTCTGAGCAAAAGATTGATGCTCTTCTTAAATCAGAAAGTGAAAAAAGTTAGATTGGAAGCTGTACTGGTTTATGAATCAAATAGAGACACTCCCTGAAGGACCTTTTATTTTAAATGTTTTAAAGCCAACGAAAATTACTTCGTCTGTTGTCGTTAATCACTTTAAAAGACTTCTCCCTAAAGGAAAAAAAATAGGACATTTTGGAACTTTAGATCCTTTTGCTTGCGGAGTCCTGATGTTGGGCATTTCGGGGGGCTCAAGGCTCAATGATTTTGTTCACAAGTTTCTTCCGAAAACGTATCTCGCATTAGGAAAGCTTGGGTTTAATACAGACACTGGCGATATAACCGGCCAGATTATCAGCGAAAAACCGCACAAAAATAACTTTAGTAAACCTTGTTTGCAAGAGGTTCTACAAGAGAAATTTGTTGGGCCTTACTGGCAAGTGCCCCCTTCCTTTTCTGCTGTCAAATACAAAGGAAAAGCACTCTATAAATGGGCAAGGGAGGGACAGATAATTAAGAAAGATCCTGTATTGAGAGAAATATATTCCTTAGAAGTTGTTTCATCAAGAGGACCTTTTGTTTTGTTTAGGGTCAAAGTGAGCTCTGGGACCTACATAAGGACCCTATTTGAAGATATTGCAGACTCTATGGGAGAAAAAGGAACACTTGTTTCTCTAGTTAGAGAGTCTGTTGGCGGCGTTTCGATAAAAGATTCATTGAGGCCTAAATTGTGGCCGGCCAAAGGAAGAAAGTTAGAGCTGAAAGGGGGAGAAAATGATCACAGTTCACTTCTCAAAATGGATGAAGTTCTCCCTTTTAGAAGAGCTTATCTCGAAGGAGAAAACAACAAGGATTACTCAAATGGGCGCAAAGTTCTTGTTTCAAATGTTCTAAAATGGGAAGAGTCTCAGTTAGAGGCATCTAGCTCTCCTATCTGGATATTAAATAAAAAGGGTGACCTTTTAGGTTTGTCTGAAATTGTTAAAGACCATTTTAGGCCTCTTTTTAACTTGCCATCAGTCCCTCCTTTTTGTTCGTAGCAACTTTTAAAATCTTGCCAAAAGAGTTAAAACAAAATTCATTGATCGATAAGATCTATTGTGTGCCAGTGTGGAAAAATCTTGGTTAATTTGCTATAATTGGTTTAAATTGATCGGGTGTTAATTTTGGGGAGCGTTTTCAAGTGAATGTTGTAATGATTTCTATGGCGGTAGCCGTACTCTTGGCCATTGTTCTGGTTGCTTCTCTTGGTGGTCTGAGCCTCCTTTCTGGCACCATGGAGTTTTTTTTCGGAGGCCCGAAAATAGAACTTTTGAAAACGACTTTGGGAGAAACTGGTCTTGCCTTTGGCTTCAAGTGGAATGATGAAAAAGAACCGGCCAAATATGATCAGGTTAAGGTAAGGCTATTTAACCCTTTTGGTGAACCGACTCAGGTTGAGGTTTCAAAACAATTCCCTCCTCAGGGGAAAACTTTTGCTGTTGATTTGGATTTCGGAGTAGGACTTCAAACCTTTCTAAAGGCCAATGGTTTTGAAACGGCCCTTATTCAAATAGAGGTATCTTCGACGAAGACTGGAATTTGTCATCAGCAGGATATAAAGGGAAAAGCATTCCTAAAAAAACTAAAAACTGCTCAACTGACAAAAAGTGAGTTTGAAGAAAAATACCAAGAAGTAAAAAAGAAGCCTTTCTACTTTCAAAACAAAAAAAGTTTTATAGCAGACCCAGTTAAGGGAGCAGATAAAAAACCAAAAATGAGGAGTGTTTAAGTGAACGTCATATTACTTTCAATGGCAATTGCAATTCTTTTGTCCCTTGGATTAGTCATTTCTCTTGGCGGCCTCAGTCTCCTCTCGGGAACGATGGAGTTCTTTTTTGGTGGGCCGAAAGTTGAGTTTTTAAAGTCTACTCTTGGAGATACTGGATTTGCCTTTGGCTTCAAGTGGAATGATGAAAAAGAGCCGGCCAAGTTTGACCAGATTAAGTTAAGGCTTTTTAACCCTTTTGGAGATCCGACACAGGTTGAAGTCACACAACATTTTGCTCCTCAAGGAAAAACATTTTCCATGGATCTAGATTTTGGTGCTGGACTTCGAACCCTTTTGAAGGCAAGAGGATTTAAATCAGCGCTTATTCAAGTTGAAATTTCTTCAACAAAGAGTGGGATTTTTCATCAGTTTGACATGAGAGGACACGGTTTTATCAAAAAGTTAGAGGCGGCCACATTAACCGCCAATGATTTTAACGATCAGTTCAAAGAAGGTAAGTCAAAGCCGATTTATTTTCAAACCAAAAGAACTTTCATTGCTGACCCTGTGCCAAGCTCAAATAAAAAGTTGAAAATTGCTACTAACCCAGAGTTTGCAGGAGACTTTGCTGGCGCTGGTGGTGGAGCTGCTGCCTCTGTTGAAAACTTCGCTGTTTCAAAAGTATGGATTGAACCTGGTTGTATTGTTTGTGATGCTTGTGAAGGGATTTACCCTGAAGTTTTCGAGGTTTTGGAAGATACTTGTATCATAAGGCCAGATGCTCCTCTCCACGATGGTCTAAAAATCGAGGAATCGGCAGAAGCCTGTCCTGTAGAGGTCATCAAGTATACTAAAGCTTAAGGAAAAGCAGTTTTTCATTCTAGAGAAGATCAGACTTAAGGAGGTCTTGGAGGCCTACCTTGTTTTCTTCCCAAATTTTTCTTAGAGAAACATCCTCAGACAATAAGGGACATTCAAAGGTAAGAACTGGTGACTGATATTTTTCGGGCCCATATTCGCCAAGTGAGCCAGGAGTTGGGTGTCCTTCAATTTCAGAATGGACAGGGTAAGAATTAAAGCCTTCAAGAAACTTGGCCACATTTTCACAGTCACCATTAAAGTTAAGCATTGGTTTCCATGAGTGAAAACTTAAAATAAAACGAGGGGGGTACTTTTGAAAAAGCTTATCTACAAATTGATTTTCAGGCTCACTTAATGCCTTCTCTCCTGGAAAGTATTTTTTTTCTCTTGTTTCTTTAGTCCAATTGCTTGAGGGGAAATTCCTGTTAAGATCAACTCCATGAGCATTGACGCGACTACTTGCTCTATATCCATCAACATTTAGAATTGGAAGAACAATGAGAGGAAGGCTGACGTCCTCATCCTCTTTAAGCCAATCAAAAAGTTCTTGGAGTACGTAGACACCCTCAACCTCATCACCGTGAGTCCCTGCCATTAAATAGACATAGTTATTTGATTTTATCTCTGAGCGAAAACAGGGGATTTCATCACCTTCGACGCTTCTCCCAGGCTTCAAAGAAATAAACTCCATTAATCGTTCTCCTTAAGGACGAAAATTGCAGACTGGCCAGGAGTTTCTTCAACTTCAATTTCAAGCAGGGGGAAAGAAAAGGAAAACTTCTTTTTTATCCTGCTCCGAATCTCGTAAGAGATATATATTGCCAGTCTTTCTGCACTTGTATTTGGTATTGGTAAAATTATAACATCTTGTTTTGGAAAGCTAAAAGTACTTTTATCAGGCGTTTCTATAACAAGTTGTCCTAGATCTTCCTTTATTTTAAGGTTTGGATTCTCTCCTGGCAGAAGGAATCTGTGATCCAGTGAGTCACAAACCTCTCTGACAATTGGTTTGATATCAAGAAAGTCGAAGACCATGTCAGAACTTTGAATAGGTGCATTTCCCTTTACATTGACTCTGTAATTATGTCCATGCAAAGGCTCCCTTGTTCCATCCTCAAAAATAAGAAAATGAGAGGAGGAAAAGTTGAAATACTGTTTGTAAACTCTTATAGAAAAATCTTTTTCCAAAAGTACCTCTTCAAAAAGGCAAGAAATTTAAGCGATTATGGTTATCACGCTGACAAAGTTCTGAAAAGAAAAGATTTTATAAGTTTCGGTGGAAACGTTAGATAATTTCTTTACGGGAGACTTGCGTAATAAAAAGATCTTTTTGATCGGAATAAAACGTTTCCAAAAAATTTTCATTAAGTTATGATCGCACGTGTAATTTTGTAGAATGCTGAAAATAAAGAGGTTTGCGGTGGAACATGTTAAAGAGGAAGATCCAAAAGTTGTTGAAGAGGCCAAAAGACAACTCGAAATTTTAGAGTTTGGCGCTGTCGAGATAACACCTCGCGACGAGTTTTTTGAGATGCTTAAAAACTCTTTGAAAGAAAAGAAACCACTTCGAATTAAATGTGGAATCGACCCAACCACTTCAGATGTGCATTTAGGGCATACTGTACCTTTTAGGAAAATGAGGCAGTTTCAAGACCTGGGGCATATTGGTGTTGTTATTATAGGAGATTACACTGCTGGAATAGGTGACCCAACAGGAAAAACCGAATCAAGACCTCCTCTTACAAAAGAAGAAATACAACAGAATGTAAAAAGTTATATGGAGCAAGTTATGACTGTTCTCGATGAAGAGAGGACAGAGATTTGTTACCAAACAGAATGGTTTGAAGAAGTAACATTAAGAGATGTGATAAGCTGGGCCTCTCAAACTACGGTTGCCAAACTTTTGTCTCACGAAACATTTAAAGATCGTCTTGAAAACACACAGCCACTTTCTCTTCATGAGCTTTTTTACCCAGTCCTACAGGGTGTGGATTCTGTTTTTGTTAAGGCCGATGTTGAATTGGGGGGAACTGATCAAAAGTTTAATGTTTTAATGGGAAGAGATTACCAGCGAAATGCAGAGTTAAGGCCCCAAGTGGCCATGCTGCTTCCAATTATTCATGGTACTTGTGGCTCCCAAAAAATGAGTAAGTCTCTTGGGAACTATATTGGAATTAAAGATGAGCCTTTCGATAAATTTGGAAAAATTATGAGCATCCCCGATAAAATTATGCTCGAATACTATGAACATATTGGAGACGTTAACAAGGAAGAGTTTACAAAAGTTAAAGAGGGATTAGAATCTGGTAACTTCCATCCAAATGAGGCAAAAAAACAATTGGCAGAAAAAATTGTTTCCTTTTTTCACGGTGAAAAATCTGGCCAAGAAATGAGGGCAAAGTTTGAAGATGTTTTTAAGAGAAAGCAGGTGCCTGAAGATATTCCTGAATATGAATTTGAACGAGGGAAAGACCTTGTGACAACCCTCTTCGAGTCAGGTCTCCTTCCTAGTAAAGGGGAAGTCCGACGAATGGTAAAACAGAATGCTGTCCGCTTTATGGATGGGGATAAAGTTCAAGACCCTGACTTAACGTTGGATGACTCTTTTGCCGGAAAAATTGTGAAAGTCGGCAAAAGAAAATTCCTTCAGCTCCTTTAGAGTGGAGTGATGACTATGATAGAAAAAACTTCTAACGACGATATTTTGGATACCTTATTTCTTTTAAGAAAGAGATTTTTTAACGATGAAGAGGCATTAAGGGCAGTTGCAGTCCTTGAAAAAAAGGTCGGGAACAAAGGTCCAAAAATAGAAAACAAGAATTCAGAGGAAGGTAGTTTTCCTCTACCAGATGAAATACTGGAAGATGGGCAATCGTTCGCTCTTTTTTCGGATGGGGCCTGCCGAGGTAATCCAGGTCCCGGTGCGTGGGGCTCTTTGGGCCAGGATCCTTCTGGGCTTGTATTATTTGAGGCTTCGGGCGTAGACCTTCAAACGACTAATAACCGAATGGAGTTAGAGGGAGCGATACAAGGGCTTGTTGCTCTAAAAAGATATTGCTATGAGTCCTCTCTTGATCTGAAAGTGACGTCAATTTATCTTTATAGCGACTCAAAATATGTTGTAGACGGTATGACTCGGTGGGTATACTCATGGAAAGGTAGAGGTTGGAAAAAAGCAGATAAAAAGGAGCCAGAAAACTTAGAGCAGTGGAAAATACTAGACGAATTGGTCCAGGAGTTTTACAAAGTTCACTTTAGGTGGGTCAAAGGTCATGCGGGGCATCCTCAAAATGAGAAGTGCGATGAATTAGCTAATCAGGCCCTTGATGAGTCAGGTTTTTAAGGAAAGTGTTTAGAATAATTTTTTAATATTTTATAAAAGGAAAAGTTTATGAAAAAGAAGACCGTTTTTTTATTAATTTCTTCTCTTGT
>JAOMEV010000045.1 GCA_028346125.1 Bacteriovoracales bacterium | reverse complement strand
TTTGTAAATTCAGCAGCTATATTTGAGTCTAAAGCTGACTTGCCCTCTTTTGATGTTGCCGTTTTCACTTTTCCTTTGTAATTAGGACGCCCATAAAAATCATCTTTTTGTAAGTGAAATATGCCTAAAAGAAAAACTGCAATAATAGGAAAAATAGAAGCAAGAGTTACAACGCCAAAGCCGCCACCTTCTGACTCTCCACTAGAAACAATACGACAAACACCAATCCCTAAGGCCAAGACAAGAGGAACTGTGACAGGTCCTGTTGTTACAGCTCCACAGTCCCAAGCAAGACCCATAATAGGAACAAGGAATTCGTTAAAGTGAGACCAAATAGTTAAACCAGATAAAATTAAAACAAGAGGAATGATGAGGACTTTCAGAGACCATCCATATAGGAAACGCATAACTCCAATTAAAACAGCGATTCCAACCCCTAGCCCAACACATCCAACTAATTGTCCTGAAAAGTCATTAAGTAAACTATAAAGCAAAGGAGCTTTTTCTGGTTCAACGCCAGCACCAGCAGCTTTGAGAACAAAAATGGCAGGCTCAGCAAAAGTCGCCCCTACTCCAAGTAATACTGAGAAAATCATAATAACTGGCAACTTTGATTTTCTAGGTAATACTGCCCCTATTATTTCTCCAAAAGGCATTAAACCAAGCTCAAGACCTTCCATAAAAAAAGTAAGTCCTGCGATAACAAGGGCCACCCCTGCAGCAATAGTTAAAGAGTAGACAATAGGAATGTTAAGTACTAAAACCTGAAAAAGAACAAGGTAGAATATAATAAACCAAACAGACTTTACCTGTTCCATGGTTTTTTTGCCTAAGTATGGCATTATTATGCTTAAAGTTTTCTTTAGACCAAGCTTTACTTTACCTGATCCATAATCCTGTACGTTTGAACCAGCCATAGTTCAACCCCTTAAATTTTTATTCATACCCATAAATTTTACTCGCATAGTCTATTGATCTATCGACAATATACAAGAAAGCTTAAACCTTTTTTATTAATAGACATTATTATAGCTTATTGAGTTTTAGATTTTATGACAGAAATATTTTTCTCAACCTAAATATACAACTAAAGAGTTATCCTCATTAAATCTTTTGAATAATTCCAATTATCCCTAGAATACTCAGATTTACTTTCCTTGAAATGGAATACGTAGGCCATTCGAGATTTTTTCGAAGTATTTACATAGCTTTTGTGGGGCAATAAACCATCAAATAAAAGAACATCCCCGACATCTAACTCAATTGGTATGAAATCTTTTTCCGGCCAATCTACATTATGGACCTTAGTTGTTTTTGGTGTTTTATTTTTCCAAGTAAAGACCTCCTTAAGAAGAGGTTCTTTTCTATAAGGGAGTGCCCATAGACAACCATTCTCTTTAGTCGACTTTTCAAGAGGAATCCATATCCCCTTAATTGGTTCAGGAAAACTATAGAGATAGGTCTGATCCTGGTGAGCGGCCACTTCTCCTCCAAAATCAGAGTTTTTAAAAATAACCATAGATTGAACGACGTCAACTTCACTAAACCCGAATTTTCGAATCAAGCTCTTCACTTCTAATGAATGGGAGAATTCTCTAAAAACTTGATTCTTTGAATGAAGAGCATGGCCTATTTTATTTACAGACTTTATCTTATCAAACTTTAATTGATCGTTTCTAATGGCCAATTTTTCAAAAAAAACAGAGATCTTATCATAGGAGTCATAAAAGTATTGATTTCGATCCAAGTCATTTTTTGTGGAGAATGTAGATAGGTGCTTCGGAAGTTCAAACTTCTCTACTATATCTAAGCTTTCCTTCTTAAGGCCATCACAAATCGCCCTACTCAGATAACCCTTTATGACCTCAAAACCATTGTGCATAAATTTTTAATCTTCTAAGGAAAGGCCACTAGGGACGCTTAAAGGAATAAGTTTTTTAAAACCCATTGGTTTAAGGTCCGTTAGAGCGTGTAAAAACTCTATAATGTTATCCATTTCTTCCTCACTTAACTCAACCTTTGGGAGGTCATTCGAAGCAAGTAGCATTTTATTTATAGAGTGGTCACCTACAAAGGGAATATTTTCTTCAGTTACAACATCCCCATTTAAGTGGGTAGAGTTAAAGTTTAGCAAAGCAGTTTCCGGATCAATATGATGGTGCACGATATCCCTTAAATCAGAATAGGCACCATTATGTCCCCAAGGTCCAGTAAGCGCAACATTTCTTAAGGATGGCGTTCTAAACTTATAGCGATCTTTCTTATTTTTTGTTACAAGTTCTCTTCCAAAGTCCTCTTTACCATCGACGCCCTTATCTTTACCTGGGCCCACATGTGGTAAGGCCAACGAGTGAAACTTACCATCTGTTTGAAACTTTCCATAGTGGCAGGTATAGCATTGGGCCTTTCCATAAAAAAGACTCATTCCCCTCATGGCCTCCATATTTAACGACCAATATTGTCCCTTGAGGTATCTATCATAAGGAGAATCTACCGAACGAAAGGCCTTATCTTCAAAATGTCCAATAGCGTTCCCTATGTGATGAATTCCGATATCTTCTTTTGTTTTGATTTCAGAGTAAGTCGCTCGAAACTGCTCAACATAACCATTAAGGTTTTGGACCCTTTTTGTAACTTCTTTCCATACTCCCTTAAAGTCTTCTTTAGCAGCAAAGTCGGCAATTTTATTGTCCCCTTCCTGGCCGGCCATTTCAACATGTGAAGTAACTGGAAAGAGTGCTTGCGCGGCCAGGGAACTCTCAAGACCTTCAGGCAGAAGGTGGCCCGCCGGAGACTTAATTCCACTTGGGTAGCTATCATTGAATTCAATTCTTCCATCATGGAATAAAGGGAAGTCTTTTATTATACCTAAATTGAAAAGGGGTGGAGCGTTTCGTGGAACTAGTGGTTTAACACCATCTAGATTATCCCCAAGACGTCTGTAGGAACCTAACCCACTCCCCCCTTCACCAACAGAGAGAGGCAAATTATCACCTGTTCCAAGTTTGGGATGGTGGCATGTGGCACATGAAATATTTTTATTGCCACTCAACACCTTATCAAAAAAAAGTTGCTTACCTAATTCAAACTTATAATCTTTTGCAAAAGAGGTTCCTGAAATAACAAAAGCAAATATTATCAAAATGTTTTTCACCAAAATGCCCCCTTAAAATTAAATTTCTCAAAACCTATAGGTTAAGAGTCTCCCCAAAGCAATTAAAAAACCCAACTCAATGCGCCTTCCATATCCACAACAAAAAGTGTCAACTTTTTTATTTATTTGTTTTGTGATTAATACTTTTGTTTGCGTACTAAAACAAGTATATTTTCTACAAAAAGGTGTTTTTGGAAGACCTCTAAAAGAATTAAAGAAAAGACTTAAATATGAAAACCTGTAATTTCGCTGTGCTTTATCTCCTCGTTTCTCTTTTTACCCTGAAGGCCTACACTCAAGAAACAAAAACCTTAGAACAAAAAATTGATGAGCAATTGAAAATATTTTCATCGCGCTTTAGATATGCTCCAACGCAAGGGCCCTCAGATAAAAGGCCACATCTTTACGAACTAGGACAATCATTGTTTTCCGATAAAAGGATTTCAATGGCGGGAGATACATCCTGTGCAACCTGTCACCAACCTCAGTTAGGTACTGGAGATGGACTACCTTTATCTATTGGGACTGGTGGCACTGGGGATGGCCTGAGTAGAACTCAAGGCTCGAGCACACCAACATTAAGAAACGCCCCTCCTCTTTACAATAAGACGCATCCAGGTTTCCAGGCCCTTTTTTGGGACGGAAGAGTGAGCTTCTCCTCAAAACCCAAAAAGCTTAAGACACCAAACCCCAATCTCAATGGGGAAAACCCAGTCTTTGATGATATTGTCAGTCAACTTGATAATGCATCTGCCGCCCAAAGTCTTTTCCCACTAATTAATGAAATTGAAATGAGAGGGCATAACTTTTCCAACCTCACAGACAGAGAAGTTTGGGACGAAGTCTTCAATAGAGTTATTAAGATTGAAGATTACAAAGTTCTTTTTAAAAGGGCATTCCCAAACGAGAAATGGAATATAGGACACGTTGGAAAAGCTCTCGCCCATTTTCAAGATGTAGAATTTTCAACAAGAGATACAGGCTGGGATAAATATCTCAAAGGAGACCTTTCAGCATTAAGCTTGCCTGAAAAAAAAGGGGCCTTAACTTTCACAAGGAAAGGCCGGTGTTTTATGTGCCATAACGGTAAACACCTTACCAACTTCCGTTTCGAAAATATTATGGTTCCTCACCTTTCTTTGAATGAAAACTTTATGGATAAAGGCAGGGGAAGTATTGATAAAAGAAAAGGCGCTGCCTTTCAATTTATGGTTTCTCCTTTAAGAAACGTTGGACTTACGGCCCCATACTTTCACAATGGATCTATGGCAACAATTGAAGAGGTCATAGAGCATTATAATGAGCCTCTTGAATCTTACAATAATTATAATGAAGATAAAATAAATGAACTCTTTGAGGCCAATTACCATATGCCGTTTATTTCAAAATATACGGAAGAAGCAGAAAACCTGCTCTTTAGGAATGCTTCTCGAAGTTTACATCAGTTTTTGGCCTTAACAGAAGAGGAAAAAGAAAACCTTTCTTTATTTTTAAAAATATCGTTAACAGAAAAAAGATTTGTACACTTAGTGCAATAGATGGAAGGTTTTTTTGATTCTAGGTAATATAGATAATAGAATAGAAACCTTTAAAAGTGGTGGCCAATGACTTGCATCCGTCATTCCCTTGATATTTTAAAAAATATCTCAAAAATAGAGAAGCTTTTAAAAGATAAAAGAAATAAGAAAAAGCTATTAAAATCTTCTAAAAATGAAAAAAATGACAGTAAAAAATAGATTGACAAAAAAATGTGGTTTTTTTTGTTCGAAACATAGACCCCACGTCCTTTTTTAAAACCCCTTTAGATTTTTTATAAGAAGTCGACTAGCCCGAGTGCTTAAAACATTTTTTGAAAGGTCTACTTCAATGAAACAAAATCGTTTTTCCTATTTAATAATACTCCTCTTTTTACTATCTAATAAAGCGGAGGCGATTCCAGAAAATCAAATTAATAAAAAGTGGGACAAATTTATTTTTAAGTTTATGGAATCCAATGGTAAAAAGGGGCAATTCAAGGGAGAAAAGGGTATCAGAATTAACCACTTCAAAGTTACTGGGAAAGGTAATAAAGGGGCCGTGGTTTTTGTATCAGGACAAGGAGAACCTTATATAAAATATTACGAACTCTATTATGACCTTCTTAATATGGGATATTCACCTATTTATACTTTTGACCACAGAGGACAGGGCCACTCCGAGAGACTCATAAAAGATCCAAAAAAAGGCCATGTCGACTCTTTTTCCTATTATATTAAGGACTTTGATTCTTTTTTGAAAAATGCTGTTTTGCCTGAAAATAATAAAAATCTCTTTTTACTCACACATTCTACTGGAGGAGCCATAACTCTTCTTTATATGATGGAGGAAGAAAAGAGACAATCTATTTTTAATGGGGCGGCCTTTTCATCTCCTTTAGTCAAAATGAATACCATTCCCATTCCTTATGGTTTTGGAAAGTGGTTTGCCAAGGCGCTTTGTAAATCCAAAAAACTTTGCCTTCAATACGCCCCTGGAAAAGCAAAATTTAATGCTTATAAAAAATTTAGATGGAATCCTCTTACTTCAAATAAAATAAGGTGGGCACAAACACAAAGACTTGCGAAAAAAGTCGGTGATGTTTGGTTTAATGGCCCCACTGTAAAATGGGCCCATGAAGTTTATAAAACCCGACATCTTTTTAAAAGTTATAAAGGTAAAATAAAAACACCACTTCTCATGCTACAAGCAGATGGAGACCTCTTGGTAAAACCAAAACCTCAGAAAAAGCTTTGTCAGAAGATGGCAAGTAACTGCCGACTCATAAAAATGAAAAATTCAAAGCATGAGATTTTAATGGAAAAAGATAAGGTGAGAAATAAAGCACTCAATTATATTAACAAGTTTTTTAAAAATAATTCCTAGTCAAGAAATGAAGCTGACTTAATCGCTGCCATCCACGATTGGCCTTCTTTTAAATTTAATTGATTCATGGACCTCTTTGTAATTTGGGCCATCAAGGGCCAAGACTCATCTTTAATTTTTAGACCTACCAAAACACAAGATTCGTTGAAAGGCCTTATTGAAAATATATTAACAGGAAGGTAGTTTAAAATTGTGGTTTGACAGGGCCTTTCTTTTATTAAACTTACATTTTTGGCCGGGATCACAACCCTTAAACTTTCACCTTCATTCCTCTCGACCTTAGGAATATAGAGTTGTGCTTGTCCTGATTGTACAAGAGAAAGTCCTTCATTTTTAAAATGTTTTTTTACAATACTAGGTAAAACTGACTTTGGTCCTTCATCTTTGTAAAGAGGTGACCCCTCATGATGGAGGGCCTTCTCTATAGTAGAGAAATCTGTAATGTTGCCTTTATCCATAAAAAGTACATAGTCGGCCAAACACTCCACTTCTGCTGGTGAATGGGTGATATAAAGAATGGGTATTTTTAATTCGTCCCTTAAACGTTCTAAATAAGGCCTAATGGACCTTTTCGACAAAAGGTCAAGAGAGGCCATAGGTTCATCCATCATTAAAATTTGAGGCTGAGATAAAAGTGCACACCCTATAGCGACCCTTTGGCGCTCCCCACCTGAAAGGTTTGAGACATCTCGTTTGAGTACGTCATGGAGTCTAAGCCACTGGGTAACCTGATCAAAAGAAATATGCTTTGGGCCCTTGGATCTTTTCAGTCCATAATTTAGGTTTTGTATAACGTTAAGGTGACAAAATAAACTAGACTCTTGAAAAACATATCCTAGTCCTCTTTTATGAGTAGCTAAGGCCTTCCCCTGATTTAACCAGGACCTTCCAAAAAATGTGACTTCACCTTCAACTTTTTTTTCAAGCCCAGCAAGACTCCTAAGAAAGGTTGTTTTACCAGAACCTGAAGGGCCAAAGATTGCAGTGAGACCCGAAGAAGGGAAACAAAATGGTCCTGTATCCAAAACAAATTGTTTACGAATAAGTTTTAAATTTCCTTGTAGGCTCACTTTAATTTAACCTCCGTACGACGATTCATACTGTAAACAAAGGTCAATATCACTAAACTGAAAATCAACATGATGGCCGATAAAATATGCGCCTTATCATACTCTAAGACTTCAACATGATCATAGATAGCTATAGAGGCCACCTTAGTGACTCCTGGAATATTTCCCCCTATCATTAAAACGACACCAAACTCACCTACAGTATGAGCAAAAGAGAGAGTCCCCGCAATTAAGTAATGACGGCGCATAAGAGGAAGAGTGACACTCAAAAATCGATCAATTGGACCGGCCCCCAACGCTGATGCTGTTTCACTCGGACGTTTCCCTAATTGTTCAAAACCATTCATCAGAGGTTGAAGAGCGAAAGGGAGAGAGTAAAAAAAAGATCCAATAACTAAACCCGAGAAAGAAAAAGTAAAAGGTTTAAGGCCAAAAGATTTGGCAAGCCCCCCAAGCGGTCCACTTTCACCCATGGCCACCAAAAGGTAGAATCCTAAAACTGTTGGAGGCAGGACTAAAGGAAGAGCAACTAAAGCTTCGAAAACGGCCTTCTTTAAACCCTTCATATGCGCCATAATAAAAGCGATAGGTGTGCCCAAAATGATGAGAAAAAAGGTTGTAACAGAAGCTACTTTTAACGTGATTAAAAAAGGTGACCAATCAATTCCTAACATTTAACTCTTCCCTAAATCGTAGCCATAGGACCTGATAATTTTTTTGGCCTTAGAAGAGTTTAAGTATTCCAAAAATTTCAAAACAGGCCCTGATTTTCTCCCCTTTAAGATAGCTGCTTGTTGGATAATTTCTGAATAAGTATTTTGAGGAATTTCATAAATTTTTTCCTGGTTTTTTTTTGAATGTGCAAGATAGGAAAGGGCCACTAACCCTATTTGAGCATTGCCAGAAGCAACGTAATGATAGGCCTTTCCTACATTTTCACCATAAGTTAACTTCGTTTTTTTCTTAAGAGAATCGCCAAGGCCAAAATGGTTTAAGACCTCTAAAGCCGCCTTCCCGTAAGGAGCGGTTTTTGGGTTCGCTATCGCCACAAAACGGAGCTGAGGGTTATTAGGATTAAGGAGATTTAAATCTGGAGAAAAACTCTTTGACCAAGAAACTAGCTTTCCCTTTGCGTAGGTAAAACGGCTCCCTGCTTCTATAAGCCCCTCTTTTTCGAGGCGTTTGGGTCGGTTAACATCAGCAGCAAAAAAAAGATCGTAAGGTGCCCCTCCCTTTATTTGTGCATAGAGCATTCCTGTTGGGCCCTTCGACAATAAAACTCGAATTTTCGTTCTGTGTGAAAAGTCTTTAGACAAAGTCTTCATCGGTCCGAGAAAGTTTGAGGCCACTGCAATATGTATTCTTTCCTTAGCGCCCAAGTCAGAACTCTCAATAGAGACCAAACCCAAAATAAACCCTAATAAAGCATATAGCATTAAAGCACCCCTCAGGGTAACTTATCCTCTCAGTGCAGTAAAAATGTCAAGGCAAGTCGAGTAACTGTCTAATCTATGCCCTTTACATGGGGAGACAAAAGCGCATAAATATCTGCACTTCTTGGAGCTGGTGTGACAATATCAAAAAAGGCCGCTTCCTCATTATAAATTTTTTTAAACCCTAAAGAAAGAAGAGGTGGTACAAAATGACTTTCATTCTCAACAACCATCACCTTCACTTTAAAAAGCTTTAAATCTTCAAAACAACAATCAAGAAGCAAACTAATAATTTCTTCCGCCTGTTCTTTTCCCTTTTCTAGAATATGAAAAGCAAGAAAAGCTGATTGAAACTTCCTTCTCAAAACGCTAAAAATTTCCACGGTTCCAAGAACTTCGCCACTCTGAACAGATAATACCCAAAAATTATGACCTCTTTCACGCACAATCATTTGATTAAGAGACTCAAACCAAGGCTTAAATTTCTCTACTAAAGAAACTTCTGGTTGCCTTTGATAAAAATGATAAAGCTCCTGATCATCAATAGTAATTTCTTTTATCTTTACATTTTCATTTGAAAACTCTTTCATTCCTTAGACCCTTGTAATTTTTATTCTAATTATTTCTTGATTTTATCTTTGAATCAATATTTCTCTGATATTCTTTTTCAATTTTTAATTGTTCCAAACAAATTGAGTTAATAATGCCTGACTGTTTACTTTTAAAAGCCGCCCATTTTCAATTATAGCTGTCTAGACGCCCTTTTTTAAAAGACAAGGCCTTAGATCTGAGTGAAAATTAAAAAACACCTCAAGAAGGATTCAGTCCATGAGTGATTTCCCGGAAAAACTCTATGCTTGTTGGCATCCCGTTGCCTATGCCCATGAGGTTAAAGAAACACCATACCCTAGCAAACTTTTGAATCGAAATTTAGTTATCTGGCGTACCACTGATGGTAAAACTCACGCGATGAAAGACTTATGTGTGCACCGAGGTACTGCTCTTTCTCTGGGTAGAGTTGTTAATGATTGTATTGAGTGTCCTTACCATGGTTGGCGATATAATAGTGAGGGAAAATGTTCACTCATTCCACAGCAAGAAAAACAAAATATTCCCGAAAAGGCCAAGATAGATTCTTACCTTTGCAAAGAACGTTATGGACTCATTTGGGTCGCTTTAAAGGAACCTATTTATCCGTTACCAGAGGTTCCGGAAATTGAATCCTCTGACAAATGGAAAGTTGTACTCACCGGCCCCTTTAGTTGGAACACAGATGCTTCTCGCCAAGTTGAAAACTTTACTGACTTTGGTCACTTCCCTTGGGTACACCCAGACCTATTAGGTGATAAAAACCGTCTCACGGTTCCAGATCATACAGTTACTCGTGAAGGCCATATTCTCTACTATACAATCAAACGTCCAGAAGCAGCTAACTCACAAGAGTTTCCCATTTTTGGGAATAAAAAGTCCGTTGGGCCTGAAAGACACAGTCGTTACGAGCTTCACCTACCCTACACAATTGTCCTTCGTTTGAATTGGGGTGAAGAGAAAGAAATGGTTTATTTTTTCGTATCACAACCAGAATCTCAAAATACTTGCCGAGGTCATTGTATTATTGGACGAAACTACGACTTCGAACAACCTGACAGCACATTACAAAATTTTGAAAATGTTATTTTTGAACAAGACAAACGCATAATCGAATCGCAAAGACCCCAAAAAGTTCCCTTTGACCTTACAGAGGAACTCCATCTTAATTTTGATGCGGTAGCAATTAATTATCGACTTGGAATGAAGGCCTTAGGCCTAGACTATTAGGCCCCAAAAATTAAAGAAATTAGCTCAAGCTTTATAAATTTTTTTTTTAGGCCGATAAATAATAAATATCATGAACTTTGAAGTTTAAAAAATGGGAATTGTAGATAACTCTGCAACGGTAAAAGTTGCCGTAAAAAGGCGCTAAGGAGATTAATTTGAAACCGAAGAAGCCGAGAATGGCCTTAATGCTATTTTTAAACTTGAAACGATTAAGGGTTTTGATTTGTTGATCCTAGACTACAACATTCCAGGATTGTATAGATGAAATATCAAAAATGTTAATACGATCATGCTCACAACGGAAACAGATCCTGAAAAATATGGTCAAGTAAAAGCTTATGATTTTGTAAAATGTTGGATTATAAAACCTATAACTCTTAATAGGATTTCAGCGTCCCTAGCAAAAATATTTAAGAATTAACTTATGACATCTACCAGTCATCATATTTTCTCGAGGATTCCCTCTTTAAACATAAAATAAGATAACCCCGGTTCTATACTTATTTGAAGCCCTTTTAAATGAACTTTATCCCCACTTTTATTCCAATATTTAACTTCAACATGCCCTTCTATATTGGAGGCGATACCATAGTCTACATCCTCTATACCTTCACTAATTAAAAATTTTTCAAGATCAACCATACTTTTTACCTTTCCTCACCTTCATTACAAGAGTCGAAAAGCAGCGCCCACTGACGTTCAAAAAAGCCCGTAGTTTAATTATAAAACCCGATTTAAACAAAACGATGGTGCAAACATGGTGCACATTCAATAAAAAGGCCGCAAGCATGGTGCAAAACAGCGACTTAAACCAATTCTAGACCCCACCCCAAAAAAAATTAACTAATTTTTATTTAAACTTCTTGATAAAGTCCTAGTGTAGGTTTTTTTAGAAATCTGCTTTTATTAGCTCATCTTAATTGCAATTTAAAACTGCAGGTAACACAATAATAAGGCCCATACAAAAGATTCCAATGCCTGTTAAATGTTCTTTAATAATGTCTTCTTTTTTTTCCCAAATTTCTGTTTTTTTATTTTCCATACAACCCCCTAGTTACAAAAAATCTATCTCACAATCGTCCTGTTTTTCAGAGTAAGACTCTTCTCTCATAAGAACTTCGGCATCATTTTTGTTGTAAACTTCAACACAGATGAAGCATTGGATGTGGTGACATCATTTATCGTGAAGAGAATATTTTGAAAAGTAACCAAAGTATCGATTATTCAGGAGGACGGGAAAGAATTGTATAAGGTTGGTCACCACCCCGATCGTCTTAAAAACAATCCCAGAAAAATAAGTCGTGAAGATCTCGAAGGATTATTGGAACGAATTCTTTGATTCTGCGAGGGAACTAGATAAATCAAAGGATTTTCTAAATATTTAATAGTATTAGAAAAAATCTTCTTAATAGAAGCTCCCCTTATTTTAGTAAAAGCTTGGTGACCGAGGTGCGAATGTTGTGGACTGGGGACGCGCCTAAAGAGTTTTCCTTATACTACTTTATTTTTTTTGGAAAAAGGAAGTCAATTGAAAGAACGCCCTATAGATAGGGCGTTCTTTTTTTAAAACATGTTTACTTTAAAAGAAGGTTATCCAAAAGGCTTTTCATGTTTTCTGGGCTTGTCCCATTAACTTCAGCAGCTTTTTCGATAAGGCCTTCAAAAGAACCTTTATCACCTTCTAGGCTCTTTTTAAAAGCTTGAGTGGCTTCATTGATGTTAACGCCAATTAGGCTTTTTGAGAAAGCATCTGCATCAGCATTTGACATCGCTCTGTTTTTAGAAACTCTTTTCCAGTTAAGAACTAGCTTAGCAACGTTTTCACTTCTCTTTTCAGAAAGACCAAAGTCATAAGTAAGAAGGTCTTGCATTTTTTTCATTTGGTAAGTTTCTTTAAAAGCAGCAAGTTTTTCAAGGTCTTTAGCGGAACCTTGGACTTCAGAAAACGTCATGTCTACCTCTTTACCTTCTTCAAGGCTGTAGATCCCTCCACTGTATGTTCCATCACCATTATCTTTAACCACATTACAATTGAGACAAAATCCTCTATCGTCGCTGTTGTTACTTTCGACCCATGTAGGGTTGTTTTTAATACCCTTGATTACAAAATCGCTCCAGCTATCGCCTTCTTCATAATCATCTAAATTGACAGCAAAGACCTCTTGATAATTCCACAATCCAGTACCGTAACTTTCGTCGACTATAACTTTGAGTACGATCCAGCCCTCGGTTTCAGTGTTATCAAGGTCTTTAAGAACTTTAACGTCCAAAATACCTTCATTTCCACTCAAAATTTCAACGAAAGAATCTACTTTGTCAGTCTTTTTTTCTTCTTGGGTGGGTTCCCTATTTGTATTATGACACGCAGATACGAGAAGCATTAATGACGCAATTACGCCTAAGCTAAGCCTTTTGAGCATTTTTAGTTTCCTTTTTTTAGGTTAATGTTCAGAAATTTTTTAAAGGTGGAAACTAACATTATTTTTTTTTAAAAAAAGAATTTCTTCACTTGAAAGTAATTATTTTTTAATAATATTTGATGGCGGTGTTTCAATTATTACTTTTAGAGTTCTGCGTTGCTATTTATTAGATTAAAAATTGAATGGGTAGGCGCGAATGTCGCGGATTGGGGGGTGCTCCTAAAGATTTTTTCTTGTCCTGTTTTAGGTTTTGTGGAAAATAATCTATAAGTGAGTCCTGTAGGGTGGAGAAAAAGGCCCTCTTTTTTGGAAGGCCTTTTATTACTTTCTGATCTTTATTTTAGAAAAAGGTTAACTTGAACAGATTTCCTCAAAACCTAATGAGATTAAGAACGAAAATCTTTTTATTTGCATATACCTTCTTTCTTGGCCACATCGTGACAAAGTGGTTTCGCTGAGCAAGCGACGATAGGAAGAACTTCTAAATTAAAACAGGCAGGCCCAACCCAACCTCTCGCTCTTTTTTTGCAACCTTTTCCATTATAAATAATTTTAACATGCCCTCGACAATTAAGAGAGTGAACCTGATAAATTCGCCCCTTCATTGTATGGTCTCTTAAAGCTTTTAAAGGTGCTTCTCCAAGTTTTTTTTGAACACTTTTTGAGGTTAGGATTCTTCTAATTTCTCTGGCCTCTTGGAATCTAGGTGGAAGAGCTGCCTTAATTGACAAAGAAATAATGAAAAATAACATAAACCATTTCATTTAAAACTCCTTTAGAATTAGTTTTGTCTCTGCTGCATGATCGGTAAACACACCATCAACTTGAGCCTTAAAAAATACTTTTTTAGCAGACCTTTAAAACTTCGAGCAAAGGAAGGAATTTGATCTTTCCTTATAGTGTAAGCGTGAACAAACAAACCTTTTTCCTCGGCTCACTTAACAAGGTTAGTGTTATTAAAAAGACCTTATTTTTTCCCTTTTCTATAAATATGCCCTATCCAAGGCCCAATCCCCTTAGCATAAGTTGAATTTTTTTGAAGGCCCTCTTTTAATAGAAGTTCATTTTAAATAAGGAAAAATCGTGAACTTTTAGAGGGTTTCCTGCACTGTTTTAGGTTTTGTGGGAAATAATCGATAAATGGTTCAGGTGGGGTTGATAAAAAGGGCGTTTGTTTTTCCCTACCCTAAACCACCAATCTATCGAACTTTTTACTAAAATCCGAAGACTTCCCCTCTAGGCGTGACCCATCTAGAAAGATTAGGGATTTGATTTATTTTTATGGCCTGCTCCCCACTACAACTACCTTTTTCACAGTGCTTGATTTTTTTACAATGCTCTTCATAGATAAAGTCATTTTCACCGCTAAAGAGTATTCCTTCGACCATCCCCTTTTCCACGTTAATGATAGGAGAACCACTATTTCCTTTAAAAGTGTCCGATTCAAATCGAAAAAATTGAGGGTGGGATGTTTCCCTCAAAGATGAATAAAGTGATAACTTTAAAGGGTGGCCTAAAGGAAAGCCCATAACGAGAAGGTTAGGAGAACCAGAGATTTCCCCATCAGAAGTTAAGCGTGTTTTAAGTGGTTTTCGATTAAGTGGTACCTTTTTTAATTTTATGAGGGCATAGTCTAACAAAGGGTGCTCTTTAGAAACAATGTGATCACATTCATAAACATTACTTTCTATGAATAGGGAAAAACTTTGATTTGGGTTTTCAAGTTTGTAGTCAAAAACCCAGTAGTTTTCCTTGCAAATCCTTTCATCTTCAACACAGTGGCGGGCGGTCGCCATAATATCTGGCCCGATTAAAAAAGCTGTACAGTCACTTATCTTTTGTTGAGAAGAAAAGGTCTTTTCTAGAGGAGTCATGGGAAGACAAAAAGGGAGGTCTTCATCGACATTTCTCAAAGTATTTATGAGGTAGTAACCTTCGTTTTTTTGGAGAATTTCTTTAGAAACCATTGCCGCAACTGAGCGAGACCATTCTTTTAATCGAGGCCTATTGGCCTCAATCTGGTAGAAGTCAATTAGATTGTTTTTTCCGTAGATGACCTTTTCGTTATTGGCAAACGCACTTTCCATGAAAGAAAAAAAAAGGGGGAAAAGTATAGTCAGTATTTTTTCCAACGATGATTCCTAAGATTTGATTGAATAAATAAAAATATCTGCGAATAAAAAATGGTCATTCGAAGAGGGGATTAATTATGCTTTAAATGAAAACAGTTTCACAACCCTTATTTCCATTTAATCAAAGGTTTATTTTTTAGAACTCATATCTTGGTACGTGGATTGTTGTTTTATAATTTTTTGTCTTTAATTCCCACCCTTCAGCATTAGTGACAGAAAGACAAAGACTTGTGATTCTCACAATATCTCCTCGACCTGATTTAATAAAGGACATTTTTGCCACCAACATTTTTCTTAATTAAGGCGATCTTCTACTAAAAAAAGAACTAAACAAAAAAATAATCACTTTAAATCTATGTTTGAAGGCAATCTTAAACTTAATCTGTTGATCATCTTCTTTTTTAAAAAAACTTTTATATTTATTTTTTTTTAAGGTTAAAATGGCTCTTAGTTCTACTTTAGAAACCTTCTCTTAAAAAAGGAAGAATCATGTATAAATCATTTTTTTTGAAATCAAAATTGTTTTTTTTAGCAATATTTCTTCTTTTAAATTCAGATATAGGTTTTTCTAAAAAGAAAGAGGAAGTGATTACTTATCAAAGTTACCTCTCACCTTTTTATAGGGCCTCAGCTTGTTTTGATGAATTTGATAAAAAGGGTTTAAAGAGGAAAAAAATTAAAGGGCGAGTTAAAAAAGGTATTTTAGGAACCTATGGAGGACTAAGTCTTGCAAGTGGTACACTTGTTGGTGGCGCCTGGGTCATAGGGGGAATCCAGGGTAGTATGACTGCCGGTGCAATCGCTACTGGTGGGGCCTTTTTCTTTGCGGTAGGTGCATTCGCCCCAGTCTATTTTCTGGCCCCTGTTCCTATTGCGATGACTATTGCTTTTCATGTGGCCAACCGACTTGATAATGCTGGTTTTGTTTTAGAGGCTGTCGCCTGCGCTAATGGTGATGACTGCTCTGGAAAAAAGCTTAAAAAACAGTTTCTTTTCGTTTCTCAAAAAGTCCCTAGTAGAAGAACAATTCAGGATTTTTCAATGACCATAGCAAGAGGTCTTTTATCAGGAGAGGTCTGTAAGTTAGGTAAAAAGCTTCCAAGGATTGGAAAAATAAGTAAATTTGCTCAAAGTAAACTTAAAAAGAACTCTTATGACCCTCAAAAGTTAACGAAAAAAGAAAAGGCAGAACTTTATAAAGGCTTTGTCATCGCAAAGTTATCAAAAATGGATTTAAAAAAGCCGAAATCTTTTTTTAAACGAAGACAAGATAAAAAAGTAAAGGAATTTGAATCAAAGGTTAGAATTGAAATAAGTGCCATTCAAAGGCTCTTAAGAGATATCGAAAAATTTAAATCGTACGACTCTTTAGTTCCTAAAGGTCAGAAAAAGGATCTTAAAAATTATGAAGGCCTAAGATCTGAGATGAAAAAATACCTTTATGAACTTATAAAGGCCCTAGGCAAGAAAAATAAGGCCCCTTAGATGGGGGCCTAGAAATAATTTATTTAACTTTAATAAGTTCTATTTTAAACTTCAAAGTTGCGTGGGGTTCAATTACTCCACCAGCACCTTGAGCTCCATAAGCAAGGTCAGAAGGAATCACAAGTTCCCAAACATCCCCTTCTTTCATAAGTTGAAGTGCTTCTGTCCAACCTGGTATAACTCCATTTACAGGAAAAGAAACTGTCTCTCCTCTTTGATAAGATGAATCAAATACAGTTCCATTAACCAGAGTTCCTTCATAATGAGTTTCGACAGTTGAAGTAAGCTCAGGGGTAGCACCCGCTCCAGTTTTAAGAATACGGTATTGAAGGCCGGTTGCAGTTACATTAACACCTTCAACTTTTTTATTTTCGGCCAAGAAATCTTCACCTAACTTTTTGTTCGCCTTTCCAGCTTCACGAGACGACTCTTCGTGAGCGGCTTTCATCTTTTTTTGGAAGGCATCCATAACTCTAGTTACTTCTTCATCATTAATTACGCTTGGCTCAGCAAGAAATGATGTACGAACACCTTGAAAAAATTCATCAAAACAAATGTCAATATTTTGCTTCTTAAAATCTCCACCAATCTGACGACCGATGATATAACTAACTTTTTGCTGATCTGATTCCATAAATTCCTCTGTATGTTAATAATTCTTCTTGATTCCGTGCCCAATCTAGCTAAATAGATGCTGTTTTCCAAGGAAAACCGTATGAAAATTAAGACTAGGTTAAAACAATTATTTCGGCGATTGGATCATGTGTTAACAAACGGCTATACGACTCATTGTGTCTTCTCTTCGCTAACCTTTAGGCCAGGAAAAAACTCTTAAAGCTAAAAAAGAAAGGCCCTCTGGAAAAGGGATCAATTCAACAGGCCCTTTATTCCTGCATTTATGTTTGGTATCTTTGAGAGCTCAATAAATAGAGAGGGCCAATGAACAAGAGTGAGATCCTATTAAAACTCGAGGAGATTTTACTTGAGAATATTGAAAAGGCCGAAGAGGTCTATCGATCTTCTCATGAATACACCACGAAGGGGGATATTAAATCCGACGGCAAGTACGATACAAGGGCCACAGAGGCAGGCTACCTGGCCGGTGCCCAAAAAAGACGAGTTGAAGAACTGAAAAATGACCTCAATCGGTTGAGGGCACTGCCCATAAAGGCCTTTTCCTCAGAGCAAGGTGTCGCCGTTGGGGCACTTATGGAACTCGAATGTGAAAGGAGGGTCTCTCACTATTTTATTTCACCCTCTTTGGGAGGAGAAACCCTAAAAATTGAAAAAACCTCAATTCAAATCATTTCTCAAAACTCGCCAATTTCAGTTGCTTCATTTGGACTTGATCAGGATGATAGCTTTGAGCTGGAAACTCCTCGAGGAGTCAAAGTCTACTCTATCGTTAGTGTAAAATAACCTTTTTAGTTTAAAAAGGACCTGAACTTTTCCTTAAAATACGATTTTATTTTAGAGCCCTCGCTTCTTTTTTTTCCCCGGGCCTTCTTTTTCTTGTGCACATTTTTTATGACCTCATCATCTTTAAAGTAAATAAATGAATGGGTATTTTCCATTAGTTTTTTAGAATCAATCCACACTCCGACTGTCTTACCATTTTTCAAACTATCTTTTTGGCATTCCCAATCGTACATGCATTCACTCCCCCAAGTATTTCGAAGAAGGAACTCACACCTTCCCCCTCTTTCTCTTTGCCCTACTAAAATTGATGCATGTCCATGACAATCTGATCTCATTCTATTATTTGATCTTCCATCATACTTTTTATTTTGTAAGAGGTTAGCACAGTAAGAGATACCAATCGGTGTTGCTTTAGCTCTTAAAAGGAGACCATTAATTTTAGAAATATAGCCTCTTTCAAGACCATCTCTAAGAAACTTCTCTTCTAAGTCAGGCAATCTCAAACTATTTAAGTAAATATTTTCTTTTTTAAAACATTTTCTAAAGATTTTAACCATCAGGCCTGCGAAATCATTTTTTTCTAGATAAGGCCTCATGACTTTTTCTACTCTAGAAAAATCAACATCCGTCCAAAAATATTTTTTCCTTAATTTTTCAAACGGTGTGAAAAAGGAAGTCATCAAACCACCTTTGTTATCCTTTCTATGGAGGGAGAAAAAACGCTCTATTCCATCCAAAAACTTTTCCGGACTCAAGCCTTTTTTATTAGCAAAATTATCAATACTTCTTTGAACAGTCCGTTCATCACACATCCCAAAGTCTTTAATCGCCAAAAGGGCCGTTTTAGGGTCCCCTGCATCAAGTGTTTCTCTTTTATCTATACTTTTATACAGCCTCGCAAGAATAGCAGCAAAAACAGGGGTACTTTGCCCCATTTTCATACCTTTTAATTGAAGTCCATTAACCTCTCTCCAATAATCTGTCATCTGAGAGGCCGCATAAGCATAACAAATTCCATTTTCACCCTGGTCATATAAAGGCATCTGTCTTTTAAACATTCCCCATTTTTTGTAGAGGAGGTTCACCCTTTTGCAAGGTGAAGCTTCTCCCTCACCTATAGGCAAGAAAAGCATTAAGATGAAAATAACGTTTAGGATCTTTACTAGGGGATTATTTTTAACCATAAAATTTTCCTTAATAGAGCTCAGTGATCAATTAGTTGTTAAACCCAAAAAAAATCCGTAAAAGCTTCTTTTTATAAACTTACGTTAATTAATTATCGAACCTTTATCTCCAAACTTAAAAATTTTTTAAATAAAATGAAATTTAGAGGTTAGGAGAAACAAAGCTCTTAAAACTTGACAATAAAAACACATACTGAGAATTCAAAAATAAGATAAATTTTAAAGGTTTTTAGGCCTATCAACTCTTAAACTTATTGAGGTACTTTTTGCTTATTCTGCGAGGAAATAATCCTTTGCAGATCACACCTTCGCCTAAATAAGTTGAATTTAAAGGGCACCTTTATCCCTGCATTTATGTTTGGAACTCAATACATAGAGAGAACAAATGAAAAAGAGTGTTGCCATCTTGAAGGGAGACATTAAATCCGACGGCAAGTACGATACAAGGGCCACAGAGGCAGGCCGCCTGGCCCGTGCCCAAAAAAGGCGAGTTGAAGAGCTGGAAACTCCTCGAGGGGCCAAAGTCTACTTTCCGTAGCTTAAATGTGTTTTATTTTAACCTAACCTTCTCAAATTTATTACTAAGCTTTATATTTTACCTCAATTTTGTTAGAAAAAGGAATGGCACTTTGACTAAGGGTTTATTTTGAAGGTTAAGAGAATTCTTTTTTATTTTTTCGCTTCTTTTCTTTTAGGAAGCCAGTGCATAGCACTACCTAACCTCATCCATTTTAAAACTAAAGATCAAACAACAGATGGTCATTATTCCATGGCGTTAAGAGAAGGTAAGATTTGGATTAAAAAAAGGGAAGAACCCCTCAAAGACAAACCCTTTTACGATATATATGACAACACAATGGAGGTGGATCATAACTGGCGGCCTTTTGATAAAACAGGATTGCCAAGAGGCATCGGCTTTTCTGGCCCAAAAAAAATAACCTCTATCGAAGCTGACGGTGATACTCTCATTGCTATTGATGAAAAAGGGTTTGTGTACCGGTACGGCCACAGGTTTGGTTATGAGGGAAACCCAGAAAACCCTTTTAAATACAGGCGTTGGAGTCATAAGTGGGGAGCACCTTTTAGGGGCCCCCTAAAGCTTCCCCCTCATTTAGCGTGGAGTGTCGGTAGAAATAATTATGAATCTCTCTACCATGTTGATACTGCCGGGAACAAAATTAATTTTGGAAAGTTAGGTCTTACCCATATTTATGCTCTTCCTCCTGATGGGAGAAACATTCAATATGCAGATACTGGTCTTCCTCCAGATTTTTCTAGAAGTTTTTGCGGCCCTAAAAGAGGGAATTTTCAAGCTATTAATTTGAGCGCTAGTGGTATTGTTGTTTTTCTCATCGATAGATCAGGGGAGATGTACACTAAACTTGTGGATTACGATACCTTTGGTGGAACTCCCTTTTACAAGTACTATTATGGGCCAGGAAAAAAAATTGATCTCCCCGTAACTCATGCCAAGGCCATGCATATTCCCAGGAGGCTACCTCTACCGGATTGGCAAAAACAACCTCCCATTCAAGGAGATATCACCAAGAAAATAACCATCACCTTAACTGGAAATGGACCTAGTAAAAGAGAACTTAGAGTTGAAGGAAGAGATTTGTTTGGCCGCTATGGATACTTTCACAAAATGATTAATGGCCCTAAATGGAAGTTTAAAGAAACTGGTCTTTCCATTGATGCAGAAAGGTTTTTAAAGAATAGGGGGCCTGGGGCCCTTTTACAAAAAAAGGAAATTTACTTTAAAGGTAACTTGAAAAAGACTTTGGCCCTTCAGTATGGGATTAGGAAAATTGAAATACCTGATTTCCATTTTTCATGTTCTCCTTTGAAGTTTAATGTTTTTTTAGAAAATAAATCCTTTTCTTTAACTTTACATACGGTGG
>JAOMEV010000044.1 GCA_028346125.1 Bacteriovoracales bacterium | reverse complement strand
TTATTTTTATAATATTTTCAATATTTGTTTATTATTTGGAGGGTTGATTTTGGGCCTTTATAATTTCTCTTATCAAACACAAGGTGAAAGGTTTTACGAAATTACTAAAGAAATTCAAAATTTTTTAAATACCAATATTCTTTCTAGTTCTCATTCAGGTATCCTCCACCTTTTTCTCCAACATACAAGTTGTGCTCTCACTATATCTGAAGCCTATGATCCTTCTGCTAAAGTAGACCTTGAAAATTTTTTAAAACATCTCGCCCCCAGAAAACTTAGTTTTATTAAACACACAATGGAAGGGCCTGATGACTCTCCTTCACATATGAAATCTATCCTTCTTCAACATTCTCTTTCAATTATCGTTGAAAAAGGTGAGCTTTATTTGGGTACCTGGCAGGGAATCTATCTTTGTGAATTCAGGGATGCACCCAAGAAAAGAAACATTATATTAAAGTTTATGCCTGACTAAATTTGAAAGTGTTTATCTACAAATCTGATTTTTATCACTTCATCTTTACAATCCAAAAATCTGAAGAAACAATAATCCTTTAACTAAAGACATTTTTTTGCCAAGGAAGGACGCTGTCATGAACAAACAAATTATTTGTTTTTTAGTCTTTATAATGACTTTCTCCTCGAACCTCTTCGCCCAGGCCCTAAAAAAGCAGGGAGGTCGTTATGAATTTAAAGGTCGGGAATACCAACTTAACCCTTATCAGGATGCTCCACCGAAGGGTAAATTTGGATTTGTCATGGAAGAAGGTCTTGAAAAAAACCTTTCAAACTATCCCCAGAGATTAAACCTTAAAAAACTTCAAACACCGGTTAAAGATCAGGGCAGTCGAGGGAGCTGTGCTTATTTTTCAGCTGTGGCCCTCGCTGAAAGTGCCATTAAATCGTATCAAGGTGATGTCGTTAATATTTCTGAAGAATACCTTATAAAATTAGGAAAAGGTCTTTTTGGACGTTTTGCTGGCGATGATGGATCTGTTGCCTACTATAACCTTTATGATCTTAAAGAAGGATTTGGGTTAGAAAAAGATTTTCCCTACCAATTCAATTGGTTTAAAAGAGGCCTTCCTTGTCAAAGTTACGATGAAAAGTCTCCCGAAACTCCAGATGCTTGCTTTTCTCACTTTGCTCCTTCAGAAGAAGAACAGGAAAAGGCCATCAATTTTGATGGACTAGAAATCGTTCCTCTCCAACCAAGTGCTGAAAATATCGCGGCCTGGATGGGTACTTATAACCACTCAATTGTCGTAGGTCTTCCCGTCAATAAAAATGGATGGAATGGAGAAACAGGCTATGCTTACCACAATGAAAGGTTAAGAAGAGAATGCCAGACAAATAAGGATATTTGTGGAGGGCATTCTATTGTTTTAACTGGTTACAACTTAAGAAGCAAAACGTTTACTTTCAAAAATAGCTGGGGAAAAGATTGGGGTAGAAGTGGTTACGGTACTCTCTCTTTTAGCTACATCAATAATTATCTCCAGGGTAACCCTATAGCGGCCTATCTCACAGAAAAAATCAACCTTCCTCAGAATCATAATAGCGCCATAAATGCTCCTAAATTTGAAAACCTGAAATATTCGGTAAATACTGAGGATGAAAACTATTTAACACTTAATCTTTATGGGAATATTTCAAATAAATTAGGCCATATAATTACAATCAGCTCGACAATGACTTATAGAGAACCTGGTGACAGTGACTTTGACCAACTGATCCCAGTTAATCCAAAATACAAAAAAAGATATGGTAAATTTTTAAGTGACTCTTTCAACTTTAATTTCATGAGAGAGAAAGAGCTTGATTTTGGACAAGAACCTCTTCAGCTCTCTATTCCTTACGCTCTTATTGGAAGAAGAATTCTTAATAATAAGGAACTCGCTTTAAGACTTTCCTTTTATTATTTTTCAGACACAAAAGGGCAAGTTAAAGTTTTAAATCAATTTATTCCTCTTTAATAATTCAAAAGCTCAAGGGCCTTCTCTATAATTCTTTGCTTATTTGGTAGAGTGGCCCTTTCAAGAATTCTGTTAAAGCCTACAGGGGTAAAAGTTGAACCAACTCTTAAAACCGGAGCATCTAAAAGGTCAAAGGCCTTCTCATTAATAAGAGCGACTATTTCACCACCGAAACCAGCAAAGACCTTATCTTCATGAACCACAAGGACTCTATTGGTTTTCTGGACAGTTTTTAGAATGCTTTCTTCATCTAAAGGGCTCAAAGACCTTAGGTCGACAACTTCTACACTATGACCTTGCTCCTCAAGGTCTTTAGCGGCATCAAGGCTGTGGTGAACAGTATTCCCATAGGTAATAATAGAAAGGTTTTCACCTTCCCTTCTCACCTTGGCCTTTCCAAAAGGCACCTCATATTCTTCAGGCACAGTGGCCATTGCATAATTTGCGTTATAGAGCGCCTTCGGCTCTAAGTATAATGTCGGTCCCTTGGACCTTATGGCCGTCCTCAGGAGCCCTGCTGCATCATCAGCAAAGGAAGGTGAAACAACTCTTAGACCTGGGAAAGTCGTTAAGGCCCCTTCAATATTTTGGGAATGATAAAGTCCACCTCCGATATAGCCTCCTGATGCTAGCCGGATAACAATATTGGGAGAAAATTGGCCATTGGTACGCCAATAATCGTGTGTACACTCAACCAGTTGCTCCATGGCTGGCCAAAAATAATCAGCAAATTCTGCACCTTCAACAACGACTCTTATATCATCTCTAAATCGGCTAAAACCATTCGCCGTTCCCACAATAAAGTCTTCAGCTATAGGCGCATTAAAGACTCTCTCTATACCAAATTCCTGCTGCATTCCTTTCGAGACATTAAAGATGCCTCCTTTATCTTTATTGGCCATATCCTGGCCCCAAATGAAGGTATTTGGGTTCCTTCTAAATTCTTCTTTAAGTGTTGTATTCAGAGCATCAATAAATTTTATTTCATTACCAGTTTCATTGTGATCCCCATCAGGGAACTTCTGTGGAATATAAGGTTCGGGTATAACAAAATCATAAATCGCATTCGGATCGGGATTAGGTGCAGACATACATTTAGTATGGGCCTCCAGCATTTCTTCCTTCATATCTGCTTCGATTTTCTCTAATTCTTTGGTCGTAAAGCGTTTGCTTTTTAGAAGCTCTTTCTTAAATCTTACCAAAGGATCCTGTGCTTTAACCTCAGCAAGCTCCTTATCATCTCTATAAAGGATATGATTATCAGAGTTCGAATGATTGTGAATTCGAACACAATGTGCATGGACTATTACAGGAGTACCTTCTTTCAAAACGTGCTCTCTGGCCTTTGTCATAGCATTCATAGAATCAAAGACGTCTTTTCCATCACAATGAATAATTTTTAGGTTTAAGAACCCTGTAAAGTTATCAGCACAAAACTCATTAGCAGTTTGATCTCTTTTGGGAACAGAAATACCGTATCCATTATCTTGGAAAACAAAAATGACCGGTAGCTTTTCGCATGAGGCTCCATTAATGGCCTCGTAACAATAACCTTCTGAAGTCGAAGACTCTCCCTGGGAACTTATAGCACAACCTTGATGGCCATATCTTTTAATGGCCCTCGCAGTTCCCACAGCATGAAGTGTGTGATTTCCTGTACAAGACGAAACATTATGAATATTCCATTCTGGTTTCGCAAAGTGGTTACTCATATGTCTTCCACCACTAGCGACGTCAGTCCCTTTGGAAATACCATTTAAAATAATTTCCTCGGCCGACAATCCAGCGGAGAGACAGGTCAGCATATCCCTGTAGTAAGGAAACAAATGATCTTCGTTAAGTGTAAAAAGCTGCCCAATAGCAAGCTGAATTCCATCATGCCCGGCATAAGGTGCGTGGTAAGACCACCCAATGGCCTGCTTTAAATAATTTGGGGCCCTTTCATCAAGCATTCTTCCCAAAGTCATGAGAGAATACCAGGTTTGGAGAACTGACTTGTCTGTATCTTTCAAAGAGTACTTCGTTGACTTTTTTTTAGTTGGAGCTTTTTTAATGGTTTTTTTTGATATTTTAGTTTTTTTACTCATTGTTAAGAGCTCCTTAAAAAAATTATTCTAAGCAAAAATCATCACTTATAATACCCTAAATACTTTTTAAACCATTCTCTCCTAAAAGGCTACAACGAGTCAATGCGTAGCATGATGTCTCTAAAAACATTTTGATGTTTAATGGCCTTACCAAGTCAGTAAAAAATTTTATGGGGGAATTAAACATGCCTGTTGCTAATTACGAACAATATTGTGAAATGCTGGATAAAGCTCGGGAAGGTCGCTATGCGTACCCCGCTATAAATGTCACATCAACATCCACAGCTAATGCGGCCCTTAAGGCCTTTGCTGACAAGAAGTCTGATGGAATTATCCAAGTTTCCACAGGGGGCGGAAAGTTTGCTTCAGGTCAAGGCGTAGGTGATATGGCGCTAGGTGCAATTTCCCTGGCCCAACATATTCACCTTGTCGCAGAGAGATACGATATTCTTGTGGCACTACACACAGATCACTGTCATCCCCAATATGTTGAAAGCTTTCTTCTTCCTCTTATTGAAGAAACTGAAAAAAGAAGAGCTATGGGCCTTCCCAATCTTTTCAACTCTCATATGTTTGATGGCTCGGAACTTCCGCTAGACAAAAACTTGGCGATCTCAAAAGACCTTCTTGAAAGGTGTGCTAAAAGCCAAATTATTCTTGAAGTTGAAACAGGCGTTGTTGGTGGGGAAGAAGACGGCGTTAATAACGAAGATACCCCTGCAGATAAGCTCTATACAACTCCTGAAGAAATGGTTCAAGTTGCTGAAACACTCTCACCTGTTGGCAAGTTTATGTATGCCGCCACTTTTGGAAATGTCCACGGCGTCTATAAACCTGGCAATGTAAAGCTTCGACCAGAAATTTTAAAAGACGGGCAAGAAGCAGTTATGAGTAAAAGAGGGAAAGAG
Organism: Bacteriovoracales bacterium; assembly: GCA_028346125.1. Lineage (GTDB taxonomy): Bacteria > Bdellovibrionota > Bacteriovoracia > Bacteriovoracales > Bacteriovoracaceae > UBA7317. Next base: position 16,565 of record JAOMEV010000044.1, on the reverse strand, counting down.
GCCAAACACTATCTCGTTTTTCATGGTGGCTCAGGTTCAGAGCTTAGCGAAATACATGAAACACTTGATTACGGTGTTATCAAAATGAATATAGACACCGACACCCAATATGCCTACACAAGACCAGTTGTCGACCATATGCTTAAAAATTACGATAAAGTTCTTAAAGTTGAAGGAGAGGTCGGAACAAAAAAATTCTATGACCCAAGAGCTTGGATGAAGGCCGCTGAAACAAAAATGACGGAAAGGATTGCTTTAGCGACCGAAGATCTTAAAAGTGCAGGGCAAAGCTTACTTCAAAGTAAAAAAAAAATTAAACCTGAGTTAACTCTTTAAAAAAAGGGCCTTACGGCCCTTTTTTTTTAGTTCATCAAAATTTTAGAAATAATTTCATAAACATTTTTAGACAGACCTGGATGAGAAATAATCTTTTTAAGTTGAATTTCCATCTTATTTTTATTTTCTTCAACCATTAACTGATAGGGCCTAAACGCCCCGGCAATTCTTGAGGCCACTTGAGGGTTAACAGCATCTAACTCTAGGATTTTTTCCCCAATATATTCATAACCAGAACCATCCTTAGAATGAAAATGAATATTATTATTGGCAAAAGAACCAATTAGAGACCTTACAATATTTGGTATCGTCTTATCGTAGACAGAAGAAGCTTCTAGTTTTTTAACCTGTTCTAAAGTTTTTGGAAGAGAGGAAGACCCCTGAATAGAGAGCCACATTTGAATAACCAATGTTTCATGCTTCCACTTATCAAAGAACTTATTCATTACAAGCTCTCTTTTCTCACTTTTGGAGTTAGAAAAGGCCGAGATGGTAGCAAGCTCATCAGTCATATTCGTTGAGTCTTCAAATTGCTTATAGCAAATATCTACAAACTCAGGAGTATCAAGCTCCATCAAAAAGGAAAGGCATCTGTTTTTAACTTCCCTTTTTCCAATTGAGGAGATTTTAATATCATAGGGGACTTTTTCATTAAGTTTATTATAAAGGTTTAGAAACTTTTCCTTATGAACCTCAGCAAGAGTTCTTTTTAGAAAGTTAAGGGACTTGAAAGTCGACTCGACATCAATCAAACTTTGATTTTGATAAACAAGTTCCTCTGATGGTAGAGCAAGACACTTTGCCTTAAAGGAGTTCGATACTCCTTCAAGCTCTATAAGGCGGCCAAAGGCCTCAATATAATCCTCAGGAAGTTGAAGAGAGAGGCCATTTTGGCAATTAGAGATGAGCCTCTCCACAATTCTCATTGCATAAACCTGCCCAGCCTCAAATCGGTTAAATTCATCCGTATCATTTGCCATAATAATTGCAAAATCTTTGTCCGAGTAATTGGCAACGAGTCTCACTGGAGCGGAGAACTCCCTATTTAAGGATGCTAATGGCCTTTCATGAACCCCTTCAAAAATAAAAGTCTCTTCTTCATTCCTTATATGGAGAATACCTTCTTGGATTTGGGGTTGATTTTGACTATTTTTTAACTTTAAGGGCAAATCTCTTCCCTTTTCAGAAAGGAGACCCACTCTGAATGGAAAATGAAATGGAAGCTTTTGAGGCTGACCCGGAGTTGGAAGGCCCTTCTGCTTGATTTTCATAGTAAAGGTTTTATCCTTATCTGAGTAATCAAACTCAACAAATACCTGAGGGGTTCCAGACTGATTGTACCAGTTTTTAAACTGAGTAAAATCAAAGTTGTTATTTGCAACACTCATGGCATGGAGAAAATCTCCGGTCGTCACTGCTTGTCCATCATAAAGCTCAAAATACTTATCCATACCTTTTCTAAAGCCTTCTTTCCCTAAAAAAGTACGGATCATCCTAATAACTTCGGCTCCTTTTTCATAAATTGTCGAGGTATAAAAGTTATTAATTTCCAAGTAGGTATCTGGTTGAATAGGATGGGCAGTGGGGCCTGCATCTTCAATAAATTGACCTTGCTTAAGATTTTGTGTGTCCTCAATTCTTTGCACAGATCTTGAGTTCATATCAGAAGAAAACTCCTGATCTCTATAAACGGTTAACCCTTCCTTAAGAGTCAACTGAAACCAGTCTCGACAAGTCACTCTATTTCCTGTCCAGTTGTGAAAATATTCATGGGAAACAACGCTTTCAATTCTCTGAAAAGCACGATCCGTCGCAGTTTTTGGATTGGCCAAAACACAACTTGTATTAAAAATATTAAGACCTTTATTCTCCATAGCTCCCATATTAAAGGCATCTACAGCCACAATCATGTATATATCAAGGTCATATTCTAGGCCGAAAGTATCTTCATCCCATTTCATAGAATTTTTTAGAGAGTCCATAGCATGAGTACATTTTTCCTCATTCCCTTTATCACAGTAAATTCTAAGATCAATTTTTCGCCCACTTGAAGTTGTATACTCATCTTGAATCAACCCGAGATCTCCTGCCACAAGAGCATAAAGGTAACAGGGCTTTAAAAAAGGATCTTCCCAAACAGCATAATGTTTGCCTCCCTCTAAATCCCCAGATTCAACAAGGTTTCCGTTAGAAAGAAGAATGGGGCAGGATTTTTTATCGGCAATAATTTTGGTCGTAAATTTGGCCATCACATCTGGTCTGTCCAGATAATAAGTTATTCTCCTAAACCCTTCTGGTTCGTTCTGAGTACAGAAAATATTCCCCGATTTATAGAGACCATCAAGGGCCTTATTGGCCTCTGGATTTATGGTATTTTCAATTTCTAAGGTAAACTTTTTTGGCACACCATTGATTTGTAGAGTCTCTTTGGCCAAAAGATAATCAGATGATGATAAAGCCTTCGAATCGATTGATACTGAGCTTAAATGAATTTCCTCTCCATTCAATATCAAAGGAGGATTTTCATTTTGATTATTGGCATCAGGGTTTCTTCTTACTTCCATTTTTGAATGAACCTTTGTTTCATTCGAATGCAAATCAAAAGAAAGAAAAATGTTATCTACAAGGTAATCCGGTCTTCTATACTCTTTAAGTAAAACTGGTTTAGGTGTACTATCTTTCATAATTTCTCCGATATATTAAATTTCAATTTCAACAACATAACTTGTAAATTTTCTTATATTGAGAACTCCCTGAGGAAAATAAAGGTATTGCCCTTTTATTCCAAGCAGCTCTCCTTCAATAATTTTTTCTTTATCAAAACTTAGTGACTTTATTTTTTCAGGATACTCAAGGATGGGATACTCTATAGAGGTTATGGATTCGTCTTCTAAAAAGCTGACATTCTCCTCCCCAAATTCATCCTCGATTTGGTCTAAACCTTCACCACAGGATTCAAAAAGTGACTCGCGTTTTCCTGCCAAATCAAAATCCCCAGGCCTTCCTTTTAACATTTCCCGCCAATTCGTTTTGTCACTCACCATTTCACCCAGAACTCTTTCAACCCTTCCTGAAATATAACGGCTCTGAACTTTTAATATAGGTAACCCTTGAATGGCCCCTTGATCAATCCATCTTGTTGGTAATTGACTGGCCCTCGTAATACCAACCTTTACGCTGGAAGTGTTCGAAAGATAGACGTAATGGGGTATCATGCAATGCTTTTTGCCCCATTCCGGCTCACGGCAAGTTCCTTTTTCGAAATGACATTTTTCTGGGCGGACAATACAAATATCACAGCAGGCCAACCTTTCAGAGCAAGGAAAACAAAAACCTCCTGAGTAGGATTTTTTTGTATTTTTTTGGCATCCGGGACAAATAATTTCCCCCGTAAAAAAAAATTTTATTTTATTTCCTAACAATTGATTAAGATCGGCCTCAAAATCACCAATTTTTAACTTGTAAATTGCCTGTCCATTTTTTAACTCGACAGGCATTTTCCTTAAACGCCCTTTATTCATGAGGCAAAAGATCCTTTTCAAAAATGAAGATAAATTCAAAAAAACCCAGAAAAACCCAAAATGCTCCGAAAACAATCTAACACTATTATAACGCAATAAGTCTAGTCAAGTAAAAATGCTGAGTTAAAATATTTGATACTTATTCATATAAAGAAAGGAATCGATTTATGATTAAGTCTTTTGCAGAGTCGAAAGTCTCTATAAAGGCCAAATTTCTCAAAAGTAAGAAACTCTATCCCTTTTTTAGGGCCATTGAAGGTTCAGAGGGAACAACTGTCAAAATCAAGGGTAAAGACCAAATCATGATTGGCTCTAATAATTACCTTGGTTTAACGCACAGGAAAGAAGTCCAAGAAGCTGCCATTGATGCCATTAAAAAGTTTGGCACAGGCTGCACTGGTTCGCGCTTTCTTAACGGAAATCTTACAATTCATGAGGAACTTGAAGAAAAGCTCGCCAAGTTTGTAGGACATGAGAGCGCTCTTGTATTTTCTACAGGTATGCAAACAAACTTAGGGACCCTTCCTTCAATTTGCGGACCTAAGGACTGTATGATTTTTGACTCAGAAAATCATGCTTCTACGATAGATGCCTCCCGTCTTTCTTTTGGGACCACTTTCAAATTTAAGCATAACAATATGGAGAGCCTAGAAGAACAATTAAAAACAACAAGGCCTCGTTTTAATAGGGTTACTATTGTTGTTGATGGGGTTTTTTCAATGACTGGGGCCCTTGTCGATCTCCCAAAAATAGTTGAGCTCAGTAAAAAGTATAACGCATTAATTTACCTAGATGATGCTCACGGTGTTGGGGTCATGGGCAAAAATGGTCGAGGGACAATTAACCATTTTCAAGAAGAAAAGGATGTTCACCTTAATATGGGAACTTTTTCAAAAAGTTTTGCCTCAATAGGTGGATTCATTTCAGGAAGAAAAGAAATTATAAATCACATAAAGCATAGTGCTCGCTCTTTTATGTTTTCCGCTTCTATGCCTCCTTCAGCAGTAGCGACTGTTTCAAAATGTGTCGACCTTTTAGAAAATGAGCCCGAAATTCTCCAAGATCTTTGGGACAATGTTAATTTCATGGCCAAAGGATTCAAGGAAATAGGACTTTATACTTACAATTCCCAAACTCCTATTATACCAATTTTTATTGGCGATGACTTAAAGGCAATGAAAGTAACAAACTATCTCCAAGAGCATGGAATATTTGCGACACCTGTAATTAGTCCTGCCGTTCCCCAAGGAGAGGCCCTCATCAGAACTAGTTATATGGCCACACATCAAAAAAATAACCTGACAAAGGTTTTAGAAGTTTTCCAAAAGGCCAAAAAAGAGTTAGATCTACCCTCTGATCACTTTATGAGGCAATAAACACACAATTCAAGGAACATTAAAATGTCTCTTACAATTTCTGAAGTTAAGTTTGGGAAATCCATCCGATCTCTCATTGAAGTCCCTTGGAAAATTTATGCTAAAGACCCTAATTGGGTGCCTCCATTAAAAATGACAATAAAAGACATTTTTAATCCAAAGCACCCTTTTTATGAAACATCAAAAATTAAAAGCTGGGTGGCAAAAAAAGAAGGAAAGCTTGTCGGTCGTATTGTTGCAATTATCAATCACAAGCATAACGAATTTCACAAAGAACCATGTGGCTTTTTTGGTTTTTTCGATTGCCCAGATGATCATGAAGTATCCTCTTCTCTCCTAAAAAAAGCAGAAGACTATCTCAAATCTGAAGGAATGAATAAAGTTAGAGGGCCTATGAATCCCTCAATAAACTATGAATGCGGCACTCTCATTGATGGTTTTAACGATCCACCACAAATTATGATGACCTACAACCCTGCCTATCATAAAGTACTTTTAGAAAAAGAGGGGTATAAAAAGGCAAAAGACCTTCTTGCTTATAGAATTAATTCAGATTTCACTTATCCTGAACTTATTAAAAAAGCAGCAAAAAGAATCGAAAAGTCCCACAATGTGACTTATAGAAAGCTAGATATCAAAAACTGGGACCAAGAAGTTTCCAGTATGTGGAAAATATACAACTCTGCGTGGGAAGATAATTGGGGCTTCATTCCCATGACCAAAAAAGAGTTCTATCATACTGCAAAAGATTTAAAAACCGTTGTTGACCCAAGCCTTGTACATTTTGTAGATGTTAACAAAGAAACGGCAGGCTTTTTTGTCGTTCTTCCTGATTACAATCAGGTTTTCAAACAAATACCTTCCGGCAAGCTTCTCCCTTGGGGAATTTTTAAACTTTTGAGGGCCAAAAAATATATCGATAGAGGACGTGTTGTTATATTAGGGCTTGTCGAAAAATATCGTAATACGGGTATTGCAAGCCTTCTCTACTATAAAATGCAAGAAGATGTTCTTAAGGCAGGATTAAAAGAAGTAGAAATGAGTTGGATCCTAGAAGATAACTTTAAAATGAGAAGACCCTTAGAACGAATGGGGGCCAAAGCCTATAAAACCTATAGAATTTTTGAAAAAGAGCTTGTCTAGTGAAAGTCCTTATTACTGGCGCCACAGGTTTTTTGGGGTCCCATCTCTGTGACCTGCTCAACTCCAAAGATATTGAAATCTACTCTCTAGCGAGAGACAAAAAAAAGATGCAGGAATTTAAGATACCAGGGATATTTATCCAAGGAGAACTGGACACCAAAAAAAACAAATGGATCGATAAGCTACCAGAAGATCTGGATACTGTTATTCACACTGCCGGTATTGTTCACTCCTTTGACAAGGAGGATTTCTACAAAGTTAATACCCTTGGTACTGAATGCCTTTTAAAAGACCTTAAAAAAAGATTTTCTCAACTGAACTTTATTTTCATTTCTTCTCTCTCTGCGGCCGGCCCCTCTCCTAAAAGTCCCTTAAAAGAGCAGGAAAGAGAAAAACCTGTCAGTCATTATGGATCCTCTAAACTAAAAGCAGAACAATACCTTAAAAAGCAAACTCCTCCAAATTGGTCTCTAAGCATAATTAGACCACCTATGATCATAGGCCCAAGAGACAAAGGCGTCCTTGATGTTTTTAAAATGGTCAAAAGTGGTCTTGTTTTGAATGCTGGCTTAAGCAGAAGGCCAAAACTTTACAGCTTTATTTGTGTTCATGATCTTACTAATTTTATTTTTGTTCTTTTGCAAAAAAGAGACATCCATAAAGAAGTGTACTTTATATCAAATGAAAAAATTATTACTTATAAGGAACTCATTCAAGGAATAAAAAAAGTCAGCAGACAGAAAATTCTTTTTACACTGCCAGTTCCACTTTCCTTCGTAAAAGGCTTGGCCAATGTATTAAATTGGGGTCACAAAAAATTCTCATTGGATTTTAGACTCACGCCAGACAAGGTTTCCGAAGTGGAGCCTGATGGTTGGACTTGCTCTTCGAACAAAATTAAGAAAAAATTCAATTTAGAATTTTCTAAACCTTTAGAAAAAACTCTAGAAGAAACTTACACTGACTATAAAACCAGAGACTGGATTTAGGCGGCCCTTGAGGATTTCCGTGACTCAACAACTGCGAAGACGGCCTGAACAAGTTTCTTTTCGTAATTAACATCTTCCACATAGTGAGAAGAAAAGCTTTTCCATTCTTTCGGAACATCTTGCTTTTTTTCACTGCCGATAAGGATAACCGGGTAACTGTAGGCATTATTTTTTATAAAACCCATAAAAGGTGAGTCCTGCTCACCTCCAATTTTTACCAAAATAACATCAATATTGGTGATACCCAGGTGCCCCTTGGCCTCTGACTCACTGTAGGCAGTTGTAACATCCAAACCACCCCTTGAAAGGTAGTAGGCTATAGTTGAGACCTCATCGGCCTTATCATCCAACAAAAGGACTCGCGGCCTATAAAGACTAACCATTTCACCCTCCTTGAAATCCATTATAAACGATCACAAGAAATTCCCAAAAAGTCCTTCTTTTGGGTGGTATCCATTAAAAAAATCCAATTTACATTTTGATTAGAAATTAAGGGCTTACGGCCCACTAAAAAAAAAAAATTTAAGGGAGTGAGGCAAAAATAATGGCCATATCCATGAACTTTATTTAACGATTCGATCTCTCCAAGCAATGACTTCTGGGTCTAGATAGTCATACTTCATCTGATCAATAGTATAAGTTGCATACTCATGGTCTGCAGTGTGAGTTAGGCTCTCTGTCGGGCAAGCAGTAGTACAAAGGCCACAATAACAACAAAGTGAAGTATCTATTGTATATTGAGTAAGTTCCCTTCTTATGGGAGTTCCATTGGAGGTTTTAATTTTCTCCGCATCTTTAGGTCTCGGTTTCGAAGCAATATAAATGCAATCAACAGGACAGACAACAGCACATTGATCACATGATATACAATTTTGAACATCATTGAAGAGCCTCGATCTCGTTCCTTCTGGGAGAACTTCTCTCACTTCAGGATACTCAATAGAAACTGGCTTCTCGGCATAAACATATCTAAAAGTGATGCTCAAACCTTTGATGGTCGTTCTAATTCCTTTCCATATATTTTGGAAATATTTCTTTAAGGTGAGTTCTTCTTGTTGTGTATTCATTTAAAACCCCAGTCTCTTATCTGTCGACTTCGCCCAAAACAATATCAATGCTCCCTATAGTGGCCACAAAGTCAGCAATGAGCAAACCGGGCGCCACTTCAGGCAACATCGACGTGTGAGTAAAACAAGAGGATTTGGCCTTAACTCTGTAAGGAACCTTACCGCCATTAGAAACGATATGGTAACCCAATTCCCCTCTCGGACACTCCGTCTTCATATATATTTCGCCTTTCGGCAACTTAAGAACCTTGGGTACTTTCCCCATTATAGGCCCTTCCTCAATTCCATCCAGACACTGTCTCACAATATTCAAAGACTGCTGCATTTCCTCTAATCTTACAAAAAATCTATCCCAACAATCTCCAAGAGTCCCCTTCTCACCAGCCCCCACAGGAACCTCAAAGTCTAGCTCTTCATATATTCCGTAAGGCTTCTTTTTCCTCAAATCCCATTCAACACCAGAAGCCCTAAGTATTGGACCTGTTGCACCATAATTATAACACATATCAGTATTCATAATCCCAATGTTGGCAGTCCTCTCTATAAAGATTTTGTTTTGCCCTACAAGGTTCCAATATTTTTTAAGTTCTCCATCCATTTTGTCACAAAATGCTTTAATTCTAGTTAGTTGGCCATCATTAATGTCGTTCCAAACCCCACCAATCCAGATGTAATTGTAAAGCAATCTGGCCCCTGATAATTCTTCAAAAATCCTTAATATTGTCTCCCTTTCCTGAAAAGCATACAGGAATGGCGTAAAGGCCCCCAAATCAATAGCGTATGTTCCAAAGAAAAGTAGATGGGAAGCTACCCGTTGCAACTCGCAAACAAGAACCCGAATATACTCAGCTCTTCTAGGGATTTCTGTGCCAATCATTTTTTCTACGGCCAAGCAATAACCCAACTCCATATTCATAGCAGCGAGGTAATCCATCCGGTCACAGAAGGGCAAATTCCCTCTGTAGTCGATATTTTCACAATGTTTTTCAAAACACCTATGAAGATAGCCCAAATGGGGTATCGCCTCTGAAACAATTTCAGAGTCAGTTTTTATCTCAACTCTCAAAACTCCATGGGTGGCCGGATGCTGTGGCCCCATATTTACAGTCAAGAGCTCGGACTTAACCTTTTCTGATCCCTCTTTACCTTTTTCTGTCGAATCCATAAACTTCCCTTAAAAGATTTTACTTTGATTAAATCAACTATCCCCTTTACTCTCTTCCCTTGCCTTTTTCGCAGCGGCTTTAGCCTCTTCGTTGAGCTTATTTTGTGTAACAACAAACTCTTGTTCAGGAAGGTTCATTTTATCCTGGGGATAAACAGTCATCCCTTGATAAGTTTCTTGAGCAACATAATCTTTTCTTAAGGGGTGTCCTTTCCAATCATAGGGGTTTAAAATACGTCGTGGATCAGGGTGCCCAACAAAATCGACTCCTACGAGATCGTAACACTCTCTCTCTTGCCAATCTGCCGCTTTCCACACACTTGTAACAGAATCTATCTTGGGAAGATTATCATCATCTCCACGAGGTACTCTCGTTTTTAAAATAATTTCCGTATTTTTTATAAAGCTGGCAATCATATAATTGACTTCAATAATTCCTTCTTTTTGATCACCAATTCCATCGGGATAATCAACACCAGAAATAACCTGAAGAACATTAAATTGATATTCCTCACTTCCTTTAAGCGCCTCACAAGCTTTTAAAAGATGCTCAGAGTTAATTAGGACAGATGAATCTCCCACTTCAGCTTCTATTGCTTTGGCATCTGAGCCAGGAACTTTTTGATTTAAATAATCTGCTATTTCCTTATGCATTTTTCACCCACTTATCACGGAGTAATCTCTCATTTGCCACTTTCTTTTGTAGAGTCATGACACCTTCTAAAAGAGCCTCTGGACGAGGTGGACAACCGGGGACATAAACATCAACAGGAATAACCTCATCAACACCTTTAAGAACATGATAGCCATGCTGCCAATAAGGCCCTCCCTTATTGGCACAAGAGCCCATAGAGAGAACATACTTTGGTTCGGCCATTTGCTCATACAGTGTCTTAATTCTGGAAGCCATTTTTAAAGTAACAGTCCCAGCAACAATCATGAAGTCGGCCCTTCTCGGTGTTGCCATAAAGGCACCACAGCCAAATCTTTCTAAGTCATATTTAGACGCACCTGTTGCCATCATTTCAATAGCACAACACGCCAAGCCAAATGTCATTGGCCAAAGGGAATTTTTTCTCCCCCAGTTAAAAAAATCATCTAACCGTAACAACACAACGCTGTCTTGCATTTTTTGCTCCCAGAAAACTTCGCCCCGACTTCATTATGTCACATTTTTACCTACGAGGCTATTTTAAGTCAATGATGACCGAGTAAAATAATAGAGGTAATATTGTTTAAAAATCATAAATATTTTTGACATCGTGAAAGAATAAAAGTTTTCATGTTTTTTAATTTATTTTTTCCTTGATACTGATCATCAAAAGTTGGCTTTCTAGTTATTTTATTTTGAAAAAACTGAAGGCGCTTCATATCGTTCTGACAAACCTTCCTTATAATAGACAAAAACTCTTTAACAGCGGCCACTGGATAAGGTAAACCGTAAGAAGATGAAATAAAATAAGAAGGCCTTGAGCTTAGATGGGGAAAATCCTTTGATCTCAAATTAAAATTCTTAACCTCTCGTCTGAAACCCCTAAAATGGCCTCCGATTTGGTAAAACTTCGCCACCCCCTTTTTCCGAGAAAACCTATCTGTCTTTCTATTGTAAATTTTTAGACAATTGGATTTCCTATAAAAATACTTTGGAAAAAGTTCTTTATACACACGGCATTCAACCAAGTAAGCTTCGACTTCTCCACCTCTACCTTCAATCATTTCAACAATGAAACTTTTCAAAGCGAAAGACTTTTTGTAGGGATTAAAAGGGTCTCTCAGGGCGAAGTGAGTTAGCTCATGGGCCAGATCCATAATAGCGTCCACAACTTTAAGGCCACGGTCTAAATATATTTTTGCCCGTGTCGAAATAAAAAGCTTTTCTGGGTTTTGAGGTGAGAACTTTCTCACTAATGTTGTGTCTGTCAAAGAAACGCTGCCACCCTTGATAAGATCGGTCAGCTTTGAACCTCTCAATAAAGCCTTCCGCTTTGCAGCAAGGAGTATCCTGGAACCCATCTCAGACTTTTCCAAAATCTCAATAAGCTTTTTAATGGACTGATCCTCATTCTTATAAAGCCTTACCCATTTTCCATTGAAGTTAATTTCATCTTCAAAAAGATATTCACCTCGAGCGAGACATTTACAAAAAGGCTGTAACAATAAAATTAAAAAAAGGATTGTTTTCAAGATGCTCCCCCTCTTGAGGAACATCGGCTGAAATTAAGTGGACTTTAAATCAAATGTAAGAAGCAATCACCAACCAAACTTTTTTTGTTCGGAATACTTTGAGGTTTTGGCCCGACCTCTAAAAACCTCTACACCCTTCTCTATATCAGTCATTCTAAGATTGATCGAATACTGTTTAATAGTTTTTCCATCTCGACTTTCTGGTTTCATATAAACATTTCCAAAGATAATTAGGTCTGCCCCCGTTTGTTTCCCGACTTTCTTGGCCGTATTTGGATCAACCATGCCATCATTTTGATAAGTTATTTCTTTTAAAATTAATTCTCTTGCGGCAGCATCTACTAAAATGAAATTACCTGACTCTGATATACTATTTAAAAATTCATCATTTATATCAGTTATTGGAAAATAGGCATCAGAAGTAAGGTTTTGAACCTCCCCAATAAAAACAACTGGAGTTTTTCCTAGCTTTCTCAAATACTTCTTAAATCCCCTATGGGAATCAATTTTTTTCATGAGCTCTGAAACAACCATTTGAGTATCTTTAGAAAGCCATTTATCAGTTATTTCTAAAGCCTTTTCATCAGACTCTTTATCTCCAACTCTTTTGGCCTTAAAACTAGAGCAACCCCCGATTAAAAAAATCAAAACTATAAGGGTAAAATTTCTCATTAAAAAGTCTCCTTTTTGAAGCCTTAAACCGAAGGTCTACAAGTCCAACTTAACTCCCAATTCACACCAACCCTTTTAAAACAGGCGGCATTTGCTGGGGAAAAACTAACAACGTCACCATTTCTTAATAGAGTGGCAGAAAGAATTGTCATGAAAGGGTTATGTCCAACTAACATAATTTCTTCATCATCATCAGCGTATTCGAACTCATCAAGCCAAGATTCGGCCAAGTCGTCTGGCAATAAACCTTTTCTTTGCTCTAACTCCACAGAAGTGCCCAAGTTTTTTTTTAAAAGGGATGAAGTTTCTTCGGCCCTAACCAGACCGCTATGATAAATTTTGCTTAAGTTGAGTATATTTTCCTGCATATTTTTGGCCAAAGAAGTTACCTGTTCTTTGCCATGTTCGGTGAGCTTTCTATCTCTATCTCTATCAGCTCTTCCAGCTTCTCCATGCCTTACCAAATAAACTTTCATCAAAATATCCCCTTTAAAAAAGCTTACCACTAAAGAACACAACTTTAGAAATTTTAAAAAAATTTCATGAAAGGAAACTCTTTACCTCCACTTTTACACCGCGCACATTTTTTTTTAAAATCAAAAAAAGAATTTTATTCAAGGACTTAATAAATGAGAAAAACCATTTTTATCGCGACTGCCTTAGTTCTTCTTTTTACAATGAAAACACAATCATCAGAAATGTTTTCAAAACTTAAAAAAATCACACAATTGGAAAAAAAACTTAGTGTAGAAAATAACTTTACCTTCAAAAAACCCCATATGTACTCAAACATTTCGCTACGTCAAAAAGTTTCAATCTCGAAATGCCTTGTTAATCTCAAAACTTATTCAAAAAATGGGCTCCTCTTTAGAGACTCCTATGACCTTTCAAAAGTTAAAATCCATAGAAAATTTAAAAAGCTTAATGGAACCTATGTCTTAGGTTTTGGACTATCTTCACTTTTAAAAGCAAGATTAGGACTTTTTTTCAATCACAAAGATGAAAGGGATTACTTTGTAAAAAAATATAAAAGGTTAGCAGATCGCTGTCATGACGCAAAATATCTCATCTATAACTTGAGAAAAAAAGAGAATGAGAAGCGTCCTCCAAAGTTTATTGGAAGAATTCCTCAGGGGACTGAGGAAACAGCTGGAAAAGTTTACGATGAAAACAAAAATATTGAAATAGCACATCTTTATGGCGAGATGTCTTTTCTTGAAAGGTACAACTCTATTGATAAGGCAAAAAAGTCTATCTACATACAGTCCCTTCTTTTTAGGGGTGACGAGGCAGGAAAAATTATTGGGGAAAAATTAATTAAAAGAAGAACTGAAGGCCTAGACATAAAAGTTATGGTTGATGGCCTTGCAAGTTATATTTTCGACAATACAGAAATCAAAACATTTAAAAAAAATTCACGTATCCTGTTCAACAATATGATGGCCGCAGGTATTAGAGTTTTTGGACATTCTTGCCGTTTCGCTCCATTTAAAAATGAAGTCAGAGGACTAGACTGGGATAAACTTACTCATAGGAATCACGATAAAGTATGGCTAGTTGATTCGGAAGACCTAGAAAACCCTGACTCTATAGGTATCGTTGGTGGCATTAATTTCGCAGCAGAATATTTTAGGCTCGCGGGAAAATTGAAAAATAATTGGAGAGACCACGATGTCCTTATTCGAGGGAAAATACTCACGGACCTTAGAAGTGCATTTTTAAGACTATTTACAGAAAAAGTTTTTCGCTACAGAACAGCAAAATATGACGAGGATTGCCTTAATCCCTACGATCCTCTTAAAAAAAGAAAGCTTTATATAAGGTTTAAAAGGAAGCATACCAGGCCGTACATAAATTATTCAAAAAAGGAAAAAGTTTTTGCTAAAACATCAAAGAGGAGAATTTTAAGACTCATTAATGAAAGAGTCTCCGTGTATGATGATCCCGCAGGACCAATAGTTCCCTTCCCTGACTTTCGAAATGTACAAGGTTCAAGATATATCCATGTAAGACCTTCTGAAAAAGAAGATTATATTCTCAAGGCCTATCATCAACTTATAAAATCAGCGAAAAGCGAAATTTTAATTGCCAATGCTTATTTTCTACCTAGTCCGGAAATTATTAAAGACCTCCATGCAGCAGCAGAAAGAGGAGTTGATATAAAAATACTGAGTAATCACGCTAGCTCACATAAGCTCAATATGATCAACCTTGTAGGAAGAAGTTATTATTTTGACTTAAAGCAAAAGTTTCCAGACAAGATTCAAATATTTGAATGGACTGGCAAAAAGCCCAATGACAGAAGCCTTTCTCACAATACAATGCACTCTAAGTATATCGTAGTTGACCAAAAAGTAAGCCTCGTGGGCTCCCATAACTTAGACTATTCAAGTCAAAATAATTCAGAGACGGCCATAATTTTTGAATCAGACGTACTTTCGGAAGAATTGGCCGACTATTACAATAAATTAAAAAATTACTCCATAGAACCACCTATGGACACACTCTATTATTACAAATACCCCAAGGGAAAAGACCTTATTTTATTAAAAATTCTTAAACTTATTGAGCATCGACTTTAAAAAATGAAAATGTGAAGTAGGATAGAATAAAAAATACAATAAAGTGTTGAGTCATGAAAAATAAAACCTTTACTATAGTTTTCTTTCTTCTTTATCCATTTTTTTTGGGGTCTTTAGAAAATGGTTGGAAAAAAGTTAATGAAGAAAGTAAAATTCAGGTTTATCTTAAACCATCATCAAATAAATATTTGGATATTATGAAAGGTATTGGACTCGTCGATGGCCCTCCAGAAAAAATCGCTTACATTCTTTTAGATAGTACCCAAAAAAAAAATTGGGATGGACTTAAAAAAGAGAGAGTACTTGAACAAAAAAGTGTCATTAACAAAGTTTTTTACCAATCCTATGAAGTCCCCTTTCCTTTTAGTAACAGGGATATAGTGTTTAGAATCACCTGCGAAAAAATAAAAGGGGGACTCCTCTTAAAATACACTTCCGAAAATCACCCAAAAGCGCCGAAGACAGTTGGAGAAAGGGCCACGATAAATGCAAAGTACTATCTTAAGAGAATTAAAGGTAATAAAACCCTAGCAACAGTCGAAGTCATATTTGATTTAAAAGGAGAGGTCCCCTCTTTCATTTCAAACATCATTTCCAAAAAATGGCCTATTAGTGTGATCAAACATGTAAGAAGAAAAATTAAAAAAGATTGGGTTAAGGAACTCAATTACGCTTATTAAATTTATAGACCTTCCAAGTCAGTTTATTTTTGCACCACTAAAATTTAATTCGGTCACCTTTTGTCCAAAAATTCGTTGATATTAACTCTTTTTTTAATTTTATTTTGGCATAAAAGTTGCTTCAATAATTTGTGAAGAGTTTAAATCATCAAAGGAGGAAAAGATGATCAAACTAAAAATGGTAACAGCATTCATTTTATTACTTTCTTTTACAAATATTCATGCCGAGGATGACATAAGACTTGGTCAACCAGGCTACGGTGGGAGTGGATGTCCCTCAGGAAGTGCCTCAGCAACCTTAAGCCCTGATCAAAAGTCTCTAAGCCTCATTTTTGATGAATTTGTTGTAGAGGCCGGTGGAGATACCCGACGAAGGATTGCAAGAAAATCATGTAATATAGCTATCCCTGTCCATATACCCCAGGGTCTTAGTGTTTCTGTAATTCAAGTTGATTATAGAGGTTACAATTTCCTCCCAAGAGGAGCTTCGGCCAAATTTAGTGCAGAGTATTTTTTTGCAGGTACCCAAGGACCAAAATATACAAGAACATTTCGAGGAGAGCTTGATGATGAATATATAATTGAAAACTCCTTACCTGTTGGAGCTGTAGTTTGGTCAGCATGTGGTGCCGATGTAAACCTCAGGGTTAATTCGAGTATGATGGTAAGAACAAATCGTCGTAAAAGTGAGGCCCTTTCAACAGTTGATTCGGCAGACTTTAGTTCAGGTATAATCTATCGACTTGCCTGGAAAGAATGCTACTAAATTTCTAATAATCCGGTTTCTTTCTGAAACCGGATTTTTTCCCTGTTAATTTTATTGAAGAAGTCTGGATTTTCTTATATAGAG
>JAOMEV010000043.1 GCA_028346125.1 Bacteriovoracales bacterium | reverse complement strand
AAAAAAGTAGATAAAAAGGTCGGGTCTAAAAAAATTAAGGATATTTTCGTAAAAAATAAAGAAAAGTCCGATAAAATAAAGGAAGGGCGTTTAAGTGGGAAAGGAAAAGTCGTTTTAAGTAATTTCGACAGCACACAGCAGAAGGTGTTTGTTGATGGAAAAGAGGTAAAAGTAGATGTTTTTGGTTCATTTGAACTGCCTTTAATGAAAGAAGTTTTTTTAAGAGTTGAAGAACCAGATTTAGAACATTTTGTAAAAAAAATAAAATTAACTTCTGGTAAGGAAAGTATGGATCTAAAAATACCTAAAATGCCAATATTAAGCTATGGTTACTTACTAACTTATGAACAATGTATCACAGGTTCTATATCATTTGAGTTATTTGGAGAACCAAGAATTGAAGCTTTGCCTATAGACCCCCAACTAGGAATAGCGTTCCCTTTGGAGGGCGAAAATATTCCTACTATTCATAAAGTTGAATATCAAAAAAAGGGAGAAAAACTTAAAAAGAATTTAGAATTCAAAATTAATTCAGAGGATGATGTCATAGATTTATGTGACCTAATTAAAAAATAGATTATATTTTTTTAAATTCTGTAAATATCAAAATTAAACTTTCTAGAATTTGTATATTCACCCATTATTTCAACGTCATTACATAAATTTAAAATGAAAAGAAGGATTACAGGTATTAGAATTCCATTTATAATTTGAGACCAAATAAGAACTTTGAAAAGGTTCAGTTGGGGAAAAAGAATAAATAAAGCACTAAAAAAAACTAGAAACGAAAAAATAAAAAAAAAGTCCGGCTCAATCTCTGAAAGTGTTTGTGCTGCAGTTTGAGTGCCTAAATGATTAAATATTTCTTTTCTTCCGTGGACATCGAGGTCTTCAAGGATATCGGCCATGTCTGCAGGATGAATATCATTTAATTGATCATTACTTAAATTAAGTTTTATATGACTTTGAAGGTTTTTATCTGGTACTGCATGCACATATTTCCAATTAATTAAAGTTTCACGATTTAAAAATTTTGAATTTTTGTTTATTTTTTTTATAAAGAAGTCTACAAGATTTTCAAATCCTAACCTTCTAATTCCTATTGCGACATGGGTTATTCTTAAGTGCGGACCTGATTTAATAAATTGTAGGTCATTTACTCTGACAACCTTTTTTCCAAACGTATCAACGATTTGTTTATCGAGAATTACCTTTCCCAAAGGAGGAAATTTAAAACCTTCCCTAGTTTAATTTTTGCCTTTTCACTTAATTGGACTTTTTTTAGTGAGAAGTTTTTAATTTCGTTCCAGTAAATATAGTAAAACTTTTTTTTACTTTTAATCTAAATCGCAAAGACTTGTGGGTAAATTTCTTCAAAATCAAGAGAATAATCAACAAGGGTTCCAATCTTTTTTCCAAGAGAATCGAGGATCGGCAGTCCAATACTCTTTGAAAAGTAGACGGATACTTCTGGAAGTTGGCCAAAGATACTCATACCGAGCTCTTTTTTTAATTTAAAAATATATTTCTTTCTCTCATTTGCAAAATTTTTAAGATTTCTGATGCCGTATCTTCAAGGGCCTTATTTGTTATATTAAAAGTCACCCACTTTTTATTTTTTTTGTATATGGAGTTGGCCCATTCGAGTTCGTTTAAAACTTTAGAGTCATCTGCATAATGTCCATGATAACCTGAAGCCTTAAGGCGATCTAGACGTTTTTTACGAATTTCTTTCAGTGATTCTGGGTCAATGGTGAGAGCAAAGATTTTTCTCTGATCGATTTCCTCAAGTTGTGTTGGTAAATTAGACCCATGAACGAAAGGTATATTGGCCACTTTTTTCCCGTGCTGGGATAAATAGATAGATAGGGGGGTTTTAGATGTTCGTGAGATCCCAACTAAAATAATGTCTGCCAGATGGATAGTTTCCAGATTTCTACCATCATCATGATTAAGAGTGTATTCCATTGCCCTTACTCTTTTGAAATATTCTTCATTTACTTCATGGAGGCACCCTGGCCTTAAATCAGGTTCTTGGTCTAGTAAGTTTGAAAAAGCAGTTAAGGAAGGTCCAAGAAGATCTATCGTTCTTATATGGTTTTTTCTTGAAAGAGCAGAAATTTTTTCTCTAAGCTTTTTATTGACCACGGTATAAAGGATGAGGTCATGATTAGATTCAACTCTATTAAAAATTGATTCTATTTGTTGATCTGTTCTTATATTTTTGAATCTTGTAAAATAGGCCTCGGCTTTTTTGAATTGTGCCATTATCGCTCTTGAAACGGCAGTTGCTGTTTCTCCTGTGCCATCAGAGACAATAGCAATTTTGACTTTTTTATTAGATTTCAATAACTCCTTCATCGATTGCCCCTGTTAAACCTTAGTTTGAGTAGAAATATATTATAAATCTATCTTAGAGTAAATTGAACCATCTGATCTACTGCAAGTTCCATTTCGTGCAAAGGATTAAAAGTATTTTTATGCTGAACTTTTTTAAAAAATGTTCTTTGTGCTTTGGCCAGTTGGCGTGTGGAAATGTTTATTCTTTCCTGATATGCCTTCTGATTATCAAATTTTCCTTGTAGTAATTGTATGGTTTCTTTGTAGCCAATAGATAAAAGGGGCTTTTCTATGCCCGTAGCTCCTTTGTCTAAAAGTTCTTTAACTTCTTCAACGAGGCCATCCTCTATCATTTTTTGAGTACGGTTTTCAATAATTTGTTGATGATCCGATTTGGGAAGATTCAGATAGGTTTGGTAAATATCCCAATTTAAGTGCTCTATCTTTGAAAAGTCGTAAGGATCTTGAGAGTCGAGTCTTTCTTTTTCTTCTGATATCGGTTTTTTTGTCACTTGGTAAAATTCGAAAGCTCGCATGATACGGTAGGTATCATTAGGGTGAAGATTCACGTATGATTTGTGATCGACTTTTTTTAATAGGTTAAGAAAAGGGGTAATCCCTTCTTTTTTAAACAGTTTTTGATTTTCAATTTTTAAATTTTCTGGCAAAGAGGGACATTGGTACATACCTTTTAGTAGCGCTCGAAGGTAAAATCCACTTCCCCCAACAAGTATGGGGATCGTTTCATTCTTATGAAGGTTATTAATCAACTTTCTTGCTTCATCCGCAAAAAGGGAAGCATTCATGGGTTTATTAATTGAACAAACATCAACCATATAATGAGGGACCTCTTCTCTTTCAGATAGAAGTGGTTTTGCCGTGCCAATATTGAGCTCTTTATAAAATAGGAGTGAGTCGAAATTAACAATTGCTACAGACTTTTTGGTCTCTTTTTTCAACTTTCCTGCTAGTCGTAGGCTTGTTTTTGTTTTACCACATGCCGTGGGTCCGGAGATAATAATAACTTTTTTCAGGGGATGAGCTCCTCTTTAAGAGAGGTTGAAGAACCTCTCTAAAGTATTGTTTGTAAGGTCCTTATAGGAATTTAGATAGGGACCTTCTATTTCTTTGATGCAGTGTATTATATCTGAATCGTTTCCTATTTCATAAGATGACCAGTTAAAATTTTCAAGAAAAATATCGTAATTTTTTTGAAAAACTTTTTTTCTAGACTCCAAGTTATTAATATCTTGTTGAACTTCACTTTTTGAAAGGGATTTAATGAGAGATTCTATAAATTTTTTATAGGGGAGCTTTTCTATGAATTGAGGTATTGATCTTAAAATTAAGGTTTCTTTTTCAAGGTACTCAAGGTCAATACCAAAGTCTTGAAGGTTTCTAAGGGATGATTTTGGTATTTTTATTTCTCCTAAAGAGAAGGGTTCACTTATAAGAAGTGGTGTTATGTTTTCTTCCTTTATTGGAAATTCTTGAGAGTAGTTAAAAATGCAATAATTTAAAAAAAATCGTCTTTTATCTATAACTCTAAAGGTTTTATTTTCGGTTTTCATGAGAAGAAACTGAGGAGTGAGAGAAATTGTAAATGGCCCATTTTCGTCATGCTCCTTTGAAAGCTCATAAGAGGGGGGGGGCTTCATTCTTACTGACGTTTTCTTCTGGAGATAGCTGTGGTCTTGAAGATGATGAGGGAATAGTTTCTAAGAGTGTTTGTTTGAGCCCGGATGAAATTAGGGAGTAAATTAAAGAGCTTTTTAAAAATTTTATTTGGGTTTTTCTTGGGTGAACGTTCACATCTAAATGATGTGGTGGAATGGTTAGTTTTATAATGTAATGACCAGCAGTACCTTCAGGCCAAATGCTATTCATTGTTCTTATTATTAGGGAATGAATCGTCTTATCTGAAAAAAATCTTTCATTTACAAAGAGAAATTGGGATTTATTCGAAAGAAGGCCTTCGACATGATAGTTTTCATATTGGTATTTAATTGAGATTAGCTTTTTATCTTCACTTTTTTTAAAAAAGACTTTTTTGACTCTTTCATGGAAGTTATTAAGTTCTACGTTTTTGAATATTTCTTTTTCTTTTGAATCCCACTTAATAACAAAGGTAACATTCGGTGAAGAAAGAAGAAAAGATTGAATCGTTTTTTTTAGAGCATTTTTTTCTGAGTTTTTTGATTTGATAAACTTTAGTCTTACAGGAGTGTTATAGAAAAGGTCTTTAATAAAGAGCGACGTTCCAGATTTATTATTTTTGAATGGGAGGTGTGATATTTGTTTTGATCCATATATGGTGATCTTTCCACCGTCGTGATTTTTGGTTGTCGAAGTACAGGTTATTCTAGAGATACTACTGATACTAGCGAGTGCTTCACCTCTAAAACCAAAGCTAGAGAGCTTGTATAAATCCTCAAGGTTTTCAATTTTTGAAGTTGCGTGTCTGCAAAAAGCAAAAGGAAGTTCATCATATGTCATTCCCTTTCCATTATCTATGACACTAACAAGCTCCAGACCATTATCAATAATGTGGATCTCAATTTTTGTTGACCCAGCATCAATAGAGTTTTCGACTAATTCTTTTAGGAGTGATGCGGGGCGCTCTACGACTTCACCAGCTTTAATTTGATTAACCAGGAATTCTGGTAAAATGTTTATTGAATTATAGGAACTAGAATCCATTGTGTCAGACTTTTTAGAGTTTTTAAGATACCCTAATCTCTATAAAATTTGACTTGGTTTCGTCCACCATTTTTTGCTTGATAAACGGCTTCATCTGCTCGTTTAAAGAGGTCCGTGCCAGTTTTGACTCCTTTTCTGTAATCAGCTAGACCTATGGAGGCAGTTACCGGCATTTCTTTACCTTCGTAAATAAATTGATGTTTTTCAATAAGAAGTCTTAATCTTTCGGCGATTTCAAAAGCATTCTTAATATTGGTTTTGGGTAAAAGAATGACAAACTCTTCTCCTCCATACCTGGCAAAAATATCTAGCTCTCTTACACCATTCTCTCTTATCAGGCCTGCTAAGTCTTTCAACACGAAATCTCCAGCATCGTGTCCAAAGTTGTCATTCAAGTGCTTGAAGTGGTCCAGGTCAAAAATGATAAGAGATAGAGGGCTTCCTGAAGCCTTGCAGTTACTTATTTCGTCTGCAATTGCTTTATTAAAGTATGCCTTGTTGAAGCAGCCAGTATGCTTATCTGTGTCAGCCTCTTCTTTAAGCTTATCGTAAGTCAGCCTTTCTGGGTCGCCTTTTGGCAAATATTTTAGGGCCATACTCCCAATTTTAATTATGTCACCTTTTGACAATTCTGTGGGCCCATCGATTCTTTTGTTATTAACAAACGTTCCGTTTGTAGAACCTAAGTCTTCAACATTTGCAATATTATCCCCCATCGTAACCTTAAAATGGTTTCGAGATATACCACTAAATTCAAGTTGGATTTTATTGTTAGAACTTTTTCCAACTGTAATTTCCTCTTCTAAAAGGTCAAAAAGAGTACCGTTTAAATCTCCGCCAACTATGAGAAGGGCAGGTGCTGTGTTTTTTGCCTCAATTTCCGTGCTTCCCAATGCAGATTTGATATCTGTAAGAACAATTGTGGAATCGTCTTTACCCATTATAACACCCCAATGAAAGATGAACTAAATCAAGTATATTTTATCATCAGGGATTTTTTTAACAAAGAGGATAGAACTTTCCTAGAATTTGGACATTGAACAAAAGAAGTGAGTTATTGACTTTCTTTTAATAAAGTCTTTGCAATGATCATAATCATCACTTCATTTGTACCTGCACCTATTTCATTGAGCTTATTATCTCTTAGATATCTTTCGAGTTGGAACTCTCTGCTATAACCATACCCTCCGTGGAGTTGAATGGCATCCAGAGCTATTTTAGTTGCCATTTTTGGAAGGGCCAGTTTTACTTGAGCAGCCATGACAGGACCTTTTTTACCCTGGTCATATTCTTTACAAGCAGAATAGAGAAAGTGTTTCATCATTTCTGTTTCTGTTGACATTTCAGCGATCATTTTCTGAATAAGTTGAAAGTCACCAATTTTTTTCCCAAACTGTTTTCTTTCAGAAGAGTATTTCAGGCATTGATCTACGCAGGACCTTGCAATTCCTAGAGAAATTCCAGAAATAGTAATTCTTTCAATTTCAAGGTTTTTCATCATATGGTAAGTCGACTCACCTTCATTACCCACCCTTGAATTTAATGGAACTTTACTATTTTCAAAAATAAGTTCGCCGGTAGGTGAGGCCCTCATTCCCATTTTATGGATGGGTTTCCCTACGGAAAAATCACCATTGCTTTTTTCTAGGATAAAAGTCGTGAGGTCCTTTTTGTTTTTGCCTGTTCTGGTGTAAATATAAGCTATATCTGAGTACTGGGCGTTAGTGATCCACATCTTTGCACCATTAATTAAATAATGGTCTTTATGGTTAACAGCTTTTGTCTGGATACCAAGCGCATCTGATCCATATTCTGGCTCTGACATACCCATACATCCGATATGCTCACCAGAAATGAGTTTGGGTAAGAACTTTTCTTTTTGTTCTTCACTACCATTTTGCTGGATGTTATTTACGCAAAGTATCGCATGGGCCAGATAACTTAAAGTTGATGAAGCACAGACCGCTCCGAATTCTTCCATGACGATTGTTGCTGCAGTTGCACCAAGTCCAGCTCCGCCATATTTGGGATCTGCGGTAATACCTAAAAGACCCAGCTCCCCCATTTTTTTAAAGGCATCAATATTAAACTGTTCTTTTTCGTCATTTTCTTGAGCAAAAGGGGCAAGCTCTTTAAGAGCAAAGTCCCTACATACTTTTTGGAGTTCTCTTTCTTCATCGTTGAAAAACCACATGAGAATACCTCTTTGGAAAGGTGTGTCAATAGTGACGAAACGATTGAATCTACCTAAGTTAAGAAAGAATGACAACTTTACATCATTAAAAATCAAGAGGTAAAATTTCAGTTGGTATCATCTAGTGAGGTAAAAATTGTCATTGACGACTCCCGTACTTAGGGAACTTGACTCAATATTTCCCGGTGAGAACTGGTTTTTTTATTGGAAAACTTCGTCTTCCCTGTGGAAAAGTAAACTAGAGGATTTTTCTTCTAGGGTTGTTCTTTGCCCTATAAACTGGTCGATACATCATAAAGGACATGAGGACATCGATTTTTTGGGAAATAACCCTGAGGCCAACCTAAAAAAGCTGGTATCTGTAATTAGGGAGCTTGGAAAAGAAGCTATTTTCCTGTTGCCGCTTGGTCCAGCACCTTTTTTGCCTAATGGAGGAGTGCCTCATGTTCTTTCAAGATTTCCTTCTTTGAATAAAGAAAATGCGATTTATGGTGTTGCTGACCCTGAAGGTCGAATTAACAAAATGTATTCATTTTTTGATAATCGGGTTTTTCTTGGGTTTTCCTTTTTCGTTTCTAAACTTGGGGAGTTTTTTTATCAAGAAAACATAGAAGCATCCGTTTATGGAATTCAGAGTCATTATTTAGAAGGATCGGAAGTCTGCGATTACCTTACAGATAATTCTAGAGTTTTCGATGATGCTTTTGGACGCTATCTGAAGGAAGAAGGAAATCGAACGGTGGCCCAGAATATGAAAAAGGCCAAAGCGTTAAACCCTGGGGAATTGGAGATCAAGGCCAAAAAAGAGTTTTTTTCTTCAATTAAAAGCCTATATGTTAGCTGTGCGCAAGAAGCTTTGGAAGGTTATTGGGAAAGGTCTTTACCTTATATTTTTGTTGGAGGGGGACATCGAGACTTACTTTCGAGAGCTTTTGACTTTGACGAGTCGGAGATTTTTTCCTCTGGTCTATTTGAAAGTTTAGTTCGAGATTTCATTCCTTCTTCTGTGCTTTTACCAGAGGATAAAAAAAAAGAAATTATAAAAAGACAATTTCGAGAAATTGTTGAGAAATGCATAAATGTGTCTGTTTTTCAAAAAGAGCTATATATAGATGAAGGAACTTCTCAGTTTCTTCCATATCATACATTTGAGTTTTATCACTACTTACAATCAGAAAAATTTTGGAGTTCTATCGGTGTTTTACCTATATTAAAAAAACAATATCCCTTTACCTACAAGATTTGCACATTGGATTCTTTGACCTTCTTTGAAGACAAGGATTATAGTGAGAAAGTAATTTTTGCTTCTGGGCTTGGATTGAAATTGAAAGGTTTGAATACCTTACTGAAAATTTTTATGAACGGCGGTAAGGTTTTACTTGATGTTTCGGAAATGGACGAGGGTCTTTTAAAAAAATTAGAACTTTTTATTTTGGAAAATAAATTAAACTCAGAAAAGATAAATTTCAAGTGCGCTCTCGAACATATTTTACTAGGTGAAGGTCACTTTTTAACTTTTTACGGCAAAACTTTAAGTCCTCTTTCCCAAAATAGTAAAAATACTTTCTGGGAAAGGGTTTTAAATGTATTTGGTTTAAAGTGTTTAAAATTCAAGGGTGGAGAAGACCTCCTTTCATTTTGGAATAAAAGGGATGCTAACTCTTTAGACCTCGATTATGATGAAGTTAGAAGACTTAATATATATAACCCCACAAGTTACAAGAAAAAATTAAAGATAACTTTGGAAAAAAACTTCTCATTATTAAAGGTGCTTGATCAAATACAATCCTCTGTTACAACATCTCATTATCAAATTGATGTGAAAGTCCTTCCAGGGGGCTCTCTATCTTTAGACTTCGGTGTTTTTTCATAAATTAGGGAACGCTTATGAATAATAGTGAAAAAACTAATTTAAATTTTTTTGAAAAGGATAAAATTTTAGTCATATATGACAAATTGGTCGATGATAATGGTCATGATTCATATCATTTACATTATGCTTTCAATAAGCATGGCCATTTAGAAAAAAAAGCTCTTGAGGCCATTTTTGAAGAGTATCATTGTGATGAGAAAGAAGATCTAAGTTTGCTGGGAGGATTTAATACTATTTCTGATTTAAGGGAGTATTGTCAGAAATTAATTCAACACTTTCAAGTTACAGATGTCGTTCTTTTAACTTTGGAAACCTACAATCATTCCATAGAGAGCTCTCCAGATTTAATTAGCTTAAAAAATGGCCTCTTAGACAAAGGTGAAACCATCAAGAATAAAGGCCAAAATGGTGCTAGAAAGCTATTTTTAAGGAAATTTTTTAACTAAGTGCCTTTTCGTAATTGTCTTTTTTTCCATACACCTTGATCTCTCACCACTTAATTAGTAAACCTTCATTAAAATATTGTGAATATGGTTTAAATAAAATTTATTTTGTGGGTGGTACTTTGGAGAGACAAAAAAGTTTGTACTCTTTTACTTTAGAAGAGCTTAGAGAATACTTAAAGGAAAAGTCATTTGCTCGGTTTGCAGCAGATCAGATCTTTAACTGGGTATACAAAAGGTTCGTTTTTGATCCTGAGCAATGGACAAATGTTTCCAAAAAAATAAAAGAACATTTTCAAACTGACCTAGATCTCGAGTTACCAAAAATAATTTGGCATGGATTGTCAAAAGATGGAACAAGAAAGTTTTTAACCAAGTTTTCTGATGATCAGACTGTTGAAAACGTGGCCATTCCAGGAAAAGAAAGGCTAACGATTTGTTTATCATCCCAAGTCGGGTGCGCAATAGGCTGTGTTTTTTGCCATACTGGAACTATGGGACTTAAAAGGCATCTGAGCAGTGGAGAAGTTACTGGCCAATTTTTGTCAATAACTAGATGGCTTATGGACAACGTTCATGAAGATGTTAGGTTTACTAATGTCGTCTATATGGGTCAAGGTGAGCCTCTCCACAACTTTAATAACGTGAAGAAGGCAACGGAAATTTTGCTTGAAGATAAGGGTATTGGTCTTGGTCAAAGGAGAATAACCTTATCGACATCTGGGCTTGTTCCTCAGATTGAAAAGTTGATAGATTTTCCCCCAGTAAACTTGGCAATATCTTTACATGCGTCGCATGATAAAATTAGAACTGAACTTATGCCTATCAATAAAGTTTACGATTTGAAGAGGCTTTTTGCCGCACTTAAGAAAATTCCACTTAAGGCCTATAGGCGAATCACTTACGAATATATCCTGATTGAAGGCCTTAATGATAGACAAGAGGACATTGATGGACTTGTTTCTCTTATCAATGCACGCCAATCAAAAATAAACATAATTCCTTTCAATGAGTATCCTCAATCTTCTTTCAAAAGACCTTCCAATGAAAAGATTAGATGGTTTCAAAAGGAATTACTTGATCGTGGTTACATAACTACTGTCAGAGTTACTATGGGCCAAGATATATTGGCCGCCTGTGGCCAACTTAAAAGTGAAATGGATGACCTTAACCTTTGGAAGAAGGCTTAATTTAACCCTATTGTTGTTTTACGAAACTCCCCATTTATGTGATTATAAGTAGAGTTCTAAGTCGAAACTTGAAGTGGGAGGTAGTTCTGTGTCTGAATCTAGAAGTAGAGGAATAATGGGTATCCTGCTGATGGTCTTAGTTTTTTTCATTATTCTTGTTGTATTTGCTTTCTATACAGTAGGTGTTTTCAAGAAGAACACTTTTCAAGATAATTTTTCTAATAAAGGTGGTTCGATCGCTGTTGTGGAAATTAATGGCGTAATCATGGATTCAAAAAAGACTATAGAAAAGCTTCATATTGCGGAGAAGGATAAAAAATACGATGCTATTATAGTAAGAATTAATTCGCCAGGTGGCGCGGTAGGGCCTTCTCAGGAAATCTATCACGAAATAAGAAGAATTGATCAAGATAAAAAATCAGGAAAACCTGTTTATTCCAGCTTTGGCTCAATTGCAGCGAGTGGTGGTTATTATATCGGAGCTGCTGGAAGGAAGATTTTTTCAAATTCTGGATGTTTAACTGGTTCAATTGGAGTCATAATGCAATTTATGGACCTCTCCAAATTATTTAAATATGCCAAGATTAATCCAAATGTGATCAAATCGGGAAAATATAAGGATGTTGGCCAGCCAACAAGGGCCTTAACAAGAGGGGAAAAGTCTCTTATGAAAAAGCTTCTTAAAGGAGTTCATGCGCAGTTTGTTGATGATATTCTCTTAACTAGGAAAGAAAAGATTAAGGGAAATATTTGGGCACATGCACAAGGCCAGGTTTTCTCAGGTAAAAAGGCCCTCGAATATGGTCTTGTTGATGAGTTGGGGGGACTTTGGGAAGCTGGGAGAAAAATTCATAAAGAATTGGGGCTAAAAAGACCATTTGGTCTTAGTTTTATTAAAGTAAAGAAAAAGCTTTCCCTAATGGAGCTAGTTGAAGGGTTTGATCAAGCGGCGCAGGTAATTTCTTCTGGAAACCTATTTCGTTCAATTCCTATGTTTTTATATAGAAATTAGGAGGGCCTTTGGAGTTTTATTGGAGTTGGGTTCAAGGGCACTTGCTTACAATTTTTTCTGTGAGTGTTACATCTATTTTGATCTATCACTACTTGATGGAGAGAGGAACAGGGCTCAGGTTATCAAAGAGATATAGAGGATCCATTTTTGAGGCCCAATCTAAAATTTTTCTTAATGCTTCTCAGTACCTTATCTCTGGAAATAAAGACCTCGCGATTAGGGAGTTTTTAAATGCTGTTGACCTAAATAGAGAGACATTGGAAACCTATTTTGCTTTAGGTGAGCTTTTTAGAAGTAATGGAGAAATTGAAAAGGCGATAAGTATTCACAGATCACTTATCGCTAAAGAAACAGTTAAAGAATCAATGAGACTGAGGGCCTTGAAAGAGTTGGCCAAGGATTTCGATAAAGGTGGGTTCGTCGATAAGGCCATCGAAACCTATCAGGACGTATTAAAAATAAATAGAGATCAGGAGGAGGTCGTTCTTTCTCTTTGTAAGATATATGAAGATTTAGAAGATTGGGAGCAAGCCTATAATTATAGAATTACTCTTTCAAAAATTGGGAGAAAAAGTCAATCGGAAACGATTTCGCATATACTTGTTCAAAAGGCAAAGAGTTACTTTGAAAAAGGTGACGTTATTAAATGTGATGAAGATTTAGAAGAGGCCTTTAGACACGCACCTTCCGTTTCGGCAAAAATTTTGAGACTTAAGCTTTATTTGACCAGGGGTCAGGTGGATTTGGCCAAGTCATTACTTTTTGAATTATTGCAAGAGAACCCTGTCTATGCTTCTTTTATATTTGTTTCCCTAGAAGAAGGATTCAAAGGGAAAAGTTTTGAAAAAAATCACTACCAAGAATGTATGAACCTGTTGAGGGAGTTCTTTTTAAAAATAAAGGACAAGGATCTGGCCCCTTCTCCCTCAATAATCTTATCAAAGGTTAGGTTTTTTAAAGAGAAAAATCAGCTTGGAAATGCTTATAGGGTTCTAAAAGATAGCCTAAAGAACAATGAAAATAATTCTCAGGTAATGAAAATTGAGTATATCAAACTATTGATGTCGTTGGGAAAATACGATGAATTTACTGAAGAGGCGACGAACTTTTTAGAAGGGCTGGAACAGTCTTTGACTCGACACTATTGTAAGTTGTGTGGATATAACTCTGACGATATATTTTGGCGATGTCCTCAATGTCATGAATGGGAAACAATTCAATTTAGGTGGAAAATTTAGCAGGAAGCTTAAAATGGGAAAAATATTTTTTTTCATTCTACTTTTTTGTAGTTGTTTTAGTCAGGCGAATGAATATTTCATTAATGAAAACTTCATTTCTCTTGGCCAAAACCCTGTACGCAATTCAGATCCGTTAAGTCTCCTAAGCTGTGGACATAAGGTACGTGTGGAAGAGCTAAGTCAAGAATGGTCGTTAATTAAGGTCGGACCTTATAAAGGTTATATAAAAAAAAGCTTTTTAAATAAGAAAAAACCAATTTGTTTTCAAGATAAATTTCCAAAATTTTTTGATGAGTTTAATATTAAATTAACTGAGATGCTTTATTGGGCCCAGTTAAATGATCAATATTTTGAGGGGAAAACAAAGTGAGACTAATATTCTTTATTACTGCATTATTATTTACACCCCTTTTTGGGAAAGAAAAGACCGTTGACGAGAAGAAGGCAGAGCTTTTAGATTTTAAATCGATAAAAAATATTTTAAAAAATGATCAGCTGGAAAAAGTTGTCAACGCAAAAAAGAAAGCGTTATCTAGGGTTGTCAAAAAAAGAGTTGTGAAAATTGAAAAATCCTATGCAATCCCTTCAGAGGAAGAAATATGGAACTTCTTAACCGAGTATTGGTTAGTTTTAAATGTTCAGAAGCTGAAATGGGATTTTAAAAAACCTGACTATGGAATTCATAAGCACTTTGAGTCTTTTCTAGAAAAGATGAGTTTTCTAGAAAAAAGATTCAAAATCCTAATTATAGATACACCACTCATTACTCATTTCTCTTTACCAGCAAATAAAAATGAATATATTTTTCTTCTTTCCCTTCCTTTTATGAGAACGCTGGATTTAACCAAGCAAGAAATTTCAATTTTGCTTTTTGAAGATTTTATAAGAATGAATAAAGGTTATTTCAAAGAATTTGTTTCGTTAAAGGATTTTAAATCTCACTTAGGGAAAACTTTCAAAAAAGGGAAGTTTAAGAAGCAGGATTTTATAAAAGTACATCAGAGATACAATCAGTTCATTTTTAAAAAGGGTTTTAATTTTCAACAACAATTTGATGTGACTAAAGAAGTTAATAACTACTTAAAAGGTCACCCTGAATATCAATCAATCTATTTTAAGCTTTTAAGAAAAATAAATTATTTGGTCAGAAATAAAAAGAGTTATAGTTCTTACGTTAATATATACCCATCACCTGAGTTACAATTAAACTGGTTGGGACGTGGAAAAAAGTTGTAAAAAATGGAAAGAGTAAACTTAAAAAATATTTGCTATATACTTACTTATTATTTTTTATTCAATGTATTGGTTTGGTTAACCCATTTATTTTTCATTTCGGTCTTTACCTTCTTTCATTTTATTCTGGATCATCCTATTAATGTTATAGAGAATTGGATTTATCATAATGGTTGGGAAGTTATTACAATAACAAAATTTTTATCCCTTTTTATTATTTTGAAATTTGTGAACCTTAAAAACTCATCTAAAGAACCAATAAGGGATATGATTGTAAATGGTTTTATTTATCCAAAAAAGGAAATTTTTGTTGTTATAACTTTCTTAATTACTTCTTATATCTTTTTAGGTAGACCACATTTGATAAATAACTCAACAGTCAATTTAGGGAATATTTCGATTTCATTTGTTTGTTTCTTGCTATTTTTTCTTATTGATGTCTTTGTGCTGAACTCCTTAGATCGAATTTATCCAGTTAAATCAAAACTAATACTGATCAAAACTTTTCTTTGCCCAATTATTTTTATGGTCTTTACAAAGTTTTCTTTTGGATTAATTTTGGGTGTGAACTCATCTAATATGACAATTTTTGGAAATGAGATACACTTCTTAATTTATATACACTTCTTTTTTATTTTGTTTTTGGAGTATTTAGAGGGAACAAATTGGAGCTACTCGTTACTTTATTTGATGTTATTTGCGAGTCCTCTAAATACCTTATTTGGATTAGATCCTGTTTGGGGAGAGAACTTTACTGTTTATAAAATGCACAAAAAAATTACGATTGTTGAAGTGCTTGCTCTTTTCTTTGTCGGGGCAGTGTACTTATTTATGAAAAAAAATAAAAAACAAGAATTAAATTATTTATAATTTAACGGAGATAATAAAAAATGGCCTCTACTGAAATTGATCTTTTAAAAATAGTATTGGAATCAGGCTTTGTTGTAAAAGGTGTCTTTTTGGTTCTCATACTGGCCTCCATATTTTCTTGGAGTATTATTTTAAAGAAGAGAAAAACTTTATCTAAATTAAGAGAAAATGATGAAGAATTTCAAAGCATGTTTAGAAAATCAGATTCCCTTAAGGAAATTATGTATAAAGCGGAGTTGATGGAATTCTCTCCTTCAAGAGAAATTTTTATTGAGGGGTATAATGAATTGAATAGAATTTTAGAAATTTCAGATAATGAGCACTTCAATACCTTCGGACTTAAATCCATCGAAAGATCCCTTCAAAATGGTATGAATCAAGCTAATGCAAGATTAGAAAACTTATTATCTACCTTGGCAAGCATTGGCTCAGTATCTCCATTTGTTGGATTATTTGGAACCGTATGGGGAATAATTAATTCTTTCACCGGCCTGGCCGAGGGAGGGGGAAGTCTAGAGCGGGTCGCTCCAGGCATTGCGGAAGCCTTGGTTGCTACTGCTATAGGTTTGGCCGCGGCTATCCCTGCGGTCTGGTTTTTTAACCATTTTACGAAAGAAAATAGCAATGCTGTGAGTGAAATGGAAAACTTTTCAAGAGATTTGCTAAACCTAATTGAAAGAACAATTTCAACTCAGGGAAAGAAATATTAAATGTGGGGATAAAATATGGGTATGGGATTTAAGAATGAAAATAAAATGATGTCAGAAATTAATGTAACTCCCCTTGTTGACGTTATGCTAGTTCTTCTTATTATTTTTATGATAACAACGCCCTTGATGCTGAATGATATAAAATTAAAACTTCCGCGCACAAAAAGGGTAAGTTCTGTAAATTTAAATAATAAACAAGTTATTCTTTCTATCACAAGAAATGGGGAGTTCTTTCTAGGAAAGGTTAGAATAAATAGGCGTGATCTAGTTTTACAAACTAATCAGCTGTTAGAAAAATTAAAAACAAAAATGGTTTTTATTAGAGCGGATTATGGACTTAAATACGGTGTAATTGCACAGGCCATGAGTGATCTTAAATCCACTGGGATTTCAAATATATCATTAATAACTGAAATAGAAGGGAAAAAATAGGTTATTAGATGGATGTGATGAAAGATTTTTTACAAGAAGAAAATAGGGAAACAGAGTTAAATATTAATTCATTTTTTATCTTATCTTCTGCTATCCATATTTTAATTCTATTTCTGGCCTATGCAATTGATTCTTCTTTTTTCCATTCAAATAAGCCTCATACGAAAAAGATTAGCTCTTATGTTAGGGTTGATGTCGTTTCCATGCCTAAACTTACTATGAATGAATTAAAAAAACTCAATTTGGATAATAGCTTCAAAAAAGAGAAAGTGGCCAAGTTTAAAAAAGCAAAATATGTAAAAGAAACTTTAAATCATAAAGTTAAAAAGTATGACATAGTTGAGATTTCTAAAAATGAAAAGATTAATCAATTAAAAAAGGTACGCAGGAAAAAAAAACAAATTAATAAAAATTTTGCTGTCAAACAGGAAAAAAATAATGTCCTAGATTTAATTAAGGATTTGGGAACGGAGAAAGTTAAGACTTTAAAAACAAGAAGCAAAATTAATTATGGAAGAAATTCAAATATAAAAATAGGCCGAAAGAGTAAAAAAATAATTAAAAACTTGTTAATTGAAGGCAATAAAATAAGCAAGGGAGAAAGTTTAATTGATGGAGAGACTCTTTCTAATGAAGAAATAGACCTAAAGGCCTTCAAAGATTATATTGAAAAAGTAAGAGCTTCTGTAAAAGAATATTGGAAATTGCCTGAATATCTTAAGGATCAACCAGATGTTAGATGCAGGATTCAAATATTTATCTCAACAAATGGTGATCTTTTAAGATTACATGTTTATGAATCAAGTGGAAATGAAGAGTATGATAAGAGAGCACTTCAAACAGTTGAGAACGCCGCGCCATTTCCTTCCGTTAGTTTTAAAATTAGAGAACGAGTTTTAAATGGAGACCTTATTTTAGGTTTTCCTTTGTAAATACAAATGAGGTTGAGGATGAAGATTTTTTTCTTGCTTTGCGGGCTTTTAATGACTTCAAATATATCATTGGCAGCGAATGGAAAAGTAATTATTGAGATAGGGGAAGCTTCCTTAGATAAACAAAAGATACTCTTTCAGCGACCTTACTTTAAAGACCGTTTTAATTTATACCAAGAAAATATTATTAAAGAATTTCATTCAATCTTTTCTAATGACTTTGGTTATTATAAAAAAAGATTTCAAGTTATTAACTCAACGAAAGAAAAAGTATCAAATATTGATTTGAATAACTTTGATTACTGGTCAGGCCGTCAGTTTAAATATGTTGTGAAATTTTTGTTTGAAAAGGGAAAGAATAATAGGTCTCTTCAGTTTAAAACTGAACTTTTAGATGCCTATAACAAAAAAATAGTGTTGAAAATGAATGGAACTTTTAAAACAAAAAATGTTAGAAGTAAGGCCCACTTTTTAGCGGACTTAATATTTCAAAATATCGAAAATGAAGAATCTATTTTTAACTCCAAGATTATATTTGTTTCAGAAATACAAAAATGGCCTAAAAATGTTATCAAAGAACTTTATTCTATAGATTTTGATGGCAAAAATTTGAGACGTTTGACTTACCACAAGGGGATTGTAATTTCTCCCTCTGTATCTTTAGATGGAAATAAGGTTCTTTATAGTCTTATAAGATCTGGAACGGGCAAAAAGAATTTGAACCTTTACTCAATGGATTTAAAAACTATGAGGTCTAAAATAATTTCTTCCCGAAGGGGAATCAATTCGGGAGGAGTTTTTTCTGCCGACGGAAATAAGGTCATTCTTACTTTATCCCATACAGGTAATGCTGAAATTTATGAAATTGACCTTCGAACAAATCAATTGAGGATGATCACTCATCATTTTGGGGTAGATGTCGATCCAGATTTATCCAAAGACGGAAGTCTTTTAACTTTTTTATCTAACAGGTCTGGGAAGGCCATGATTTACCTGGCCGACCCTGCAGGAAAAGAGAAAGATATTAAAAGAATAGGGTTTGTTGGACGATTTAATGCGACCCCTCGTTTTTCACCCTCTGGCAAAGAGATAGCGTTTTCTTCATGGGTTGATAATAGCTTTGATATTTTCAAAATTACAAAGGATGGTAGTCAAATCTATAGGTTAACGAAAAACTTTGGTTCAAATGAGGAGCCAACTTTTTCCCCTGATGGCCAATTTATTGCCTTTAGCTCCAAAAAGGTCTCAAAAAAGAGAACCGTCCAAGATATATACATTATGGATAAAGAAGGAGGGATTCTTGGGAGGGTTACAAAGGGAATAGGCTTCTGTACAACTCCTAGATGGTATAAACCCTTGAAATTCTGAAAATTTGTAAAATTAATAAACAGTTGACCTTTTTTATCTTGTAAAAAAAACTAACACCATGTATTATTTTTATATAACGCAATGCAATCAATGCATGGGAGACGGGATGGAAAACTTACTAAATAAGAATTATTTCGGCATAGAAAACCTTGAATCTTTTCTTTTTTCAACTTTGGATGAAAAGTTGTTTTTTGACACATTGTCCGAATTTCTTAAAAAAGAAATTAATGTAGATAGGGTATTGGCCTACTACTTTCAAGGTAAAGATATAGAAGGTAGGGATACCTTAAAGTTGATTTCAACAGTAGGTAAAAAAGGTCCTACTCCTAAAGGCCTCCTTATAAATGAAGGATCTGGTGGATATGTCTTAAGAACTAAGAGGCCTTACTTCTCAAATAATGTAAAAAGAGACCCCATTTTTTCAGGTGATTTAAAAATAGGAATTTCATCTGAACTTTGTCTTCCTATAGAGCATGATGGGATTGTAATCGCGACTCTTCACTTTCAAAACTTCTCAAAAGAGCTTAGCTTTAATGAGGAGTTGGTTGATGCTATTAGGGAGACTTTACAAAAAATAATAAGACCCATCTCTAATATTAAAATGTACCTAACAGCAAAGCATTTAAATGCTGCATTGCTTAAGAAGATCGAAATTCAAGAAAAAGAAATTCAAAACCAAAAAGATGGTCACCTAGATCAGAGATCATACCAAGTTACGGAAGAAAAGATTTTATCCAGCTCTGAAAAAATGATTAAGGTTTTAAACCTAGCTGATAAGCTTTCCCACTCAGATATCAATTTTCTTATAAAAGGAGCTAGAGGGGTAGGTAAAGAAATTTTAGCAAAAAGGATTCACTGCCGAGGAAGTAGAAAGGATAACCCTTTTTTAACGATTGATTGCTCCTCATATAATGAAGATGACCTTATTAAGGAAATCTTTGGATACGAATCTAAAGGTCTAGATAAGTCTCAAAATACAAAGTTAGGTCTTTTGGAACTTGCTGACAAAGGTAGTCTTTTAATAAAAAATATTGAAAACCTTGGCGAGGAAGGACAGTCTAGGCTTTCACAATTTTTAAGAGATAGTTTTGCTTATAGAGCTAATGGTAAATCACCTTTTCGATCGAACGTTAGAATTATGGCAACGACGAAAGTTGACTTAAAAGGTGAAGTTTTTGATAAGCAGAAGTTTAGAGAAGATCTATTTTATAAAATCAATGCCTTTGTATTAGAAGTGCCAAGCTTAAAAGAAAGAATAGAAGACTTAAGGTGTATCGCAGGTTACTTTTTATCCACAACCGAATTTAAAGTAGATGGTGAGGAAAAGTCACTCTCTCCAAGAGCTCTTAGTCGCCTAGGGCAATATGATTGGCCTGGAAATATTTCCGAATTGCAGAGTGTTTTGAAAAGATCAATCTTGATGTCACAGAGCAGCATAGTCGAAGTGTCTCACCTTCCAGACTTGGACTCCAATGAGGTCAATACTGAAGAGGTTAGAAAAAAAGAGGAAGAGAGCTACGTTGAAATGACTCTTGGTGATTTAGAAAAGAAACATATATGCAGAACGTTAAGCTTTCTTGGTGGAAACAAGACTAAAACAGCTAAAACATTGGGAATTACAGTTAAAACTCTCTACAATAAGCTCCACAGTTATGGGATGATATCCACGAATGTTTAGTAGATTTATAGGTTTTGATATAATAAATACTTTATAAAGTTATTTGAAAATTGTAAGAGTAATGGAGGCAAACAAATGAGCGAGAATATAATGTTAGATGAAATCAAAGATAAAAAAGCACTACCAGCTGAAAACTTTATTACTCTTAGAAACTTTAGAAAATCTCCAGAAGTAGAAAACTTTTATCGTTTTATAAGCGATAATGATCTTAGAAGGGAAGCTGTAATGATGCTTGAAGCAGTTAAAGCAAAATATGGCCATAAAAAGAAAAAAAGAAGTAGAAAGGTCCAGTAACCTTAAGGAATAATTAAAATAGTAATTATTCCTAAACTCACAAACCCCTACCGTCGATATGGAATACATGGATGTTCCAACAAAAATCAGAAGAATTTTCGATCCCATTTATGGCTTTATAAGACTTACACCAGTTGAATGGGAGATCATTCATTCCACTTTT
This sequence comes from Bacteriovoracales bacterium, assembly GCA_028346125.1. Taxonomy (GTDB): domain Bacteria; phylum Bdellovibrionota; class Bacteriovoracia; order Bacteriovoracales; family Bacteriovoracaceae; genus UBA7317. The sequence continues at coordinate 2,336 of JAOMEV010000043.1, read as the reverse complement.
TATCAGCGCTTAAGATGGATTAAGCAACTTGGGTTCTCATTTTATCTCTTTCCAGGAGCAGAGCATTCAAGGTTTGGCCACTCTATCGGTGTTATGTACAATGCACATAAAATTCTACAGTCTTGTGGTAAGGCAGTCGCAGAAGGCGACCTCATGGAGAAAAAACCAGCTAATAAAGACGTTGAGTTTCATCAGGCCATTCGGTTGGGAGCTTTAATGCATGATTTGGGAACATTTATGTTTTCCCATACAACAGAAATGGCCTACATAAAGTTTGCTGAAACGACTAATGCAAAAAATGGGAAGGGTTTGGCAGATGATCATGAGCATTTAGGGTCTTTTATAATAAAAAATACTGACTTTGAGGGCGGGGTAACCAATATCTTAAAAAAATATGGCCATGATCCTCAAAAGATCTCAGATTTGGTTAAAGGTAAGTCTCCAAGTATTTTGGCAAATCAAATTCTTCACTCAGAGATTGATTGCGATAGAATGGATTACCTTCTCAGAGATGCTCATTATACTGGTCTAAAATATGGAACATATGATCGCTATTACCTTCTTCACCATTTCAAAAAAGAGGTAATTAGTGGAAAGGAAATACTCACCATTAAAGAAAATGCTGTTCATTGCGTAAGTGATTTCCTTTCATCGAGGTTTAATTGGTATTCTCAAGTTATAAGGTCTCCGAGAGGAGCAAAGTATGATGCTATAGCTGAAAAGATATGTTTCTACCTTTTAGAGAAAGGAGAGATTTTAAAATATAGTGACCTTCTTGAAATTATTGCTCATTCACCTGAAAGGTTTTATCAATTCAATGATAGTTATTTTATGAGCAGGGTTCAAGAATGTTATATGAAAGGAAAATTTGATAAGAGTCCTGCGATTAAGGATATGGCATCGACACTTCTCTTTTCAAGAGGAGCAAAAACCATAAAAGGACAAGAGTTTAGACAGCTTTTACTTAATCAGGATGACTTCCAAAAAAACTATAAAATTATAAAAAAGGTTGAAAATAAAGTTAAAGAGCTTACAGATTTTATTTTAAAAAAAGGAGAGGAAAAGGATTGGATAATTCCTGATTTGCCTACAAAAGAAATAACATTTGTTAAATCTTACAATAAAATAGTCAAAGATAAAATTGGACCAAATTTGTTGCTGGAAAGAGATCCAGTAAAAATAAGTTTTGATAATGGTGATATTAAGTTACTTGCAGAAGTCGAAAACTCAATTATTTCAAGTCTTCAGAAAACGAACAATTTTATTCCTAACGTTTTTTGTTCATATTCAGCTCATGAACTATTAATTAAGGAAGGCCTTATTATAGAGGATTAATCTTTTATTATCTAAAACTTCCTTTACCTAAAAGCTTTCCCTAAGATATACTTATACATGGATGAATCGATAAATTATAGAACCTGATTAATTCAATTCTTCTAAGGTCTAATTTATTATGCAAACAGAGGTTGGAATATCCGATAAAAAAAAATTTTTAGAGGGTGGGGATATCTTTTCCCTAGAGAATATTGGGATAAGATTTGAGAATAAATACGCTTTGAAGAATATCTCTTTAAAAGTATCTAAAGGAGAAATTCTTTTTATTACTGGCGTTTCAGGGGCAGGTAAGACAACCCTGCTAAGGGTTCTTGCAGGCGAAATAAAATCAAGTGAAGGAAAGTTTAAATTCAACGATAGAGATCAATTTATAACCAGAGTGTTTCAAGATTTAAGGCTTCTTCAGGATCAGACCTTAGAAGAAAATCTTTGGCTTTCTTTTGATAACTTTATATACGAATCAAAAAGAGAATTTAAAAAAGAGATGCAGAACTACTGTAGGTTTTTTTCTATACATGAGATGCTCAATTTGAAAGTTTCAGAGGCCAATGGCGGGTTGAAGCAGCAGGTAGCTTTAATAAGGGCGCTCCTTAGTAGACCTCAGGTTTTACTTTTGGATGAGCCCACAAGTTCTTTAGATACAGAGAAGGCGTTAAAAGTTTATGAAATCTTGGATTTTGTGAACTCCAAATACCGAACAACATGTATTTGGGCAACACATAACCGCGAATTAATTAAAAAATTTAATGGAAGAATTATCTATTTGGATAAAGGAAAGCTAATTTATTCGGGGCATGCATGTTTTATCTAAAAGAATTCTTTAAATGTTTGAAATATGGGCCATTCCGGTTTAGCTTTTTTGTGCTTTTTAGCATCTTATTAGTTATTTTTTTTGTACAAAAAGAGTTCTTAGAAAAAAAAATAAGAGGTTACTTCTCAGAAGAAATTTTAACACCCCATTTTTATGCGTTAATTCCTAATAAATTAGAGTCCAAAAAAGT
>JAOMEV010000042.1 GCA_028346125.1 Bacteriovoracales bacterium | reverse complement strand
AGTCATACATGTACCGCAGGTGCTTTTGGTATGTTTGCCACAGGTGTAGGAAATACGGATGCTGCCTTTGTTTTAGGAACAGGTAAGCTTTGGCTAAAAGTTCCTGAAACTCTTAAATTTGTTTTTCATGGGAAAATCCCTAAACATGTCATGGCCAAAGATCTCATTTTGCAAATTATAGGTGATATAGGCGTTGATGGAGGAACATACAAAAGCCTCGAAATTTCAGGTGAGCTTATAAATGATCTCAACATGGAAGAACGGATGACCCTTTGCAATATGGCCATTGAATGTGGGGGAAAAAGTGCCATTATTGAGGCCGATGACAAAACACGTGAATATTTAAAAGGTAATGAAAAGGGACCTTTTGAACTTTACCAATCCCACTCAGGTTATGCCTACAGTTTAAAGCGAGAGTATTCAGGAGAAAAGTTAAAATCCCTTGTCGCGAAACCTCATTCACCAGATAATGTTTCGCCTGCTGAAGAGCTCGGTCATGAGAAACTCACAAGGGCCTATATCGGTTCTTGCACAGGTGGAAAACTTACGGACTTTTTGGCCGCGGCAAAAATTCTCCAAGGAGAAAAAGTCGCCATAGATACTTTCGTTGTACCGGCGACAACTCAAGTGGACCGAGAACTTAGAACAACATTTTTGGGAAATAAAACTCTTTATGAAATTTTTATAGAAAGTGGTGCAAAAATAGGCAGACCAAGCTGTGCTGCTTGCCTTGGTGGACCAGATGACACTTTCGGCAGGGCCAACGATGCTCAAAGAGTTATCTCAACAACAAATAGAAATTTTCCTGGCCGAATGGGAAGTCGCCAAGCTGAAATATTTTTGGCCTCCCCCTATACCGTTGCTGCAAGTGCCTTAACTGGTAAAGTTACGGATCCAAGAGAATTTGTTAATTAAGGAGAAAAAATGAATAACCTCATAAAAGGTCAGGTCTTTTGCCTAGGCGATAACATAGACACCGATCAAATTATACCGGCCAAACACCTTGTTTATAAAACCAATGATCCTGAAGAAAGAAAACTTTATGGTAAGTATGCTCTCTCAGGGCTTCCCAAAGGTGGAACCTTTGTTTCTGAAGGAGAATATAAATCCCCCTTTAATATTATTCTTGCAGGTAAAAACTTTGGATGTGGCTCATCAAGAGAGCATGCTCCTTTGGCCCTTAAGGAGGCCGGCGTTGATGTCGTCATTGCCAAGTCTTTTGCCCGAATTTTTTATCGTAACTCTGTTGATGGCGGTTTTTTCCCCCCTATGGAATACAAAACTACTCCCATTTTTAAAACAGGTGACCAAGCTGAAGTTGATTTGGAAAACTCCCTTCTTAAAAATGTCAGAACTGGTGAAACCGTGGAGCTTGGAGAACTGGGTTTTATCAAAGAAATTATAAAGGCAGGAGACATTTTTTCCTACGCCAAACAAAAGGGGTTCATGAAATGAAAAAAATATCTATCCTTCCAGGTGATGGTATAGGCCCAGAAGTTATGAATGAGGCGCTTAAAGTTCTTACCTACCTCGATCAAAAATTAGGACTAAACCTCATTTTTACCCTCGGAGATGTTGGAGGAATGGCAATCGACAAACATGGAGAGGCCCTTCCCCAAGAAACGCTAAAATTATGTGAACAAAGTGATGCCGTCCTTTTTGGATCGGTCGGTGGCCCTCAATGGGAGTCTCTTCCCCCGAACAGGCAACCTGAGAGGGCCGCCCTTTTAAAACTAAGAAAACATTTTGACCTCTTTGCCAATCTTAGACCTGCAAAAGGGCTTCCTGAACTCTGTCCCCTTGATCCCAATAAAACATCGCCAAACTTTGATATTTTATGCGTAAGGGAACTAACAGGTGGTATTTATTTTGGGGAGAAAGGAACTTGTGAAAGAAATGGGGAAAAAGGATATTTTGATACCCTTGTTTACTACGAAAGCGAAATTCAAAGAATTGCCCATCTTGCTTTTTCTTTAGCAAGACAGAGGGGGAAAAAGGTTACCTCTATCGATAAGGCCAATGTTTTATCCTCAATGAAATTTTGGCGAGAGACCGTTAATAAGGTTGCTAAAGATTTTCCAGATGTTGAGTACCAAGACCTCTATGTAGACAACGCTTCTATGCAACTTATTTTAAACCCTTCACAATTTGATGTTTTACTTTGCCCTAATATGTTTGGAGATATCCTTTCCGATGAGTGTGCTAGTCTCTGTGGTTCACTTGGTCTTCTTCCTTCAGCAAGCCTTGGTCAAAACAATTTTGGACTTTATGAACCTGCGGGAGGAACGGCCCCAGATATTGCGGGAAGAGATATTGCAAATCCGATTGCTCAAATATTATCAGGCGCACTTCTTCTTCGACATTCATTAAAAGAAGAAAAGGCGGCAGGACTTATTGAAAATGCTGTCAGTCTTGTTCTTAATGATGGATTGAGAACAAAAGACCTTCAATCCAATGAGTCTCAAAAAATTATTGGTACAAAAAGAATGGGCGACGAAATTGTTAAAAAGCTGGAGATACTATGCAAAAAATAGAAATCTACGATACAACTCTAAGAGATGGCTCACAAGGGGCCGGTATAAGCTTTTCAGTTGAAGAAAAGCTTGTCATTACAAAGATCTTAGATGACTTAGGTGTTGACTTTATTGAAGGGGGTTGGCCGGGATCTAACCCCAAGGATGAGTTATACTTTAAAAAGGTCAAAGAGCTTCCTTTAAAAAATACTAAAATTGCAGCTTTTTCCTCAACAAGAAGAAAGGGAACCCTACCTCATAATGATTTTTTTCTTCGCCAAATGGTGGACTCAAATGCTGACTGTTATTGCCTTTTTGGAAAAAGTTGGGATAGGCAAGTGTTAGAGGCACTTAATGTTTCTCTTGATGAAAATTTGTTAATGATTAGAGATTCCATTGAGTATTTAAAAAAAGAAACAGGAAGGCCTATTTTTTTTGATTGCGAGCATTTTTTTGATGGGTATAAAAGTAATTCAGTTTATGCAGAAAAAGTTATTAAGACGGCCCATGAGGCCGGTGCAGAAAGAGTTATTCTTTGCGATACCAATGGTGGTTCTTTTCCTGAAGAAATAAGGACCATTGTTGGAAATCTAAAAATATTAAAAAATATAAAGTGGGGAATTCACGCTCACAATGATGGTTGCTTAGCTGTCGCCAATACTTTAGATGCAGTTTTTTCTGGATGTAAACAAGTTCAGGGAACCTTTAACGGTATTGGCGAACGTTGTGGTAATACAGATCTCACCAGTGTTATTCCCAACCTCCAATTAAAAAAAGGTTATAACTGCCTTCCATCAGACGGGTTAAAAAATCTCTTTAAAATAAGTCAAAAGATTTGGGAACTCACTCATTCCAAAGATCGAGAGAACCAACCCTTTGTCGGAAAACATGCTTTTTCTCACAAAGGAGGAATTCACGTAAGTGCTATTGATAAGGCCCCTGAGTTTTATGAACATATAAAACCTGAACTTATAGGGAACAAAAGAAATATTTTAATTAGTGAACTTTCAGGTCGATCCAATATTCTCTCAAAATTCAAAGATCAATACCCTCAACTTGAGAATAAAACAATTATCAAAAAAATATTAAACTTAATTCAGGAAAAAGAAAAAGAGGGCCTATCATTTGAGGGAGCGGATGCTGGTCTTGAGCTTTTATTGAGAGAGATACTTGGTTTTAAAGATTCTTTTCTCCAAAAGGATTATTTAAAGATCAGTGATATTAATTTTGGTAAGAAAAAGTTTTCTGAGGCATCATTAAGTTTTTTCTTTGAAGGGAGAAAAAAAATGGCCGTTTCGGAAGGGGTTGGACCTATAGATGCCTTAAGTAAGGCCCTTCGAAAGTCCCTTATTCCTTTTTACCCAAAAGTTACCCAACTCAAATTAACAGACTATCAAGTGAGAATTATCGACGGTCATGATGGAACCAAGGCCAAGGTTCGAGTGATTATCGAACACCAATTTGAAGGTACTAGGCCCTTTTCAACAGTAGGAATGAATGAAAACATTATAGAAGCAAGCTGGGATGCGCTTGTTGACGCCTTAAAATACTTTATCCTCAAAGAAAATCAAACATGTCTTCATATGGATACTGGGTATTAATTTAACTTATAACAAACATGGCTGCCATTAACTTTACTTTCACCCCTAAGCCTTTTAAAAACTTTTCTAAGTCCTACTTTTAAAAAGGAAATTTTATGGACTTTCAAAATTTGAAAAAAAGACCTCTCATAATTGCCGGACCTTGCAGCGCTGAATCGCAAGAGCAAGTTATTCAAACAGCAAGGGCCCTTCATAAAACAAAGAAGGTCCAGATATTTAGGGCCGGAATTTGGAAACCAAGAACCCGTCCTGGTTGTTTTGAGGGTGTTGGAGAAAAGGGTCTTCCTTGGCTCGAACAAGTCAAAAAGGAAACGGGTCTTTTAACGGCCGTAGAAGTGGCAAATCCCCGTCATGTTGAACTCTCTCTCCAGCACAATATTGATATTCTGTGGGTTGGAGCAAGAACAACCACAAGTCCCTTTGCTGTTCAAGAAATAGTCGAATCCTTAAAAGGAACAAATTATCCTATTATGATTAAAAACCCAGTTAATCAAGATCTGTCTCTTTGGGTTGGAGCTTTTGAAAGGTTTCAGGCCGCATCGCTTAATAACCTTTGCGCTATTCATCGCGGTTTTTCTCCCGGAATAAAAGGTAAATACAGAAATAGGCCGAGTTGGGAAATTCCTTTAAAGTTAAGGGAAACTTTTCCCAAGGTTCCCTTAATTTGTGACCCAAGTCATATGGGAGGCAAAAGAGAACTTATAGAACATATCTCAAAAGAAGCATTAGAACTAGATATGGATGGTCTTATGATTGAATCTCATATAAAACCAGAATTGGCCTTATCAGACTCTCACCAACAAATAACCCCTCCAACACTCTCCTTCATTCTTCAAAATCTACACTCATACTTTTCAAAAGGTCATTCTGGTAAATCAAAGCTTGATAAATTAAGAAATGAAATAGATCCTATAGACGAGGAACTTTTGGAAATCCTTTATAGAAGAATGAATGTTGTTCATCAAATTGGTTTAACCAAAAAGAAAAATAATATTCTTCCCTTCCAAAAGTCTCGCATGTATGGCCTTATAAAAAATAGAATAACCAAGGGTATTCAATTAGGACTTAAAGAAGACTATATTAGAGAAATCTACCAGATTATTCATAAGGAATCTGTAGAACAACAAACAGAGATTATAAAAACAAACTGAGATAAAATGAACCTTTCTAAAAGAGTCAATTCCATTACCCCTTCCAAAAGTATTGAATTTTCTTCAAAGGTCACTCTTCTTAAATCTCAAGGGAAAAAAATTCTCGAGCTCAATGTTGGTGAAACAGATTTCAAAACCCCTTTACCCATTCTGGAGGCCACACAAAAAGCACTTATGGAAAACAAAACCCGGTATAGTCCCGTTGATGGAATTCCAGAACTTCGTGATAAAATTGCTGAAAATTATAATAAATTTAATCAAAATATTTCTAAAGACCATGTTTTTATAGGAAGTGGGTCAAAACATATTCTCTACAATATTTTCCAAGTCATTTGCGATGACGATGATGAGGTCATTATTCCCAGCCCTTACTGGGTTACCTTTCCAGAAACTGTAAAACTCGCAGGGGGGAAACCTATCTTTGTCGATACGATTCGTCACCAACTCGATCTCACAAAAATTGAAAAGGCCATTACAAAAAAAACGAAAGCAATCCTTATCAACTCTCCTAACAACCCTACTGGGGCCGTCTACCCAAAAGAAGACCTCTCCGAGCTCGTCCATCTGGCCAAGAAGTATGACCTCTTTATCATTTCCGATGAGGCCTATGAAAAAATTACTTATGACAGTATTGAGCACTCAAGTATATCCACCCTTAGCGAAGAGGCCTTTAAAAGAACTCTTACAGTCCAAACATTCTCAAAGGCCTATTCAATGACAGGCTTTCGAATTGGTTACCTTATCGCACCTTTAGAAATTGTTAATGCTATTAAAAAACTCCAAGGACATCTCTCAGGAAATCCATGCACATTTGCCCAATATGGCCCTATTGCCGCTCTTGAAATGAAAAAGGAAGAACTCCAAGAAAATCTTTTGAAATTACAAAGGAGAAGAGATCTGGCCTATTCCTTGTTTAGTCAGATTTTTGATTGTCAAAAACCCCAAGGGGGACTCTTCCTCTTTCTCCGGATTAAAAAAGGATCTTTTAGTTCCTGTGAAGAAATGGCAGAATATATTTTAAACAATGCAGGAGTGGCGCTTCTTCCAGGAAAGGCCTTCGGTGTAAAAAACTATCTCAGACTTTCATTCGCTACCTCGGAAGAAACAATTAAAGAGGCCTTCAAAAAAATAAAGGAAATCTTATGAATCTTGGCCTTATAGGCTTTGGTAGATTTGGTCAGCTTCTTTTTCAATATTTGAAAAAGGACTTTAACATTGTTGTCTATGACAAAAATAAGCTTGAAAAACTTTCTTCTCTTGAGTCCTGTAAAATTATCATTTTGGCCGTTCCAATTTCCAAAATGGAAGATTGCCTTAGAGAAATCTCTCCTTATTTAAAAACGGGATCTTTAGTCGTTGACGTTTGCTCTGTTAAAGAAACACCTCTAAAGCTAATGAACAAATACCTTCCAAAAGGTACCCAAACACTTGGAACCCACCCGATGTTTGGGCCTGATAGTGCAAGACAAACCCTCTCCGGAGCAAAGGTTGTCCTTTGTAAAGGGAGCATCTCTCCTGAAAAATTTGAACAGGTTAAAAACTATCTAGGTAGCTTAAGCCTTCAAGTCGTCGAAACGAGCGCAAAAGACCATGATGAACAAATTAGTCGTTCTCTTCTTTTAACTCACCTTATTGGTAGAACACTTATTAACTTTGGGGCCAAAGAATTAGAAATCGATACAGAGGGATACAAGAGACTCCTTACAGTTCTTGAACATGTCGGAAATGACAGCATTGAGCTTTTTAAAGATATGAACAACTTTAATACCTATGCTGAGAAATTAAGAAATAATTTTTCGAAGGCCCTTGAGGAAACTATTCAAGGGCTTTAGTTGTTGAGATAAAAATGCAACGCTTCAATATCGTCTTTTTGATCCTCAAAGACAGGCATATTTTGAGAAGGTCTCTTTGGTTTATACCCTTTTGGATAGGTTCCTTTCAAAACCTTAAGACTCAAAAGCTCTAAAGAGGATCCATAGACATCTGGCCCAATGGCGCCTGGCAACTTTGGCTTAATGTTATGGCAAGTAATACAAACAGAATTGTAAACACCCCTACCCTTGTTATAAAGTTTAACCTGTTGGGGAGTAAACGCCTTTTCCGTCATTGGATCTTTCAAACACCCACTAAGTCCCACAAAAAGAAAAGCCTGAATAAATATCCAGGCCAATTTTACTTTCTTCATAAATTCCTTAATTGCAAAGAAGGTCAATAACTAAGTATTGAACAACGCACAAAACTACACCAGAAGTGATTACACCTTTTACAGAGGCCATTGATCCCATTTTTTTTGGGAAAAACGCTGCATTAATTTCTATTAGTAGAATGATCGCAGAACAAACACCAATCGCGGGCCAAACACCTGTCTGGGCCACCTTAATAGGCATATGGCTAGCTGCTCCCATCATAAAAAGCATAGGTATTGAAAAAAGAGTGTTCGTTCTTGAAGCAACTCCTGCTCTTGCAGCAGCATCAGCTGCATCACCAAGGTCTTCGCCATTCGCTTTTCCTATAATAATTTTTTGAGCTGGCCAAATAATCAGCCAAACATTAAGGAACATAAAAGTCCCCATAAGCGCCCCAACCATGATCCAAACAGTCCAAGGAGAAGAACCTAGATTACTCATCCCGATTTGATCTGCACGGTGCCACAATAAGTAAACTCCCGAAAGAAAAGTAAACATCGCTCCCCAACGAAACCACCAAAGTGCATTGGGAACCATTTGCTTAACAGCATTATTTTTTGTATCTGCATCAGTGGTCTTAAACCATCCACCTTGAACAAAGTTGAAAAACCAAAGCATACCTATCCAAGCAACTCCAGCAAAGTAATGGGCCCACCGCCCCAACATCTCTGCTCCGCTAGCTGAAAAAATTTCCATAAAACTACCCTTGTTTAATAAAGTTTATATTATTTTTTTAGAAAAGCTTTTTTATTGTATAAAAATATCTTTTCTCACCCTCCAAAAATACCACAGCGTCTGATCATAGTTTTATTAACATAAAAAATCAATTTTGTTTAAAAAGACATGGCAAAAACTTCTAAAAAAGTTCTTCAATTTTTGGCCACTTTTTCCGATGAATTCCCATGGAACAACTTTTTAGCACACGTAATTTTAATTTTTACACAAAGGTCCCTAAAGAATGAGTAAGGGAAAAATTTTGATTGTAGACGATAGCGAAAGTAACGCCGCAGTTATGGCGATGCATGCTGAAGCCGAATGGGACAATCCCATTGTCACAGCGAGTAATGCCCAAGATGCAATATCTATTCTTACACAACATAAAGACATTGTAACGGTCATCTCTGACTTTAATATGGAAGGCGGCACTGGCGGGGATCTTTACGCTTATGTGAAAAAAGAAAGACCTACAGTTGCGTTTATCCTTATTGCTGGTGACGATATAGATACCTATAAATCAAAACCTGAATTTTCAGACCTTTTTAAGGAAAACCCTCCGGCCTTTATTTCAAAGCCCTTTGAAAAAGAAGACTTTCTAGTTCCAGTAAGAAAATATGGTGGGCCACAGCTTGTTCATGCCGAATCACAATATAAAAAAATCGCCATCGAAAGATTTCTTATGTTCAACGAAGTCCTCGTTGGTGCTTATATTAAATTGAGCCAAACAAAGTTTGTTAAAATTCTAAGAGGTGACGACAAGTTTCCAGAAGAGACAGTAAGAAAATACATAAAAAAGGGTGTCAAACACCTCTTTATAGAAACAAGCGAGTACCAAAAGTTTTTGAAAGCAGCGAGTAAAAAAATCCTTGGAAAGTTATCCAATAAAAAGGTTGGAATCAAAGAAAAACTAGAGTTTCAGGTTCACTCTGTTGACAGTATTCATAGAGGACTAAGAGATTTAGGTATGAGTGAAATTGCCGTTACTCTTGCCGACAAATCTATGGACACCACGATGAATTCTCTGAAAAAAAACAAAAGTATTTCAGGGCTTATTAGTAAACTTCTTTTGAAAAAAAATTATATTTATCAACTCAGTATGTTGACTAATTACCTTAGTGTAGCGATTGCAGAAAAAACAGATTACGGTTCTCCTTCAAGTTATAAAAAACTCACAATGTGTGCCCTACTCCAAGACCTCTCTCTCGAAGATGAAAATTTAGCAAAAATTGTCAATCTTCATGGGGAACCCTTTGAAAAACTTAAGCCTGATCACAAGAAGCTTGTTGAAAACCATCCCCATAAGACGGTTGAAATGCTGGAAAAAGTGGACGACTTTGCCGCGGATTCAAAAACAATTATTATGGAACACCACGAAAGACCTTCCGGTAAAGGGTTTCCCCGAGGCATAAACCATCTGAAGATTGCCCCTCTCTCTTGTGTTTTCATTATTGCTCATCAATTTGCTCACCGTCTTCTGACAGAGCCTCTTACAAGTGAGACCTTCCAAAGTATAAATATTGAGCTCAAAGAAAACTACGGGAAAGGAAACTTTCGGAAGGCCTATCAAGGTTTTGTCAAGGCCTTTAAAGGCGAAAAAAAGTAGCTACGGGCAAAGAGACTTCAAAAGTTCAATTTCTTTCTCTGAAATTCCTTCTTTGACTTCACCCCCTTTATAAAGAGTGAGACAAGGCCTTTTCACAAGGTTTTTACCGTATTGCTCCTTCAAAGATTTTAACCCTTGATTAAATTTTTCTATAAGCTCCTTATTCGATTCTTTTACTTTATTGGCGATAAGGTGAAGCTTGTAATAATGAATAGGTTTTTTATTATAAGTTAAGAGGTTTGCACTTATAGGATCAGTTTCCGCTATTTTTTTCAAATAATACTTTGCAATGATCGGCTCTACTGGAAAGAGATCAATTGTACCTTTAATGAGACGTCTCAAGTTGGAGATAATTTCGGCAGTGGGCACAGTTTTGACAAGTCCCTTTTCTATCAGGTAATCCATTTTCTTTCCGTAGGAGTAACCTAAGGTTGTTCCTATGGTTTTTTCTTGTAGATCTTTAAACTTTTTCCATTCAAACTTATCTTTTTTTCTATGAAAAAAAACAATGACTTGCTCCAAGACAACATCGCTAAAAAGAAACTCCTCCTCCCGCTTTGCCGTCTTACTCCAAAGAACGGAGCCATGAAAAGTTTTTCCCTTTCGCGCCTCAATCATACTCAAAGACCATGGTAAAAAATCTATTTCTGCGGAAAACCCGGCCTTTTTGAAGGCCTTCTTAACAAAATATGATGAAATCCCTTTTTGTTTGGCATAGGCCGAGGCATAAGGCGGATACTCTCCCATCACAAGGAAAACCTTCTTCTCTTTTGGGGCCTCTTCCTGAGCAACCGCGAGTTGGGACAAAATAAAAATAAGAATGCTTAAAAATTTCATTTTCTTCCTCCATCCAAGAATCCCTGAATAAGACGCGAGACAACTTCTGCTCCTAACGAAGCAGTCTTTCCTCCCTCATCAAAGCGAGGCGCCATTTCGGCCACGTCAAATGAGAGCAACTTCCCAGATGAAATAAGTATTTCTAACAAATCGAGGACATGAAATGGCATGATTCCAAATGGAGAAGGAGCGCTTACACCCGGTGCTACTGAAAAACTAAAAGCATCTAAACAAAGGGTTAAATATATTCCTTCACTCTGGCCCAAAATCTTTTTTAAAGATTCGTGATAACTTACTTGTCCCTTAGACAAAATAGTTGAGGCCAGGATATATGGTGCCCCCAGTTCTTTGGCGGTTTCAAAAAGAGGAGAAGTGTTGGCCGATTCTTGAACGCCTAAACAAAGATAGGAGAAGTCCTGCCCTTTTTTTTCACGATCTTTAGCTACTTGGAGAAAAGGGGTTCCAGAGCTCCCCTTTCCTCCTTCAAGTAAAGGACGAAGATCAAAGTGAGCGTCAATATTAATGATCCCTAACTTATTTTCTTTTCCGGCCTTTTCAATTCCTTTATAGTGTCCATAGGCAACAGCATGTCCTCCTCCTAAAATAAGGGGGAAATGACCGGCCTCTATAATTTTCGATGTTAGTTTGGCCAGCTTTTCCTGACTTTTTTCCAAGTCTCCATCATCACAGTAAACATCCCCGCAATCATAAATATTAAAGGATTCATTCGTGTGAAAACTTTTGTTTACAAGTGCCTTTCTCAAGGAGTGAGGACCTTCTTTAGCGCCGACTCTTCCCAGGTTCCTACGAACACCCTCATCGCAACAAAACCCTAAAAGAGCAAAACTTTTATTCTCTGACTTCGGAAGAACTTCGTTTTCCATATCTATGACTGTGACTTTTTTATAAAATCGATCCCCTTCATCTTGACGCCCAGACCAATTTTTTTGATCACCTTTTTTATAAAGGCCCATTTTTTTAGCTCCTGTTGAGTAACCTATGAATGGAATTTAACAAGAAAAATGGATAATTTAAATCCCTAGAATAAAGGTAAGGAGAAGTTGCAGTGTATCTTCCAGTAAACCATCTGATAACGATTTGGCCTTATCTACGGCCACCAGTCCCTGACCAACAGAGGCCAAGATGATAGTTTCTATGCTTCTATTGAGGACAAGGGCCATCTTTTTAGCAATAAGAGGTGTGATATGCCCAAGGCACCACATTTCTTTGATAATGCCTGCCGTTTCAGCAACATCCTGGATATAGCTATTAAAATAAACACCGACTTCTTTGGTTAACTTATTTCCCCCAGTTCCCTTAAAGTATTCCGCTTCCAACTTTTTTAAAATTTCTTGAAGTAGATCATTTGAGTCAACCATTTGCCATCCTAAAGGTCATTTTAATTTAGTCATTATAAACTGAAATGACGCCATGACAAATGTGGCACAAAGTCCTCTAAACTTGATCTTTAATATTCCGTTAAGGGTTATGGTTCTAATTATATTGGAGACAAAATGGCCGAACAAAAAATTCTTATAGTCGAAGATGTCGACCATATAAGGCTACTTATCAAAAAAACACTTGAAAGGGCCGGCTACGAAGTTGAAGAGGCCACCAATGGTAAAGAAGCACTTAAGGCCATTCAACTTGATGAAGAAATATTCCTCATCCTGCTCGACTATATGATGCCTCGAATGAGCGGTATCGATTTTTTAAAAAGAGTAAAAGAGTTTAAAAGAGAGTATGGCTTTTACGTACTTATGTTAACTGCAAAAAGCACAATTGAAGACATTAAAGAGTGCCTTTTAGCAGGAGCCGATGACTATATAATCAAACCTATGGACAGAGATATTCTTCTCGAAAAAGTAAAACTCTTTTTTGACAATAGAGGCATGGGAAAATTTAATACTATTTATACAAGTTTCAAAGGTGAGGTACTCAGGACAACAACCAATGTTGTTGTCCTTGTTACAGCAGTCTCAGAAACAGAAATAGGTTTTGAATCAACAAAACAAATTCCAGCTGGTGCTAGGGTCAAAATGCAATCCAACTTTTTGGATCGGGTCCTAGAAGAGCCTGTTGACTTTTATCTAAGAGTTTACACAATGGAAAAAGAAGGTAAAAACAGGTGGAAAGGCAAAGGCGCCTTTATTGCTCTCCAAGAAGACGTCGCTAAAAAGATCAGGGCCCTTACGACAAGAGGGGCCAACCTTCATGAAGAAGTAGAAGAAACTGAAGAAGAGCTTGAAGCACCAGAAGAAAAAGAATTTGATGAATCCATGGCCTTCAAGACAAAAGATGGAAAAATTATCAGATACGGTTCAGATGACGACGAGGATTAAAAGTGCTGTTCGCAAAAATCCTTAAGGCCGTCTTTTTCCTTTTCTCTCTTTCTTTTTTTATCGTTCAATTGAGATGGTACAACTCGATCTGAACAGTCACGAAGGGAGCAAGTCTCACAAGTCTGGCCTACAACTTTTTCCTCGACAGAAGAATCCTTCCAAAAATTTACATTTTTCTTAAGGGAAGCATCTATCCCTAAGCCTAAAGTCACAGTATAAGGGGAACCCTTAAACTCTCCACCCCACATTTTTTGCGAGGACAAGCTCACGCAAAAATAAACCTGGTCAGAATCAATAGACCGAGACTTTTGAACTTTTAAATGGCCGTAATAGGATGTTTTAGGTTTTACACCTTTTCCCTCACTAATCCACTCTTTCAAAGATGACAAAGAGGCCCATCGTCTACAATAATGTTGATTGAGACGGCTCTCATGAGGAAAGTGGAGCTTCGACAAATGAAGCTCATCGGTAAGTTTAAAATGGTCCCCCTCACTTTGTGGGGACTTTTCCATTCTAAGATAAAAAAGGTTTTTTAATCCAAAAGACTGAGGAATTATTTGTGCCATTCTTTGGATAAATATCTCAGGAAGAAAAGGTCCCTTACTGAGAATGGCAAGAAGAGATTTCTCACAAAAGGCCTTTTTTCCAAAGAGTGACTTAAGCTCTGAGCTATAAACATCTTTAGGCCACAAAAGGGCACAAGCGAAATAAAAGGCCTTCAATTCCTTTTTTCTATCCAGAAAACTTCCTCGATCAAATGACAAATCAAAAGGCTCTTCTCTTTTTAAACCTAAAACACAAAAACCTAATTCCTTGGCCAAATAAAAAAGCCTATGAGGAGCATCTAGACTTTCGTGAAAAATAAGTTTTGGCCTTTTTTTAGGAATGTAAACAACTCCAGATTCAGGCCAACAAGGAAGGTCTTTGCCAGCAAGAACTAAAATTTCGTAGCGATAGTTTTTTTTAAGAAAAGAAGTTAAGAAATCTACCTTGGGGACCTTCCCATCTTTGAAAAGCTTACTCCGCCACTCATCAGCGTCTCTTTCAATATCTGGAAAATTATTTTCTTTAGATTCTTGATAAGACCGAAACGCTAATTTCGAAAATTCCAGAGGTTCCATTTCATAATGTCTTGCTAAACCAACAAAAGTCGCAATAAGAGAAGAAAACTTTTGAGGGTTGTGAGACATAAGGTCATAAAGGTCTCCCCTATTCATTCCAAAAGTTTCTAGGGGAAAGTTTTTATAAAAATCACTTTCAAGAAAGTCCGTAAGAGGACGCCAAGTTTTATCAATTTTCGGGCCAGAGAGGTCTTCCATTTTAATTTTAAGACCCTTCGCAAGAAGCAAAAGTTTATCCACTTTAGGGTACTTCTTCCCTTTTTCAATTTCATTAAGATAAGAGGAAGAAAGGCCAGATACCTTACTTAAGGCCTGGAGCGAAAGGCCCTTTTCAAAACGATATTTTTTTAACTTTAAACCCAGCAAGAATTTAATCATATCAGGAGTTTTCACATCCTCATCCTTTTAACCGACTTTTTTATTAGGATAATAATAGGAATTAAGCTCAATGACAAAACCTAAGTTTAAAAAAAGCGAATTTTCGCTTGACGAGGCCTTTTTATTATCCAGATAATAGAAGAAAGGAGCTCTAAATGATTTCTTTAACACCTGATGACAACAGAGAAGTTGGAAATGAAATATGGATTGAAGACCTCTGGAACGACACTGTTCAAAAGCTCTTTCCAAAAGATATCCAAAGTGTGATTTTAAACCTTAGTAACGAGTGGCAAGAACTCCGCGATGATCTTATAAAAAAAGAAAAAGCTGAAAATATACCCTTTGGGCCCTATGAAAGCTCCAAGTACCTCTCCCTTTGCTTAGCTGATGATGCCACGTCCTACCTTCTTGAAAGAAAAAAAAGTGAAGGCCCTGAAACCGGGGTTTGGACAGGTCTCTCTGAAAAGGCCACAACGTCATGGCCCTTAATTTTAAAAGGCCTCTCCACACTTACGTTGCTTCTTAAAAAAGATATTCTTCCTGAAATTATTATTGAATTGCCTCCTTTTAATATTACGCACTCTGCGATTATGACAAAGGGCATTCCCGTGCCACTAGGCGTTGTCATGGCCTCATTGTGCTTTTATTACAAAGCAGAAGGTTTCACTAAAGAAAACGCTCTGACCTTTGTCCTTTCAACTCAGAAGAACTCTTTACAATACACCTGGTGGACTGGGGTCTTTTTAAGTTTGGAAAAGAAATTCCAAACTCCTAGCAAAAAAAATCATCAATATTATTTTTCTAAAGGGGAAGGGTCAAACTCTCGCATTTCTCAAAAGGCCTAGATCTGTATCCGAAACTTATCCTGGCCAGAATCAAAACTCCATCTAACAAGCAAGCTTCAAATTTCAAGGGGACCCTTCCCCTATATTACTATATAGTCCATCAACCTTTGCAGCAAATATAAAATCGCTCTCAACAAGGCCATTAATTTTATGAGTCCAAATTTCAATATCAAGATGGCCAAAACCGACAAGTAACTCCGGATGATGCCATTGCTCCTCGGCCAGCTCCCCAATTTTAATAGCAAGGTCCATCGATGTCTTAAAATCTTTAAATTTTATTTTTCTTAGAAGCCTCGTATTGTCGTGAGTAAGTTCCCATTCAGGTGAAATTTCTTTTTTCAACTTCAAAATTTCATCCTCTGGAAGGGCTGGTACTCCTCCAGAACAGGGAATACATTTTTTATCTACTAAGTCCATTAGATCTCCTACTCATAAATAGAATTTAAAAAACCTTCAAAATTTTCAGCTACAAGGAAAAAGTTTTTGCCATCTTCGGCCCTCTCCCCCTCTTTTTTATCCCAGAAGTAGATATTTTCAAATTTATCACCTTCTACGCCAAGGCATACAAGCCCACCGCCCTCAACTTCTCCAATGGGAATCCAGCTACTAGATAAGGATTTTTTAAGTCCTTTTAAAATATAAAAAACATTATAATTTTTTTCAACTCCCACCCCATAAAGGACATTCAAAACCAGGCCTTCTTTTTCCTTTTTACTAAGGTCAAATTTATTAGGAGTAGGTATCCCACCATTAACACTTTTTAGGAACTCTTTATACTCTCTTGGAAAGGTAAAGCCAAAGTCAAACTCATATTTCACCAAGTCGTACTCCATTATGGTTTGCCCGAAGTTTTTTATATCAACCATACTTTAACTCCTTACTTTAAATGGCGACAATTTTGATAAAGATGCCTTATACCCTTAAGTCCTATCCCCTTACCAATAAATCGATAAAAGTCTCCCCTCGTCAAATCTTCAATCTTTTCTTCAGGCATATTATTTTCATCCCAAGTATTAAAAAACCATTGCCCCCACTTTGGGGCCATTTGCCCAGCTCTTTCATTCATTGCCCTCACAGAAAAAAGAAAGGTTGGTCGAGTCCGCGATAACCATGATGAACCCAGTATAAAATAATTAGATTTTTTACTTAGTGAAGTTAGGAACCATTCTTTTTTCATTTTTCTTTTAAGTTTTTGAACATATTTTTCCCAAAATAGACCCTTTTTCTTTTTCGAGGTTTCGATGGCCTTTAAAATAGATCTTTTCCAGGCCCCTTGCCATTTTGAAACTTTTTGATTGAAAGCACCTTCACCTTTTCTCTGAAAAAGAAAATAGGTAAGTTTAAGCTTTTCTTTTAAATTTTTAGTCTCTGTATAAACCCCAGGGACTTTTAAGATCAGCTCTGTTTCAACTTTTTCAATTCTTAATCCCTTCGTAAGTCCAACGGAGTTATTATAAAGTCCATTTTTTAAATACCGTACTCTCAACCTATTAAGAATTTCCTTAAGCTTTTTCTTCGTTTTGTATTTTTTAAATTGTCCTTCAAACTCACCAAAAACTTTTGCAAAAAAAGGTGACTCAGTCATTTTCTTTTTAATTTGGCCCAATGATAGGCCTCCATTTTTATCCATAATTATAAAAGAGTTTTCTACAAACTTTAAAACTCTAAGCGCCTTTTTACCTTCTTTATTATAAGCAGCAAAAAACTTACTGTGAAAAACAGAAGGACCCTTTATCTTTTCATTCTCACCAAACCACTTTCTTGTTGAGCTCAATGGAATTAAATAAGGAATAAGTTCTTGAACTCTTAATTCCTTAAAACTACTTTTTGCTTTCAGAATGGGATAAAATAGCCCTGTCTTTTGGTTATAAAAAAGAATCCCTTCTCCAGTAAAAAGATGCAAATGAACAGCTTCATGGAAACCATGGGCATCCAATTTTTTTCCACCATAAAAAGACTGGGGACCAAATTGGGTACCGATTTCCCAAGGAAAAAAAGCTGTTATCAATTCTTGTATTTCACCAGGGCCAAAAGATATCCCATCACAATTCCAACCTTTATTTTTAAAAAGGTAATGATTCATTAGAGGATTGAAATTGGCAGAGGCCCAAGATGAGGAATAATTTGATTTTCCCTCTTTGCGATAATACTTTTCTAACAAAGGAATAAGCGATGGATACCCCCAATCATAACGTTTGAGGGCCTTTTCAAATTTTTTTGCAAGAGTCATCCCAAACCATTCGTGCTTACTTTTCACCTTTTTCTCTGTCAAAAACCCCTTTTCGGTGGGTAAAACACTCGAGGTATAGCCATTTAGATCCACTTTATTTTCAAGAACCATTGAAAAAACATTTCCAGTCATTAATAAGGCCAAAAAAACTAAAGTTTTTAACTTCACCTCTTATTCTCCTTTTTTCAATCCACAAGCGGCCAATCCATTTTTAAACGAAGAAAATTGGCCACTTTTTTATTGAGATAAAACTCAGCAATGTCCAAGGCCCTGAGACCTCTGAATTTACCAAAAGTTGAAGGGGACATAGAAGCTCCAGATTCAACGAGAACTTTAACCAAATCAAAATTTCCAATACGGGAAGCATGCATAAGTGGTGTTAAACCTTGATTATCTGCCAGGTTAATTTGAACTCCAGACCCTAATATTTTTTTCACCATAGGCAAATCTTCTCTTTTAATCGCACCTAAAAGAGGTGTCATACCTTCTCGTGTTTGAAAATTTATATCAGCTCCCAAGCTCAAACATTCATCGATTCCCTTCTGGCCTTTTTCTTTACCACAGCTCTTTCCCATTGCAGTTGGGTCCAAATGAATACCAGGGGCATAGGTTAAAGCAACTAACCTTTTGCCCCAAAAAGACCCCTTACTAAATGAGGGTTTTCTGGCCGTTTGATTTTCAAACTTTCCTAGCTTTTTCTTTGAGCTAAAAGAACATCCAAATAAAAAGATGGTCAAAAATAAAATTTTTTTCATCATGTTACTTTCTCACTTCGAACAAAAACTCTTTGTTCCAAATGTTCGTCAAATTAGGTAAAGTCTTTAGAATTTAAGAAGGAAAGGGGCAAATCATACCCTAAAGGTATTTTTCGATGACCTTTAAAAGGGAGATAATCATTTTATCCTTTCCACGAGGCCCATTAAACTGAATAATTTCATTTAGAGAGATCTTCCTTGCATACTTTAAGTCCCTTAAGAAGAACTTCTTTAAATCCTTGGCCAACAAAGTACTTTCATAAATTATTCCAGATTCTGAGTTTTTTAAACTGGAATAATCAAGATTGAAGGAACCGACAAGGGCAATTTTTTCATCGATAATCATATATTTATTATGAAGAGTACTGGCCTCTTGAATATTGAGATCCTCACGCTTGCCTTGCCACTCATGAATTGTGATATTGTCATAAGGTGAAATTTGCTTTTGAACAGACTGACCTCCCCTTAATGAATAAAAGTAATCGATATAACGGTATCTATTCATAATAGAAATTGGTCCAAGGTTGTTTTGAGCAACCCCATTTGAAAGTAATGTAACCTTAACTCCCCTTTTTATTGCCTTTTTAAGAGTATTTTTTAGAAGTGGTGGTGATAAAAAGTAACTATTTGATATTAAAATTTCTTTTTTGGCATTATTAATTAAATTAACATAGGCCTCGTAAACAAAATTTTCTTTTTCATCAGGCCTTGAATGAACAAAACGGGCCCCTTGTACAGGAAAGTATTTTATTTCTCTTCTGGCCCAAAGGCCTCCAAATTTTTTATTATCTTTTCCTGTCCCTTCCAAGATGGCCCTAAGAGTTCTTCTTTGCCCTATAGGCCAATGCTTTTCTCCAGGTTTTTGATCTAAATATGGTCGCGTTTTTTCTCTTTTAAATTTAAGGAACTCTTCTTTTTCAGAAATAGGATCGTAAGAATTGAAACAATATTTGTCATCATTATAGGTTCTAAACCTTATGGCCTTATTGATAAAACTTCTTTCAAAACTCTTTTTAATTTCTTTTAAAATTGGCCCTCTTATGGCCACGTCTTGATCTCGATAGGGAGCACGTTTATACCAGCTAAGTCCAAAGTATTCTTGGGCTATATTAATGCCTCCTAATATAGCAACACTTGAAGATTTTCTCATGGCATCATCTGAATATTCAGCGTCAACAAGCCATACCTTCTCATGGTTGCGCCTTATAAGCTTAAAGAGATCAGTTCCTCTAAGCTCATTAAATAAAGGCCTTTTGCAAGAAAATCCAAACACTCTAATCCCAGAGGCCATTAAGTTATTAAAAAGAATTTTTTGATTTTTTAAGTCGGCCTGTGTTTTTTTATTGATTGTATCCATTAAGTTAACTGTGGCACCATCAAGATTTAACCTTACATCCAGGCCTTCTTCTCTTTTTTTAGACAAGATTTCAGCAAAAAATTTACCCGCTTCATCTGACCTAAGAAGAAACATTTGAATAAGTATTGATTTTTTGGCCTCAATCAAACTTTTATATCTTTCCCTGAGAGACATTCTTCCATCAAGGTTAGCAACCTCAACACCACTTTTTTGGGGAAAAACCCTTCCTCCATTTTCTTTTGTACTGCTTGGAATTCCCCCCACAAAATAAGGAGGGGGCTCTTTTTTAAAATTCCCTGAAGCTTTTCCAAACTTTTTTTTGACGGACTTTTTTTTACACAAAAGGGACAATTTTTTTAAAGTTTTCAGAACACTCAGACGGTCTTTTTTAGAATTAAAATAAAGGCGACTTCTTTTTGTGAAATGAGATTTAGCACCAAAAATAATTCCATAGGCCCCATTCACTTTTTGGATGGCCCTCCAAGGATAGAGGCCCGTAAGATCATACTTATCACCATAAAGAAAACCAAAGTCTTGGTGATAGGTCCTTATCTCTACTACGCAATCACGAACTTTCAGATTCTGATTAAGAAAAACCGACGTTTTCCCAGTTTTTAAAAAAACAGGATATTTTCGGTTAAGAATGCTTTCATAGTTTTTAACTTTTTCAAAGACCGCTTCACCTCCGAACGAACTTAAAGTAAAAAAAAATGGCACTACAAATAATAAAAATCTCATCATAAAAGCTCCGAGCTTTTGCGTTACAGCAAACGACTCACGAAAAATAATAGAAACCTAAGAATGTATTTTTAGGTACATAGAACATATTGATTTAGAAAGTTCAATGAATGTTTTTTTCAAAATTAACCCATTCTCTCAAAAAGAAGATGGCCAAGCACATCTAAAAGGGTTTAAATTTACCGAGTAAAAAAGTTTACTACTGCAAGGAGAATTTATGAAATCTTTAGTTAAAGTACTCATCCTATTTGCTCTATGTCAATTTGCCAACGCTAATGAAAGGGCCCTTTTAGGTGTCACTTCCATTAATGATATGATGGACAGAGACACAATTAACCTCCCAAATTGTGAGAGCGGGCGCAATGCAATAACAACGCACATTAAAATGAAAGTTAACCGTTATAGAATCAAACTTCATAAGCTCAAAGTCACTTTTGGAAATGGTGAAACTCAGGAATTGTACGCCAGAAAAAGGTTTAGAAAAGGAAGCACGTCTGAGTGGCTTGAACTTCTTGGTGGCCCAAGATGCGTAAGAAGGATCAAAATAAAAGCTGATGCTAGTATCTTTGGCCCTAGCCTCAGAAAAAAGGCCCATGTTTCTTTTTACAGAAAATTATAAAATTTATAGGGTCTCTGTAAGAGACCCTTTTTTCCTCTTCGATGACCCCCAAAACACAACTATAATAGACGGATGAGTTCAGAAATAACCCTTCCTCTTTGGGCCTTCGTTATTCTTAGTGGTCTTTCCATATGGTCGCTTCTGGAAAAATTTTTTTTTCCTTCCCTTGAATGGTTCGTCAAAAGAAAACTTCGCTTAATGGTCGAGAAGCTTAATACCAAGCTTGCTCTTAAAATAAGGCCATTTAAGCTCACAAAAAGGCAAGTTCTCATCGACCGCTTAATGTTTGATCCTGCTGTTTTGGAAGAAATGGAAAAAATTTCCAAGGCCGAAGGTATAAGTCAGGGTCTCCTTTCAAAAAGAGTCAAACAATTTGCCAGAGAAATCGTACCTGCTTTTAATGTCTACTTTTATTTCAGAATAGGCTATGCCTTGTCCAGATGGATTGGAAAATGGCTTTATAGAGTGAGGCTTACTTATCAAAATGAAGGAAGCATTTCCAAAATACCTGAACAATCGGCGGTCATTTTTGTCATGAATCACCGATCAAATATGGATTATGTTCTTGTATCATACCTCGTAGCAGAAAAAATGGCCTTAAGTTATGCGGTAGGAGAATGGGCCAGGATTTGGCCACTCCAACAAATGGTTAGGGCCATGGGGGCCTTCTTTGTAAGGCGCGCTTCCGGAGATAAACTCTATAGAACGGTCTTGGAGCGCTATATCCATATGGCGACTGAAGCCCGTGTGACACAGGCCATTTTCGTTGAAGGGAAACTCACGAGAAATGGACTCATTCAAGAGCCTAAATTAGGACTTTTGGACTATATTTCAAAATCTTTTAACCCTCAAGGAGAACAAGACCTGTACTTTATTCCAATAGGCCTTAACTACGACAGAGTTTTAGAAGATCGTACTCTTATTCAAAAAGATGATATTCCAAAAAAAGGGACATTCTTTGCGACCCTAAAAACCATTAAGTTCATTTTTCATAATTTCTTTCTCATGATTAAACAAAAGTGGTTTCGCTTTGGTTATGCCGTGGTTAACTTTGGCCAACCAATTTCTCTCAAAGATTGGATGGAAAATGAAAAATTAAACCTCTCCACTCTCGAAAAAGAAGAGCGTTTTAAGTATGTAAAAAAATTAGCGGATGAAGTTACAGAAAAAATTTCAAGGGCCGTTCCGACAACTCCCGTATCCTTAGTCGCAGAAGTTTTTATCCAAAATCAAGAGAAAGACCTTTCTCTCTACGAAATAAAAGTAAAATGCCACGAATTACAAGTATTAATCAAAAAAGAAGGTGGAATCATTTATTTACCTCGTGGGGAGGAAGACTACACTATAAGTGTTGGATTGAGAATGTTAACTCTCCGTCATATGGTTTTAGAAAGGGATGGACTTTTTAAAATTAACCCAAATGAAAAGGACCTACTCAACTATTATTCAAACTCTATTAAACAGTTTTTTAATAAGGAATGAAAAGTGAACTTTTTAAAAAATAATGCCTCAACTATTCTAATCCCTCTGATTATATTAAATTCTTTTGGATTTACTCCAAAAAGAGTTGGAGTATTTTATTTTAAAGAAAATTTTGGAATTATTCATGAGCAGGAGGACAAAGACTCCCCTTCTCAAAAAGTTATCAAATGTGGATACCCACTTGAAGTTTTTGACGCCTATAACTCAGGTCCTGATAATGATTGGGCCTTTGTAAAAAGTGGTTCCGTAAAGGGCTTTATACCTAAAAGGTTTTTATCAAAAAAATGGCCTCGTTGCTTTTTAAGAAAATACTCTCAATTCTTTGGAGAATTTCAAGTTACAAAAATGGACCTTTATTTCTGGGCAAAATATATTGAAAGAGTCGAATTAGGAAAATCTAAGGCCCGGTGATAACGCCTCTATTGTATTTTTTCAATAACATCAAATATTTTTTGATTTAAATATTTATCCCACTCAAAGGATTTTGCCGGTCCATCAAAGGCCTTAAAAGAATCCATCGCCCACATGCTAAAATCTTCGGCCAA
>JAOMEV010000041.1 GCA_028346125.1 Bacteriovoracales bacterium | reverse complement strand
AGCAAGTTCTCTAAGACGAACAAGAACTCGTGAAACTTCGTTAAGTCCACCTTCCGCAGTTTGAAGCATTGAAATACCATCATTGGCATTTCGCTCGGCCTGCTTGGCACCTGTAATTCTTGCTTTTAATTTTTCACTCATAGCAAGTCCGGCAGCATCGTCAGAGGCCCTGTTAATTCGGCTTCCTGAAGAAAGCTTTCCGTACGCGCTTGTTTGGGCTACGGTGTTTCTATCAAGTGATCTTTGTGCTGCGATGGACGCGACATTGGTTGCAATTCTTAAACCCATTTTAATTCTCCTTGGTTTTTTGTTCCTTTCTAGATTTAAAACTCCACTGGCAAGGTGGGGCTTTTTAGTGGCATCCTGCCTTAATTTTTAGTTCCCTTAAGTTGCATGTGAGGATCTTCGGATCGATTATTTTTCCTTTGAGGACTTTTTACCCTGATGGACTTTTTTACCTTGAGGTAAAATGTACCAGCAAATAAATACTCTCTCATTAGATTTTAATAGTAGCTCTTGAAGCCTTCGCATAGACGCTTTCGGGGTTTGTTGAAAATGTGGAATTTTTTTCACTGGGAAAAAAATCATGGAGAGCAAGAGAAAAAATGGGATGTATCTTCCATAAAAAAGAAAAAAACTTATAATGCCTTTAAATAGGGACATTTTTAGGGATAGTTTTTCCGCCTATTTAATAAGACCTGAGTATGAAGAACGAGAAAAGGAAGGTTCTTCCGGAAAAAGTTTCTGAAAAACTTATAGGAAAAATATTTTTAGGAAGGCCCAATTCCAATTTTTCCATTACGAAGAATAAAAACCGGAAAAAAATTCCTGAAAAGGTTTCTAAAGGCCCTCTTTTTTCCACACTATATAAGAAGAGGTCTCAGGATAAAAAATCCTGAGAAGAACAAGTTGCCTCTTCTTTATCATAAGGCAATGAGAGGTCATCTATAATTGGTGCTGAGCTGCCTGCAATTCCAGTAATATCTCCCACAAGTGTCGTTGTGGAATCAATGGCCAACTCGAGGCTCTTTTCTCTCTGGGCCCACATTCTTTTAAAGGCCCTTTTTTCTTTTTCAAGATCATCTTTAAGAGTTTTAAAGGCGTCTATAATAGTCGTAAGTTTTTGTTTGAAGCTAGGTCCAGTAAGGTAATCATATATAAGACTCATTTTTTGTTCTTTTCCCTGCCCAACAAGTTGGGTATAGCTTACTTCAATAAGCTTTTTCCTGAGCGGAATGGCCAGATAAAGGGCAAAGGAATAGGAGACGACATAGATTCCATCAATGAGTTCCATGACTTCAGATTCTTTGGGCATGGTATGTGTGACAAGTATTCCAACTGTGGCCCCAATACTTTGAAGGTCTTCTTTAAGCTTTGGAACCCATTTGTGGGAAAATGTTTTTGTTTGTTTAAATTCCCATACGATATTGCCACATGCTCCACCTCCAGAGTTTTTTACTTTTTGTATCAGATCAGCGCCCTGAATACCTTTCGGGACAGGGTAGAAATCATCCAGGGGAAACTTGGCCTTAAGAAGTTTTTCGAATTCCTCTTCTACAACTTCTCCTTGTGTTTGTTGAGAACCTTTAGAAGCAGTTCTTTTTGCTTCCTCGAGACTTTGTTCAATTTCCTGAATTTTTTTATCTTTTTCCAATATTTTAAGCTTGAAGTTTTCATCCGCTCTGGTTTGGGCTCTTTTTTCAATTTCATGGATTTGTTTAGTTACATTCTTTTCAACCTCAAGATCCAATTCTTTTTCTCTCTCAATAACTTTCCTTACCTGTTGTCTGAGCTCAAGCTCTGTTTTTTTTGAAGAGCTGAGTGAGTTGTCCTTTTCTTTAAGTCGTTTTTTTAGGTCATTAAGTTCCATACCAAAGTTTTGTTGGGCATTTGCCTGGATTTTTTTTGCCAATTCTGGGATTTTCGAATTAATTCCATTTTGGACTTTCTTGTCAAACTCTGAGTGAGATATTTCAAGTTTCTTTTTTATTTTTTGAACTTCAACTTCTTTCTCTTTATAGCTGTGATGGAGGTATTTTTTTTCTTTATCCAATTCTTCTTGGACTATTTTAGAATATGATTCCATAGGCTTAAATTCATGGCTGCAGGATGGGCAAGTAATGTTCATTTCTTCTAACTTCATTTTAGTCCTTTTATGATAAATCGAGTCTTGTTTGGTTCCAGAAGAGTTCATCTTCTTGAAATTTATGTTGAGGCAAAGGTATATCAGGTTCTACTACTGTAGGGTCAAGTTCTTCTTCATTGCTTTCGGAGACATGTTCTGATGGAAGTATCTCGAGAGAATCAAGTTTGTTCCAAAGATTTTGCAGTTGATCCTCAGGGTTTAGTGTAAAATCACTTTCCCTAATAATGTAATAGTGTGGCCAAAAATTTTCTTCGGGGATTGAGCCTTGTTTAAATAAAGGCCTTGAAGAGAGTTTTCCAAAGCAGTCAATAACGAGTGAGCTTTTGTCTCCTGTTATTACAAAGTCCACTTTTTTCCCTGCGGCCTCAAATTTGGGCGTAATGGTGTAGCCTTTTTCTTGAATTATAAGAAAGAGGGTTACTTCGAACCACCTTTCGAAGGGTCGTGGTGGCGTGTAGGAGGAACGTTTTCTATCAAGGGCAAAACTTTTGAGGGCCTTAGTGTCAATGTCCAAAGAGGTACTTTGATTTAATGTCTGGGTGGATTGAAAGTATTTCAAAAGCTTTGCTCTGACACATGAAGGATTTAGATCTTTTAGTTCTACAGAGTGGAAAGCAACGACTTCTTCTTTTGCCCTGCTAACAGCAACATTGAAACGCCTTTTATCACTTTCCTGATTTAGAGGAAGAAGCTTTTTTTCTTCCTGGGGAGTTATAACAAGACTGAGTAAAAGGACATCTCTTTCGTTCCCTTGAAAAGTATAAGCATTTCCGCAAAGAATCTTGTGCTCTTTAATAACGTCTTCCGGTATTTCTTTTAAAATTCTTTCTTCTATTTTTTTACTTTGATAATCACCTAAAAGAGAAATGATTCCAAAACTTAATCCTTTATAAAGCGGGTCTACTAACATTTTTTTAAGGTGTTGAAAAATGGCCTCAGCTTCTTTTGGGTTCCATTTTGTTGTCCCTTTTCCTTTAAGCTCAGCATCTTTACAATAGATGGATCCAAGCGCCTGGGGAATTTTTGGTGGGTAAAATTGTTTGAGTGGAAGGAGAGGGCCATTTCCGTAACACAGCTGATTTGAAAATTGGATAATTTCTGGTCTTGAACGAAAGTGTTCCCTCAGCCTCACTTTTCCCTTCAACTTAATCTCACAAAGATCGTAAAAACTATCGTCAGGTCCATAATGTTGGTAATGAGGAATATCTGTAATCCGTTCTTGTAGCTTTTGAACTTCTTCCCTTTTCACAAAACTTGTTGGAGTGATTTGTTTATCATCCCCAACGACGATAACTTTTTTTGCGAGATAAAAAATAACAAGGGCCTCAGGTCCCGATTGACTCGCTTCGTCTACGATGGCCACATCGAACATTTCGGCTTGAGGCTCAACAATCTCAGATATTTTATCAAGAGGCATAACCCATGCAGGGAGAATGGAGGTCATAAGCTGGAGACCTTGAAGGTCTTCATTTTGATATTCGGTAAGCTTTTTGCCCGTACCTTTTCCTCTTTTTTTGAAAGACTTCATCCAGGAGAAAAGTTGCTCTTTCTGGTCGGTCTTTAGTCCACTAAGAAAGTGATTCCAGGCCTTAAGTACGGTAAGCTCTTTAACGATAGTAAGCTCTTCTTTTTTTAGTCCTTGAATCCATTCTAATAGGTCTGAAGGAGAATTTGATAAAATGGTTTCTTTGACCCAACTGAGTGTTTTTTTCCAAGTGAAGGATTTAGTAAAGTTGTCTAATTGTTCTGGAGTAAAATTTTCAAAACGTCTTTCACGAAGATCTCTGTAGAGTAAAGGGCAGGTCGCTTTAATCTCTTCTCCCAGGTCTTCAATAGCACGGTAATTCTTTTTCTCTCTTTGTAATTCAAAAACTTTTTTAAGATTTGTATCGAAAGACTCTATATTTCTCTCTTTAATTGACTCTACTATGTTTATAAATAAAGGGTTCGTATTTGAGCTTATTTGAGTTTCTATTTCGTTTTGAAATCTTTTGAGTTTTGTAGTTATAACAGAGAGCATTTTATTGTAGATGACAAGTTCGATATTCTTTTTTGTTTTCTGTAGGACTTCTTGCCGTGACCAATTTTTATTTTTAAAGGGTGGGATTTTTTTTTCTATTGCTATAAATTTATTTCTAATCTCGAAACATTTATTAAGAACTTTTTCATAATTCTCTAGAGTATTGATGAGCTGGATTGTTGGGCGGTCAATGTCTACACCAACGTTATTCCAAATAGAAATAGCTTCTAGGATTGATTTTTTAATTCCTAGAAAGTGAAAGAGCTTTTTGGCCCTTTTCAAATTATTGCATTTTTCTCCAGCAATTTTGATATTCTTTACAAGTTCGAGGGCGTCATTAATTTCCTTTGAGCGGAATGGCCAGGGAACGAGCCTCTCTTTCCGGTGAAAATATTGAACTAGAATTTTGACTTTCTGATAGGCAAGGCCAATATTAACTTTATCCAGCCCTTCGATATCTACTAAAAATTCCTGAAGATCAAAGGACTTTAAAAACTTAAGTGTTTCATTTGTAAAAAGTCTGAGGTTTTTCCATTGGTCGTCATTTAGATTTAGGATGTCTTTAAGAGCAAGGCCCATCCATTCTTCTTCACTGTTAACTTCTTGTATAAGAAGGTGGAGTTCTTTAAGTTCTCGAACGATTTTTTTTAAAAGACCTGAAGAATAGGAGTCAAGCTCGTAAAATAAATCATTTTCTTTAAAGGGGAGGTTTTCTTTCACCTTAGTTTTTATATTATCTTCTTTTTCAACGTAATCTTTGAACTCCTCAGCGGTCAGCAGAGGAAGCTTTAAAAGGTCTTTTTTTAATTCTTCTTCCTTCTCTATGTCACAACTTCTAAAAAAATGATAAAGCTTGTGCAAATCATTTTTGTTAAGGAAGGGGAAGGGAGTATCGGCTCCGATATCATCTTTGGGCCAGCCAAGCGTTTCTTTCTCTTCCAGGAGTTGTTTTGTTATCTGAGAAAGGGTGCCTTTGTAGGTTCCGAACTTATTGTTATAAATTGTATTTTCATAATCCCTCATCAGATGAAGGTTTCCATATAGCTTTTTTAATTGTTCTCGAATTTTTTTTAAATCGTCTTCAAGAGCAAGAATTCTTTCCTGTTGGAATTCATAATCAGGGCTTTGGTACTCCTTTATGATATTTATCACAGAAAGCTCAAAAGACTTTATGAGCTCCTTTTCATTTTCCAAAAAATGAAGACAGAGTTCTTGAAGCTTTTTTGGTAATTTTTCTTTAATAATAGAAAGAGCGCGTTGTGTTTCACTTGAGACAAGGACTCTTTTTCCTTGGGCCAGAAAATGAGAGATCAGGTTCGAAACAGAGTGAGACTTGCCAGTTCCTGGGGGCCCTTGAACAAGAACAGATTTGTTTTCTTCAAGAACCTTCAGAATTTTTTCCTGTTCCTTATTAGATGACAAAGGAAAGTAGGGAGATAAAGGGTCAGGATATTTATTATTTTTTTCTGAGTTTTGTTGAAGTTCAGTAAAGCTTTTAAGGCCTTCAGGAAGAAAAGAGTTTTTACTTAAATCTTCGCATATTTTTGAAATAAACTTAATAAAGTCCTTACGACTTTTTTTTCTCAAGATAAGGGCAGGGGAAAAAGTTATTTTTTTGTTTTCCCATAGGTCAAAAACCTCTTGGAGAATTGCTTTATTATTAAAATTTTCTTCCTTTGAAAAAAGGGTTTCTTTAATTTTAAGAAGAGCTTCTTGTGACGGCCAATCTTTGGTGTCCAGCATGTCTTGTTCTAATGATGGTTTGTCACCGTTAAAACAAATAGAGATATCTTCATTGCGAACTTTGAGATTGACTCCATTTGTAAAAAGGTGGCGCTTTATTTTTTTTCCATTTTCTTCGAATTCAATAAGACCTACACCAAATAAAATTTCGATGGCCCCTTTTTTCTTATGGATCTCTTGAAATACTTTGAGTTTTTTATAAAGATCCTCAACTTCTTTAAGAGAGTTATTATTTTTTGCCCAAGGTTCCCACACTTTTGAGTAAAAGTTTTCCCATTCTTGCTGGAGGTGTTGGTTATCCTTAAGAAAGATGAATTCTGGAATCTCTTGTTCATTATCCTGGAAAGCGGCTTCATCTAAAGATGAGATTTTTTCCGGTAACTTTGGGATCGTTGAGCTGTCTTTGAGGTCACTTTCTTCAATCCATCCTTTGAGTTGAAGGGGTAAGGATGGCGGAGGTGTGAGTAAAGGCGTTTTTATTTCGAGAAGTGTTGAGGATGTATTTTCCCAAAGGTTCGATTGGCAAGAAGGGTGTTGGGGGAGCTTGTCCAAAAAGATCACATCTTCATATTGATCAAGATGAATGATTTTAGGGTTTTTAGAGTAAGTTAGAAGTCCAAGGTAGCGCAAAAGCCTCACGGCCTTATCAAAGTTCACTTCTTCCATGTTATGGGCCCCGAAAGAGATTAAGACACATAAAAATACCCTTTTAATTAAGGGTTTAGAAGGGCCTTTTGTTTTTAATTAGCTTGGGCAGGGAGTAAAATTGTGCCTTGTGTAGGTTGAGAAAGGGCCCTAGGGCCCTTAATGGTTATTCTTTTTCTTTAGGGTTAAACTTTTGAGCTCTTAAGAAGTCTGTTCTAAAAACAAGGTTACACCACTTTCTTGTGATTTCATGGTGATCAATTGCAATATTGAGTTCTCTTGAATAATACCAACTTTGAGAATCCATATTGGCAGAACCCACTACAGTAATTTGGTTATCAACAGACATGTATTTTGTATGGGATGTCCATTTTCCAAGTTTAAGTTTGTCAGAGCCACTTTCTTTACTCACACGTCCCTTTCTATCAATGAACCAGCGAACGTTAAAAACACCAACTTTCTTTTTGGGATTCTTTTTAGCAAATTTTGCTACTGTTTTCAGAATCTTTTTGACATTTTTTAAGTTGGTTCCACCGGCCATTGGCATTTTAGAGATGAAGTCTTGGTAGTTTTTACTAAGGAGAATGTTGATATCAACCCCTCTTTTGAGGGCATCTACCATGGCCTCCATTAGGGGGGGAGCATTAAGGTTTGGTGAGACTATATTTATATTGCTTTTAGCGTTTCTAAACAAAGAAAGGAAGGCCTGGTCTTGGGGGTTTTTTGAGTTCCTGGTCCAAGGGACGTTTACCGCTTTTTTTGTGACGAGTGCCATCGGAACACTTTTTGCCAAAATTCTTTTAGAGGTCCATTTATCAATAACCTTAGGAAGTTTAAACCTTTTAAGGCGGTCGATTTCATTATAACCAGCTCTTGGAACCATGTTATCTGGATCGTTAGTGAAGTACTTACTCCCTTTTTGCCAAGCGAAGTAAAAGTCCTCAGCAAGCCCTTTTCCGACAGAGCCCATAACAAAGAATCCGTGATCTGTTTCAGGTGAAATATCACCCCATTTTTTAAATTTATCGTGGTATTTCATGAGGTTGGCCCCCATTACGATACCTTGACTTCTATCCACAACGACGCTTTTTGAGTGGTTTGATCCAAGCATGGTATGGTTGTGCAGTTGGACTTCAATGCGTACATACTTTTTGTCGATCGGTTTTTTAAACCCAAGACCATAAACATCATACCCATCGGGGTTTCCTTTTTTGAGCCCCTTCCAGAGCATTCCTGATTTATCAAGAATTTTTCCAACGATTCCAGATTGGTTATCAACTAGTATTTTGACGTTGACTGGCCTTATCTTTTTTCCTCTTTTTTCTTCTTTTTTAAGTCTCGCTTCTAAGGCCTCAACACCTTCTCTTAGTTTTATGACTCCTAGGGAGTTTTTTTCATAAAGGTAGGTTTGGAGGAGAACTTCATGTTCAGCATTTTCTATGAGACTTTTGGTGAGTCCAAAGATTTCATCACCAGTTCTATAGACTCGATTTGAAGCGTAGTTTTTCCCTGAAAAGAGCCTAAAGGCATCAACAGTCCCTTTTTTTACATAAGGGTTTATATCAAGGAGGAGTTTTTTCATGAGAGGGCTTAGGTTTGGGGGCGTTACTTTGTAATTACTTTTAGAACAAAAGGCCGAGTCACTTTTACTCATGTGCTTGTCAGTAATGCTTTTCCATTTTTTTTGTGCTTGGGCAAATGCCTGGGAGGATAAACAAAAGGCAAGTAAGATAACCCTTGCTATTAAAAAGTTGTGTTTCATAAGTTTTAACTCCTTAGAAAATATAGAAGAACCTTGAGCATTATCCCACAGAATATTAGAGGAATAAAAAAAATGATGCGAGGCATGTTTCGTTTCTTGACATAAATACTTCTATAAGGCCAAGTTATTGATTTTTTGTAGGGAAAACTTTCTCTTGCCTTGTTTCATTCGTTGACAAGGGAATGTGAAGAAGGGATAGTGCGTTATCGAAAGACTGGCCTAGCAATTTGGCCGAATTAGGGAGGGATCAGCTTTTGTCTGATAAAGAGCTTGAGATAGCGTTTGAAAATTTTGACCTATCGCCTATCCTTATGGGCGCCTTGGAAAAATGTGGCCATAAAAAGCCTACGACGATACAGGAAAAGTCCATACCTATCCTTAAAGAGGGAAAAGACCTTTTGGGGCTTGCTCAAACAGGAACTGGTAAAACCGCGGCCTACTCTTTACCTCTTTTAGATAAACTTTTTAAAAACAAGAAAAAGGCCAGACCAGCGAGAATGAGGGCCTTAATTTTGACACCTACACGAGAGTTGGCCACACAAATTTTTGAAAAATTAAAAATATATGGGAAAGGTATGGCCTTCTCTAATGCTTGCATTATTGGAGGAGAGGGTAAGAAGTTACAAATTTGGGCCATGGGAAAAGGTGTCGATATCCTTGTTGCAACCCCTGGAAGGTTGCTTGACCTTATTAAGGAAGGACATGTTCTTTTTAATCAATTAGAGTTTTTTGTTCTTGATGAAGCTGACAAAATGTTTGAGTTGGGTTTCATTCATGATGTGAAAAAGATAATAGAACAGCTTCCCGACGAAAGACAATCGGCCTTTTTTTCAGCAACGATGTCTCCTGAGATTATGGACCTTTCCAATTCATTGTTGAAAAATGCTTCTAGAGTTGAAGTTGATCATAAAGAAGGGAATATTGTTCAAAAAGTTCAGTTCGTAGAAGAAGGCCTAAAACCTGTACTTCTTAAAAAGTGTTTACGTAAACGTTCTATAAAACGGGCAATTGTTTTTACCAAAACAAAAAATAAAGCTGATAGGGTTGTTCAAAACCTTGAGAAGGCCTACATAAAAGGAATATCCCTTCATAGTGATAAAACTCAAGAAGATAGAAAACGTGCCCTTTCCCTGTTTAAAAAAGGGGAAGTAAAAGTATTGGTGGCAACTGACTTGGCCTCGAGGGGGATTGATATTCCTCTTGTTGATCTAGTTGTTAATTATGATTTACCTCAAAATCCTGAATGTTATGTTCACCGAATAGGAAGAACTGGTCGTGCAGGTAAAGATGGAATGAGTATCTCCTATTGTCTAAAAGAAGAGAAACAAGGTTTAAAAAGAATTGAGAACTATCTCAATGCTTCTCTTGAAGTCGAGTAAAGTAAAAAAAATATATTGATCTATAGCAAACTAAACCTTAATTTATGAACCCTATTTGAACTCTCGTAATAGATGTTTTGCTGAACTATAATTTAGTAGTGTTGGAGGCCGTTATGGACCTTAAATCGTATTTAAAAGGGCGGATAAATTCTGAAAACTTTCAAGGGGTTGCCCTGAAGACTGATTCAGGCTCCGAAGTTCATTGGTGGAACTATGGTGAGACTGAACTCAATAAATTTGCCTTAGACTTCGATATTAAGCAATCTGTTTCTTTCTCCTGTTTGAATGGAGATCTAAAAATCCTCGATTAATCAGAAAAGATTTTTTAGTGCTTCTTTTGCTTTCTTTTTTAATTTGTCCTTTGCTTTATCGAACTTTTTTTGCATCTTTTCCCTAGGAATAGGTATTTGGATAATCTTTTTTTCATTATGGTTGAAAGAAAAAAGTTTGCCTCCATGATATTTATTATAAACAGTAGGTTTACCATAAACATGGGCCCTAATTTCAACAGGTAAACTTTTTGCTTTACCTACAAGCTTTTTATAAATTGGACCCAAAGATTTAAATATGCCTTTATACATAATTTTAACGGGCAGTTTAATTTTAGTTTCTTTTTTCGGTGCAAGTGCAAGGGAGATATTTTCACCTTTAAAGAATTTCTTTCCTTCCATATAAAGCTCGTAATTCACAAACACGTTTTTAAGTCCAATAGGGTTTGGATTATGGGCCAGAAGGTTGACGTCAACCTGAACATCATCTTTTGTTAGTTTTTTTATTTTGTGGTCTATGTATTTAACTTTAGGACTTTCGATATCTGTTGTTAAAACGAGGAAGTAGCCACATGAGCTAATAATGAGAGAGAAGAACAACATTTTCAAGTAAGAGAGTTTGGACATAAAAACCTCAAATTTAATTAACATAAGCCTATATGATGACTTGTTTGTATAAAAAAGGCCATATTGGGTTTTTTCATACTTATAAGGTGAGTGCTTTATTCAGGTTAATGAAATAATAATTTGGGTAAGTCTCTAAAGTTTAAAACTTGTCATCTTGCAGGCGTCCTGGTGACCTTCTAGACAATTTTTTTTAAACTCTGCTTTAAGCCTTTTTTCAATGAGGGCCTTTTCTTTTGGGGTTCTTTGGGATGCTGGATGGTCTTTCCCTAAAATAGGAGAAAAATCAAAAAAGTATTTGAGCATAGTCCTTGTTTGGTCAAACTTACTTGGGTGGTAAATCAGGTTTCTCATTTTTTCTAATGTTTTATAGGGGAGCTTTTTGTTCGCCAGGTTCACAAGCCATTTTGGTATGAGTCCACCGGGGTCACTGATAACTTGGTAATTAACCTGAGTTTTTTCTTGGCCAAGGGACCTAAAAAACCAGTGACCTTCTAATTTTGGAATTCTTACAACGCCTTCTTTCTTCTCTTTTAAAGCGTCATCGCCCTTCCAAAAGTCTACTTTAATGGCCTTTTGTTTTGGAAGAAAATGAGTTTTGCTTTTAATGACGACGTCTCGATCATCTATAAAAGGCATATCGTTGCCAAGCTTAACATAAGAGGTCGATGATTCTGGCAGATCAGAGACTTTTAAAAGTTCGAACTCCTTACAATTTTGAATAAATTCCTTCTTATGATAGGGATCGAAAAGTACTGAGAAGGCCTTATGTATGTTTGAATTAATGATGACTGACCCTTTGAAGGAAACGACTGAGCTTTGAGGAGTTTCTTTTTTCCAAACCTTTATGCCATTTTGTTCTTCAATTTTTGTCCACGAAAAAGAGCTGGGTAAAATTGTGATATTTATCAGAATTAAGAAAAAGATTTTCATCAATAGGCCTCTGCTCTCTCATTTATTGGAATCTGCCAAAAATTACCAATTTTTACAGGTAAGTCAATGTAAAGGGCAAATAAACAAGGGACCATGTATAAAGTAATGAATGTGGCAAAAATAATACCTCCGGCCACCGATAATACAATAGGTACGATGAAGGGCTTTGTCCCCCCTATCCCATAAATAGTTGGAATCATTCCAGATACTGTGGTTAGAGTCGTTAAAAGAACTGGTCGAAACCTCCCTTGGCAGACTTCGATTATATTTCCAAGCCTTTTTGAGGGGAGTACATTAAGGACAGAAATAAGTATAAGTCCGTCATTTACCATAATACCCAACAGCCCTATCCCTCCAACTAAACTTAGAAAACTTAGTGGGTAGCCATGAAAGTAGAAGGCCCAAAGAATTCCAACCGCCCCAAAAGGAAGAATTCCCAGGATAATAAGAGGGAGAAATATGGAGTTTAAAGTACAAATTAGGGAAAAATAAATCAAAAGGAGAACCACTCCAAATATAACAAGAAGGTCGTTTAAGGTTTCACGAGTGGACTTATTTTCACCACCCCAGATAACTTCAACATCTCGATACTTTATTAGAAGTGGAGACAAAAGTTGCTTAATCTTTTTATTTAATTCCAAAGATGTCATTTTGGATTGATTAACATCGGCCTTAATTGTTATTGATGGAACTCCTCGTGTGTGTTGGAAAGATTCACGAGATGGCCCCTCAGAGATGATTGCTAATTTTTTCAAAGGGATGAGGGTGCCCATAGTATTAGGGACAGGTATATTATTCAAAACATTTTTTTCATCATTTTTTTTCAAGTGCAATTTAAGTTTAATCGATCTCTCTTCTCCATCTTTTAAGAGATGGCCAATTTTTTGTTCTTGGAAGGCCAAGGCTATAGTTTCTTCCAACGTTTTTGCTTTAACTCCCATGGATGCCAAGCGTTTTGAGTCTGGAAAAAGAGAGAGTTGATTTTTTCCTTTTCTTTCACTCGTGGTTATATTTTGAACGGCATCTATGTTGTGGAGTATTTGGATTATTTCTTTATGAAGAGATTTTCTATCTTTTTCATTATGTCCGATTAAGGAAATTTCAAAGGCCTTTCCAACTGGTGGGCCATCATTACTTAACTCTATATCAAGCTTTTCAAAACCATCGAGATTTTTAAATTTCTGTTTAATTAAAGAAACAATCTTCTCACTGCGAACAATTCTTTGGTTAGAAGGTTTCAAGTTTACACTAATTGTCGACCAGTTTTCTTGATTGGCAAAAAAAGGATCAAAAACATTTGTCTGGTGGTGTCCTATACGAGTTATGTAATGAAGTCTTTGG
This sequence comes from Bacteriovoracales bacterium, assembly GCA_028346125.1. Classification (GTDB taxonomy): domain Bacteria; phylum Bdellovibrionota; class Bacteriovoracia; order Bacteriovoracales; family Bacteriovoracaceae; genus UBA7317. Next base: position 10,452 of record JAOMEV010000041.1, on the reverse strand, counting down.
TCTGGGTGGACAGAACTAATAATTTTTTCAACTTGCTTCATTTTCTCTTTAGTTTTTTCAAGTGTCGACCCAGGGCCTAGTTCAGCAATAATGTGAAAGGAGTCAACATCATTGAGAGGAAAGAGAAGAAATTTTCCTTTTTGTATAAAGAAAGAACTGGTCCCGATAAGAATACCTACAAAGAAAAGGAGTGTTGGAACTTTGTGTTTTAAGGTCCAGGATAAAGACTTTTGGTAAAAGTTACTAAGCTTTTTGTAAGGGAAATTTTTTGGGGTTTTTCCTCTTCCATGTATAAGGTGGAAGGGCAGTAAGACTGTGGCCTCCAAAAGTGATATGACAAGGGCGATTGTTACGACAATCGGGACATGACGAATAAATTGTCCACTGATGCCTTTCAAAAAATAGAGAGGAAGGAAGGCAAGTATAGTCGTGATTATGGTCACGGTTACAGGCCAAAAAATTTCCTTCACCCCTTGAGTGGCCGCTTTCAAAGAAGAAAGCCCTTGCTCTTTTTTTGCGGCGATATTTTCTGCGATAACAATCGCATCATCAACGAGTAGACCTAAAACTAAAACAAGTGAAACAAGTGTGACTGTATTAAGAGGAATTCCGAATGCTTTAAATAAAATAAATGAGCCGAGGAAAGAGAGAGGAATGCCCATCGCTGCCCAAAAGGCAACATATGGAGGCAGAAAAAAATAAAGAATTATAAGTACAAGAAGAAAGCCTAGAATCGTATTTAGACCCAAGATTGAAAGAAGTTCTTCTGTGTAAATAGATAAATCTTGTATGATTTTGATTTCTATTCCATGAGGATTCGTTTCACTAAATTTGGAAACGAGAAATCTGATTTTTTTTGAAAGAGCAATGTTGTCTGTCTCAGCAGAGGACCTAATGGTGAGGTTGTGTGAATCTTTACTGTCGGTTCTTGTTAATACTGTCGGAGCCTCGAATACTTCTTTTATAACGGCAACTTCTTTTAGTCTTATTCTTTTGCCACTGAAGTTACTTCTAACAATTAAATTTTCTAAATCTTTAAGATTTTCAAAGCGAGAGTGAGTGAGTATTTTTTTTAGGCCATTAGATGTTTTGATCTGAAAACCTGAACTTGGTAGATGATGGGATTGGAGAGCATAGACAAGATCTTGGAATGATAACTTTTTTCTTTTTAAGTTTTTTAAATTAACTTCAATAATAATTTCTTTTTCCAAAATATCAGAAGTATTAACTCCAAGTATTCCCTCTACTCCAAGAAGTTTGTTTTTTAATTTTTTTGCTATTTCATTTCTGATACTTACATCTTTTCCAGTGATGGAAAGCTCTAAAATGGTTGCGTCTGAGGTTTTGATCTCTTCAATAATAGGTCTGGAAGGGAGGTCGGTTATCGAATCTAATTTGTTTCTTATCTCTTTTTTTATTTTTTCAGGGTTTAAGTTTTTTGAGTCCAAGGTCACCATAATAAGAGAGAGGTGATCCATGGAGTGAGAGACCATTTTTTCAATACCTGATATTTCCAAAAGTTTTTTTTCAATTTTATTCGTTATCTTTACTTCGATGTTTTTGCTAGATGCATTGGGGAAAGCAGTCTTTATTCTTAAAATATCCCAATTAACAACGGGATAGTTTGTTCTAGTAAGATTGAAAAGAGATAAGCTTCCGCCTAAAAGGAGAACAAGTGTCAATGCTTTTGAAAGTGATTTATTCGCATGCAAAAATCTTAAAATCATGGAGCTTCCTAAGCGGGGGCCGGTTTAAAACCTAATTGGGGGCGTTAGTGGGCCATAAAAAAAATTGTAAGGAGTGGAGCCGTTAATTTTAAAATAATTGAAGTCATTAATCGATAACTCTATTTTAAACTTGATAAAAATTTTTAACTGGATAAAACGCACCATCAGTCCTGTTATTATTTTGGTGATATTAGAATTGGGAAAAGCTCGAGATTCGTCAAGGTTGACAATAAGATTTAACAGTAACTTTACAGTTTAGTGTTGATATTTTACGCTGAGTTGAAAGAGAGGCCCTTTATTTTACTTTGTACGAGACTAGAACCTTCGGGGAATTTTGCTAAAAAATAGTTAATACTATTTTTGAAAAATATTCTGAAGTAGAGGATAATAACATACTGCTACAAGGTCTTAAAAATCAGCGTTGTAATTAGTATTGTTATGGCAACTAAAATAAAAGTTAGGTCTTTCCCATTAATTGTGGCCGTTATTCTTTGATGGATTTCTTTGTGCGATGGAACTCTTTTAAGTTCCTTTCGTAAATCTTGTGGAACTTTCGACTGAAGAACTTTTTTCGTTTCTTTTTCCCTAAAAAGAATGATTTTTATTATAAAAAGAACGGCGAAAAATAAATATTGGATATCTGGGAATTGATTTGGAAAATTGGATAATATAAATGCAAGAGGGAAGGCCGTTACTGCGACTAAACCTAACAGAGTGATGGAATTCAATTTTAAGTATAAGATTAAGGTTTTCATATTGTGGACTATAGCCCTTTTGTTCTATTTAGGAAAGAGCGTAAAGAAATATGTGTAAACTATTGATATAAGGTCTTTATGGCCTATAAGTTTTTCCCCAAATATCATGAAATTGAATAGGGATTATATCAAACTGTTATCTTTAAACTTTTTTGTTCGAGCGATACTGAAGACGTTGTGATTTTTTCTGCTAGGGTTTTTATTTTATTTTTTTGCGGTAAACAGAGAATAAGATGAGAGAGTAAGACCTATCCCCATGAGTATTGCAAAAGATAAAATGGAAAAATGCATGGCCTTTATGTAGGTGTCTGTATTTTGAGGAGTAATCATGTTTTGTCCAATAAAAGTAGAAAGAAAGGTGTTAATCAAAACTAGGCTGATAACCATACCGAGCGTTCTCAGCTTTGCGGCCATGGCCGAAGCGATACTTAAGTGATTTTTCTCTACGCTACTCATGATGATATTCATATTAGGTGAGGAAAACATGGCAAAGCCTAGCCCCATTAAAGCAAGAAGGAGGTAAACTTTCCAGAGTGGGGAAGTACTCTGTACCGTAAGGCCAACTAAAGTGGCCGAAAAGCAAAAGATCATTCCAAAAAAGGCAATTTTTGAAGGAGAGACCTTATCGGAGAGTTTTCCAAAAAAAGGTGCAAAAGTCATCATGAGGATAGGCGCAATAATAAGGGTGAAGCCCGCTTTTTCAGGGGACATTCCTTTAACAGTTTGTAAGTAAAGACTGAAGAGAAAGGTAATTCCAAAAGAACCAGCGTAATTAAGAAGTTGCACAGTAAGGGCACACTTCAATTTAGAGTTTTTTGTTAGCATTGAGAGATTAATCAAAGGGTTTGAGGCCACTGTCTGTATGTAGACAAAAACTATCATCAATAAAAAGCCGAACACCATCATAATTGGCCCATAAAGGCCCTTTCCTAGTGAAACACTTCCTGCAACAAGAAGAGACAGAGAAAGAATAATAGATATAGTTCCCAAAAAGTCGAATTCGTTGATTTTTCGGGCCGGACCGTTTTTGATTGATTTAAAAGCGACAATTGTCGCAAATAGGATAAGAAAAGAACTTAGGAAGTAAACATAGGGCCAGCCTAAAATAGAGGTCACCCACCCGGCAATAAATGGGCCTGAGCTTAGACCTAGATAAACAGAACCAATTGATAAACCTATCGCCTTTCCTAAATTTTGTTTTGGTATAAGTTCCGCTAAAATGGCCATGCTTGTCGCCATCATCATCGCTGCAGGAATTCCTTGGAATAAGCGAAAAATAATAAAGAGTTCAATATTTTTTATGAACCCTAATAAAAAGGTAAAACATGCAAAAAGGGAAAGACCCAATTTGAATATTCTCTTTTTGTCTGTCATGTCGGCATATTTTCCAAAAGGAAGAAGAAGGGCGGCCGTCGATGCCATATAAACTGATTCTGTAAGTCCTAACTGAAGGGCGGAGGCACCAAGGTCAACCCCAAATGTCGGCAACGTTATTCCAACGCCAGAAAACATGAAAGGCGCCACAAATTGGCTGAAGGCCACCGCAAAAATAACATTATTTTCTTTCGAAAATTCCTTCATTTAACTTTCTCTAGGGACAATAAAACAACTATGATGGAAAAAAAGAAGAATGGCCATTCAAACTTGAAGTGGCCAATTTTTCTTGTCGTTTGGAGAGAAAATATCATTAGTAAATCGTGACACCTTTTTTCTTAACTTGAGTGCCATCTTTAAAGTCAATAGTGACTTCGCCTGTTTCCCAACCTTTTGAATATGTTGTGTATACAGGAGTTTGAAAATTATTCTTTCCTTTTTGAGAACGATAGGTGGAATAGCGTCCAAAGCTGGGGTGAATGTCGTAGTGGACTGACTTGACCGCATTAAGGTTTCCTTCGAGTTGCAGTCGGAACAATGTTTCTTCTGAATCACTTTTTAATGTAATAACGTCAATTCTTATTTTTTTTGAGTTATCAATAATGATATTTGGTCTTAGTGTCACTTCGTGAGATAGATGATCTCCATTATTAAGGTAAAAGTGAATTACGATATCAAGTTCTTCACTTCGGGAATAAGTACGAAAAGAATATTTACCGTCTTTTCTTTTGAAATACTTTTCATGATGTTGACCTTTTAAGCTGACAGAGAAGGCGCTCACAAGACTTTTATTTTCTTTACCAGGGTCGACATCAACATTGTAGTAGTATTTTCGGTTTTTATATTTTGTGACGTGATTCACGTCGATTTTGTCTCGTTTAAAGACTTTTTTTGAAATGTAGTTGGCCTTGAATTCTTTTTTTATTGATTTGCCATTATGGAAATGAACTTTTATGAAAACAGGGAATTTTCTTGCATCCGTGTAGAGGGATAGGTCAAAGGGAGGAGTGTCATTGATGTCTTTAAAGTCGAGATATGGAATTTCGTAAGTCACTTTTTCAATTTGGTCTAGGTGAGATTTGTCAAAGAGTGGTTTAAAGTTGAACAAGTATGGATACTCTTTATCTCCTCTTTCTGATAGAGTTTTTGTCTCAAAGTCTGTGAAGAAAGCTACCTTGGGTTTATTCTCTTCTTTTTTCTGGTAAAGACGGTTAATTCCTAAAATATCTAGTTTAGAAAGCCCTCTTGATTTTTTTCTAATAGCTCTATTAGTATCTTTTCTTGATATTGTTGTTTTATTTCTAATTCCAAAATCTTTTCCTCCGTAGTGCATAATGCTATCAAAGTCATAAGGAGTGTGGTCCAAAATATAACCAGAAGGAAGTTTTTGAAAGTTACTTTCAGCACCTTCAGTAATATTATTCCAGTGAATTTTTACATACTCATCTCGGTCAGGCCTAGATTGTTCATGGTGCATACCAGCTGCGTGGAGTATTTCATGAGTAATTATTAAATAATTTTCACATCCTTTTCCTAAGTTAAGGTGTTGTTCACCACCTTGTCTTCCAACAAAACTCCAACAACCATAACTTTGATACCTGGAGTTAGAGGTAAAAAAAATATAATCCTTATCTTGCGGAGACTTTTCTTTAAAGCGGAGATTTGTTTTTGCGCTTAGGTAGGCAATTGCTTTTTTAATGTGTGACTCTAAACCCTTACTTTTTGGGTCAATAGTATAAACTAATGTACTCTCGGGCCATGTATCGCAATAATTTCCAGGAGCAAGTTTTTCGTAAGTTTGATATTGAGCAATATCACCTTTAATTATAATTGGTTTGGAGAAGCTCTCGCTCGCTCTAACAAAAACGGATTGAGTTAATACGCATAAAATTAGCCACATCATCTTCATGAAAAATCCTTTATATAAATATTTTTGAAATACCTTTTTAAAAGAACGTCTTAGAAAATCAAGAACCAAGGCAAAATAAAATTTAATGAATTTTTTTAACAATAATAAATTTTGTTAAAAACTTAACAAATATCCATAAAATTTAGGTTATATACAGAAAAATTTGTCTTTTTTACAAAAAATACTTAGTGAACGTCTTATTGAGTTTACAAAAAACTGACAAATTATTTTAAGTTTTTTTTAATCAGAGTCTTTTATCCAGTAAAATGTTCTTAGCTAATGGAGGGTGATATGAAAAATGTTTTATTTTTATTTTGTTTTTTATCTCTGGGCCTAGGCCTTAGTGCTAAGGAAATAAAGATTGGGAACAAAAAAGTCGTCAGAAGTGTTAAGGACGTCCTAAAGGCAGGAAAAATAAAAACCTCGAAAACTTGTTTAGATGAATATGTTAAAAGAAATAGGCAACTTTGGAAAAAAATGGGGTTTGGTGCTCTTAAAACTCTAGGAGGGAGTGCCGGAACGGGAGCTGGTGTTGGCGTGGTTGGAGGGGCTGCTGCAGGTGCTACCATGCTTGGCGGTGCAGAGGGCGCCTTGTGGGTGGCCATTTTAGGTGGAGGAGCAGGAGGGTTTATTGGACTTGCAATTGGAGGAGTTGCTTTAGTAGGGTATGAAGGAACACAAATTGCAAGATTTGTGAAAAATAATCAAATTATTAGGGTTATTGCAAATTCTAGAGATCAGCTTCATGACGGTAAGCACTTAAAAAGGTTCAGAAAAAAATACTTTAGAAAATTTCCTAAGGATAAAAGACATCTTAACGCCAATCAATTTAGTGCAGCTATCGTTGATATTGATACTAGTGGTATCCTATGTGATGGAAGCCTTGTCCAATCTAGAGGGATGAGAAAGTTAATGAAAAAGGGAAAGAAAAAACTTTCTGAAAAAGAGTTAAATGATCCAAAAAACTTAAAATATTTATTGGCCACAAAGAGTGAAATTTTTAAATTTGTTCACTCTTTGGTAGAGAAAAAATCAAAAAAATAGTTTCAACTCAGGAAGGAGACGCTTTATATGAAGGTACTCTTTTTTATAATGTCTTTAATGAACCTGACCGTATTTTCTGAGGTCATTAATATTAATAAAAAAGGTCCAAATTTATCTTCAAAGGCCATAAGTATTTTTAAAAAGAGAGTCTCTGTTTTTGGGATTAATTTAATTGCTACTGCAAAGGTGGAGGATTTAAAACTACTGCATGCTGCTAATATAATGGCCGAGTATTTAGATAATAATCAAGATGGTATTGTGGATGACTCAAAAATTATTGCCAATATGCTAAAGAGAAAGGCAACCTTGGCCATGTTTGAGTCAGATTCAGAAATGGAAAAATTAGAGGAAGATATAGAAGAAAGTAATATTGGGAGTTACCAAGACCTTTTTGATGATGAAACAAGGCCTAACGGGAGTTCTAATGGCCAATTTGATGGTACTTTAGAAGAAGTTCTTCACTTAATAACATTTACCGGGCATTACCACGCTTATCCTAAAATTTTTGGACCAAAAAATTCAGCTTTAACAAAGGCGATGGATAAAGCGAGAGGAGGTTATTACGAGGAAGTTCCATCGAAATATCCTGCAGGGTCTTGGTATACTTATGATGATGAATCATGTGATTATGACTGTATGGTAACAGAATATTTTTATTGGGCCTTAACCACATATTTAGGCGCACAAAATTTTAGTGGACGCGAGTCGGAAATTAAAGATGAATGGAAAATTAATACTAAAAAAGAATTGAAAGTAAAAGACTTATTGATTTATAAAATTTTGGCCAACCCTATTTATAAGCTGCCCATAAGAATTCCAAAAGGGAAACATAAATTTCTAAAAAACCTTAAGGTTGAAACTTTCTAACCTTTTGGAAACCAAAGATTAATTTGGATTCCAAACCCATGACTATTCATATTCCCCATAATTGTTAGTTTTTACGTTTATATTATTGGCAAGATATTTGCTTCTTGAAGGATTAATAATACTTTCAGGAGAAAAAAATGAAAAATAATTATTTGATTTCTGTAGGATTCCTCAGCTTGGCCATATACCCTTCTTTTACCTATTCCATGCCATGTTCGCAAAACACCTCCGACTTATCCCCACATGATTGTCTTTGTCGGCCGGCTGAGGATTTCCAAGGATGTTACTTTAAAAGAGAGTTTTTAGAAAATTTGTATTTATCAAAACTTTCACCAGAAATAAAAGATTTGGTAATTGAAAAAATTGATCAAAGGTTAGGATTAAAAAAAACAATTGTTTTTAATGGGGATTTTTTTATTGGAGAGATCATAGAAGAAGCCTCAGAAAGAAATATTAATTTTGACACGAATTATAAAGAATTAGCTTCGATTCTTTTCGGTGTAAAAATCATAGATACAAATAAGGGCCTAACCCTTTCAGACATTTCTGTAAATGTGAATGCTAAAAGCACTTTTGATTCTCAAAATAATAAAAAATCTTCAGTCAAAATAACCGCGAGGGCCAAAGTTGGTAAAGTAAAACTACATGGAAGTTTATCACACAAAAATAATCACAGGGGAAATCATGAAACAACAATAAGTGGAGACGTTACTTGGAAACCATAGTAGACAGGTAAGTTTAGGAGACATTTTGATAAGGTATTTTTATTATAAATCGAGTACCGTAATCTGATTGAGACTCTACATTTATATCTCCTCCAAGGTTCTTGACTTCTTCCCGGACGGCATCTAAACCGACGCCTCTTCCTGAATAGGTGGAAATATTATCTTTTGTAGAGACTCCTGGCTCAAAAATAAGTTGGGCCAGCTCTTCCTCTTTTAAATTATCCAATTCGTTTTTATTTTTTAATTTTTGTTCAAGACATTTTTCTTTAATTTTAGGAAAATTTAAACCTTGTCCATCGTCTTCTATAACTATTTGGATGTGTCCATTACTGAGAGTGAATTCTCCCCTTATTTTTCCTGCCTTTGGCTTTGTTTTTTCAATTCTAATATGTTCCTCTTCAAGGCCATGATCAACCATATTTCTGAAAAGATGAATGGAAGTATTAACAAATTTCTGATATTTGCTTTGATCAACCATTATTTCAGACCCTTGAATTTCAAATTCAACAGATTTTCCTTGCTTCTCACCAATTTCTTGGACAAAGTCTTTATATTTTAAGAATTTCTTTTTGAGGTCTGTTAAAATATAATTTTTAATCAAAAAGTCTTTAAGCTCATTAATATCAGGTGAAGAGTTTATCTGCTTTAAAAGCAAGGTTACTGGGACGACACTATCTTCCTCGGATAAAAACTTGTTGGCCGCTTCGATAATCGGCCTATTAACTTTTATAAAATTTTCAAGATTAGCAACAAATGTATTAAAATTTAATTCTAGAAGACCCTTATCTTTATCTGAAATGGCACTTTCCATATCATCTAAGGGGGTCGTAAGTTCGTATAGACCAAAAAGGCCACATCTTGCTTTTAAGGTATGAACTTCCCTAAAAAGTTTATCAAACTCTTTATTTTTTAAAAAAGGGAACTTGTCAATAAAGTGTTGAGAATCTAAAACGAGCTCAACAAATTCTATAGGTCTGTTAAGACAATTCTTTATGAGAGAAAAGTCTTTTTCATCTTTTTGGACCTTCTTTTTGAGGGATTTTTCAGTCGTTTTATCTTTAGCAATACACATTACTTTTATAATTGTTTTTGGCTCATGAGGATCGTAGATAGGGCAGTAACTAAGTTCAATATACTTTCCCTCAACTTTTGTTAATGATTTCGGCGCTAACTTTTTTAACTCTTGAAAAGGAATATTCATTTTAGAAACATTATTTAGCCACTTAAGGAAAAATTCCTTTTCTTCATTTTCATAACCTAATATATCCCAAATGTAATGATTCTTTTCTTGATGGAATAAATCAGAATCAAAGATTTGTCTCTGAAAAATTTCTTCTGAAGTGTTCGAGCCCTCTTTTTGCACAACTCCTTCCATATCAAAAACAATAATACCTTCATCAATATTATCCAAAATTTGCTGCTGTCCCTTTTTTTGAGAATAAAGTTCATCCATGATGTAATCAAGTTCCATATTTGAGACTTCTAAAAGGTGATTTTTCTTTAAAAGCTTTTTTTCTTTTTGTTTGAGGTGGGTGTGATTATTCACCATACTTATCAATTCGTGGTTATTAAAAGGTTTCCCCAAAAAGCCATTAGCTCCCATTTTGGTTCCTAGGGCCTTACTTTCTTCATCACTTTTAGCTGTAAGGAGGATTACTGGAATTGTAGAAAACTTGAGATCTTTTGTCTTTAACTCCTGAATAAATTCTACACCACTCATTCCAGGTAACATCCAATCAATGATAATTAAATCAGGGATCTCTTTTTTAAGCTTTTTCTGAGCATGTTCCGCACTATGACAGGCAATGATTTTATACCCTTGTGGAAGTAGTGCTTTTTTTAAGAGATTTCTCATATCTTTAAGGTCATCGATAATAAAAATAGTGTGACCCCGACCAATATCGTTTTCTAAATTTTCTTCATCCAGTTGATAAAAGGGGACATCCTCTTCATAGTTGTACTCTTCTCTTTTTTTATCTTCAAGTATCCAATCTTTAACTTGATAGGAATCTGTGGAAATGATTTTACTTTCTTCGATAAATTTATCTATC
>JAOMEV010000040.1 GCA_028346125.1 Bacteriovoracales bacterium | reverse complement strand
TGCCTAAAATATTAAAGTCTCATAAATTTGGGCCCGATAAGGTAAGCCAATCGAAAAACTTTTTAGGGCGGTTTGAAGTGAAAAATATCATTCTTATTATGTTAATTTTTTCTTTTAGTGGAGTCATTCATGGAAAAGAGAAAGGTGAGGACCTTTTTCGAGAAATGGAAAGGGATTATAGGGAAATGAAGGCGAGAAGTTGGCTTCCAACGAGTATGGCAGGTAGAGGCTCTAAAGGGAGCGAGTTTTTCCAGTGGGTAAAAGAAAAGATAGGCGCTAACGAATTAGGAGCGCATTTAAAAAAGCTTAAAAATGGAAACTTAAGCGCTTCGTGTTTTGAAATTGTTATTCTGTTTTCACTAAAGGCAGGTATTGTTGAGTATGATGAAGTTAAACGTATTTTTTTGGAAAAGGATCGTCATAGGTTTCCACCGAGGTGGATTAGGGCCTGGCTTTACTCCCTGTCTGGAGGGAAAAGCAAAAGGTTGAGAACATCTTATGTGAGGGCCAAGAGACCTTCTTATACAACCTTGGAGAAAACCTCGAAATACTTCGAGTCAGACTGGGGAGTTCCTCATAAGAGCTATGATAAAGGAAAGAGAGTTTTTCCTAAGGCCGGAGATATTATTTTTTTCAACCCTATGACGAAAAAGGGAAATACATACTTTGATCATGTGGCCTTAGCGACAGGTAGGAAAGTTACTAGAGGGCAAGCTTGCGATGAATTTATAAAAATGGAAAAAAGGTGTCGCGACAAAAATATTGTCTGCGATGAATTGAAAAAAAGTGTTGATTTTTGTGGGGAGTATAAAAAAATAAGGCCTAAAAATGAGCCGCTGGAGGCCGAAATATTGAGTTTCTATGGTAGAGGCTCAAGAAAGGATGCTCCAATTGAAAGGACAACAGTAGAGCATATGCTTGACAGCCATTCAATGATTAAAAGAAATGCTCCTGAAGGAGGAGATAGGCAAGTTTTCTTTTCAACAGCTCCATGGGCAAAGTGACTTTCAGCAAATAGAGCTTTGTCCTTTATATATTGAGTGGGTCTGTGCATTAATATAGAGACTATCATATTACTGACAACAAATATCTGCTCTGACTATTTCAGTCGGATTCTAAAGAGGGAAATTTGAGGGCGAATCATTTTGCAAATTAATATAAATCTTATTCAAGAGTGAACTAAAATATGACGAAACGTTTTTTGAAAGGGAAATTTTAAAGAGGGCCTTATGGAAAAAATACTTATTGTTGAAGATAATGAGAGTAACTTAGAAACAATGAGAGTTTACTGCCAGGATACCTTTCCTGGTGTTGGCATTATTGTTACAAAAGATGGAAATTCAGCGATAAGTGAACTTTCTAGGTCAAAATTTGATCTCATCCTTTTAGATGTTAATATTCCTCAGGGTCCAGGTGTAGCAGTTTTAAAATATATAAAAAACACCTATAAAAACTCCTTAAATAATGTTGTTCTCGTTTCTGGTTATCTAGATCACTCTGTTGTCAATTATGCTAAAGGGCTAGGGGTGACGAAGTTCCTTGATAAGCCTTTTTCTGCAACGGAGCTTCGAGATTGCCACGAAGGAAAAGGTTCGGAACTATCATTGAAAAAATGATCAGGCTTTTCTAATTATCATCACAGTTTAGCGTATGTGCTATGTGCCATTTTTGACAAAAGACACTGATAAAGGTGTATTCAGAGGGAACTTACTTTAGGAGAGATAGGTGCCCCTTGAAAACTTGATTGATAAAGATTCTGGTATTCCTGAGTTTGGGCTTTTTTCAAGGCCAGTAAACAAAATTAATTTTGAGGATTATCTATACTTATCACCTATGGGAAGAAAAGTCGGACGGCTTTCCAAAAAGTTCGCTTTTAAAGAGTTTCAATTTATAGGTGTTTTAAGTGAAAAGCTTATTATTGGTTGTGCAATTGCTGATATAAAATTTGCAAGTAATGCCTTTATTTATTTTTTTGATCCCGTTTCGAAAGAGCTCGAAGAGTTTAGTTTCATTAACCCTTTATCAGGAAAAACAATTTTAAGTAGAAGTCCCAATGAAGGAACGAGCTCATTTAAAAATGGACGAAATTCTTTTGAGATAAAGGCTTTATCCCCAACGGAAAGGCAGCTCTCAGTAAAGTTAAAGAAAGGTGAGGAAGTTAACCTCGTAATTAAAAAAGAGGAAACTTTTAACCCTCTAAGAGTTTGCACTAAAACAGGCGCTAATGGATGGACTTATACTGAAAAGGCCAATGGGTTGAGCGTTTCAGGGTCTGTTATTTGGAAAGGTATTGAGAGAAAAGTTCAGGGGCCAGAATATACTGCCAACCTTGATATAAGTTTAGGGTTTATGAGAAGGGAAACTTATTGGAATTGGGCCTCTTTTTCAAAAAAGATTTCTTCTGGTGAAGTCATTGGACTTAATTTAGCTGCTGGTGTTAACGAGACTGGATGTACCGAAAACTGTTTTTGGGTTAATGATGAAATTGAATATTGTGATGGGGCCAAATTTTCTTTTGATAAAAGTAATTTAAATAACGAGTGGAAGATCTCTACTTCTGATAAAAAAGTGGACCTTACATTCGTCCCAGAGGGAAAAAGAGCAGAGAAAATAAATCTCTATTTTGTTGCGTCCAACTTTCAGCAGATGATCGGACGTTTTTATGGAAAGTTAAAACTTAAAAATAATTATATAGATGTAGATGGGGCTTTGGGTTGGACTGAAGACCATTTTGCTAGATGGTAACGGGGTAAGCATGAAGAGTAATAATCTTAAAAAAACTTTTATATTTGTTTTGACCTTTTGGATTGGGATTTTTGGCCCATCGGCATTTACAGAAGAGGAGACCTTTTCAACTGTAAATTTTACTGATGGACTCATTCCTTTAAATTATGGGAAAAGACCGGCAACAGACTTGTATCATAAAGGTAAACTCCTGGTGCCTGATGAGGCCGATAGATTGGTAAGAGAAGGAAGGGGTTTTGACCTTTCCCGATTAAACCCAGATGAAACAACAGTGCTTTGGAAAGACAAAAGGCCTGAAAATCTAGAAACTGAGCTGGATGAGATGGCCGTTGATAGCATTGATCCTGTTTGGTACACCTCAACGGTTCCTTCAAGGTCAGGAAACTTTAGATTTACTATTGAGAAAGAAGGTGATCAAGGTGGTGTTGAGACATTTGTTGTCATGATGAGCAAGACGATACACAACCTTCTACTAAGAAAAAACCTTTTACGGAAGCTTGGATATAATGTTCCTCCCGTTAAATATCTAAAAAACTTAAAGCTAAATTTTTCAAACCCTTTTGAAAAAGAAATCTTTTTTAATGAACTCGCAGAAGGAACTTTTGGAGACCCTGCCCGCTGGGTAAAAAGGTACCGAGATCATTTAAGGGGAGAAGATAGAATAGAAAATGAAGAAGAGCGAAGAGTATACCGTTCTTTTAGTGAAGTAGAAAAATTGCAACTTATAGTAAAAAACTCATCTTTATGCTTGGCCAGAAGTTTTAACCGGTCAGGAGAGCTCATTCAGGAAAAGTGTGAGAATCCCCATCAAGTTAATTGGGTTTTAGAAAAACAAGAAAGTCATGAAGATGAAGTTGTCATTCGTTCTGCAGTTACGGGAAAGTGTCTTGACCTTAAGAAGAAAAGTCGAAGGAGAGGAATCCAGATTATTGAGATGCCTTGTGATAAAGGAAGAAGCCAAATTTTTAGAAAGATAAGAGGCCATAAAGGGTTTTGGCTGAAGTCAGTTTATAGTCAGCAGTGTTTAGAGATAGAAGATCATTCTAAAAAAAGGGGCGCGGCTTTAATTCAAAATAGCTGTAGGCTTAATGGACCCCAAAAGTGGAAATCTGAAGAAGGTATATCCTTTGATGGGCCTTTGGCCGATGCAGAGGAAATTGAACTCCAAGATGTGGTCGCGATGAGTTCTCAGGACCATTATTACAATCTCTCTTTAGGTTATTTACCCCCTTCTGTTATTCAAGGAAGGCGTCTTCTGAATTCTCTACTCATTCCTTATGCTTTAGTTGAGGTTCCAGAAAGTGTGAATATGCTTCCTTGGCATATGGCCAGAGTTATAAATAAGCAGCTCAAAGTTGAGTTTGAGAATGCTGAGAATTTTTCTACGACATTTGATGATGCAAAATGGATTACACGTCGAATTCTTTCTCTTTCAAGAAATGACTGGAGAGAAATTGTAAAATTGTCTCATTTTCCTAAGGAGGTAGAACTTCTTCTTGTTGAGAAATTTATCTCTCGAAGGAATCAATTAAAAAAATCCTTGCAATTGAGTGGTACTCATTTGGAGTTTAATCCTAGCATTTCTTACGGTCGTTATCTTGATAATGGAAAACTCTTGAAAGAAAACTGGTATGGATATGCTTCCAGATTTTCTTTTGGTGATCCAGAGTCACCTCTTTCAAAGAGTGAGGTCGGCCACTTCATTGCCTCTAAGGTTGTTTCAACTTCGTTAGAAGGAATCACCAATTATGTAAGTTCAAAGTTTTTAAATAACCAGTACTTTTTAGAAAGGGCCTTTAAGAAAAAGCAGCAAGAACTTTATGAAGAGGCCGTGATCAAATTTTTGCAGACGGGTGTACCTCAAAACATACCTATTGGAGTTTTTGCCTACCCAACTGTTGGGGCCAACATTGGAACTTCGAGAGATGTCGTTATTGGGAGTTATCTAGGGACAGATAACCAGGTCCAAATGGCAGATTCTTTGATATTTAGTGTTGATATTGGGGCCTTCGCATCTGTTTATGGATTGCCTGCTCTCATTAATGTAAATGGAGCTGCTAAAGCAGCTTATACGAGAAGTTACTCTCATTTAAGACCTATAAAAAGCTTCAAGGCTTCTTTTAAATATCCTTTTAAGAATATGATTGTTCCCTATTTTAAAAGGAATCAGGGGAAAAAGCTTGCAGAAATTTTAAGTGTTAATCTTAAAGATCTTTCCGCAGAAGAGAGACAAAAGAAAATCACTGAAGCAGTGAAGAGTTTAAAAGAAAACATACCTGTCGGGGATTCTTTGCTTATTACTGATAATATTGCCATAGGAGCAAGTGGTGGTGTTGGAGTCGGTGTCGGGAAAATTGTTGATCTTGGTGTAAACTCTGGGCAAACAAACCTCGTTGTTTCTCGTCTTCATATTCACCGAAAAGATGAAAATACAATTCAAATTTATAAAGACCTGGGCAATGTTCACGGAATAACTCTTTCTTTTGGTGCGAAAGCTATTGCTCCCCTTTTAAATCTTTCTTATAAGTGGGGAAAAGGAAAAACTAGGGGGAAGTTCTACTCTTTGAAAATAAAAGAAGATGAGGGAGAAAACCCTGAAATTCTTAAAAATCTTCATGCCTTGAAGGGCCTTTTTTTAAAAAATAGTCTTGAAGGAATTAAGGCCCTCACAACTCCTTACCAAGTCACCCATAGGTTTACAGAAAGCTTAAAGAAAGCAGGGTTTACTTTTCTTAAATTGGCCGGTCTCAAAGCTAAGACTGAAATAGAAGTCACTCACCCCGAGGGGGCAAAAAAATTATTTTATAAGACATCCCAGGTGGCACGAAAAGGAACAAACCCTACTGAGTATGGAATAGACGCACTGAATGGTATCTTCACCAAGTATACTGAGTGGGATATCCAAATGAAAAATATTTCTGCAGGAGCACCTGGTGATAGTATTGGGGGCATGCAGGTCATTTATAATGTTTCTTACGAAGGTGAGATAAAAAATAAGAAAAAAGTCGGTCTTAGGAAAAAAGGTGGAATAGAGGACCCTTTTGTCAAAATTTCAAAAAGTTTTAGAGGATGGTCTATATCAAATAGAAGAGCACAGAAAATTATACGTAAGCTAAATTCTCAATACCAAACGACTTTTTACCCCGAACTGTCTTTACACCAGACTGAAAAGATATTCCTTTATAATATTGGTGTAGATCATTATATCTACTCAGAAGGAATTAAGTACCTTTCATCTTTAAGTAAGCGGGATTTTAAACGAATGATTAAAAAAGGTGTCAAAGGACCGGGGAAACTTCTAAAAAGAGCGAGAATGATTTCCCATTTTAAAAAGTTGAAGGCCCATTTAGAAAAAAATAACTATAAAAGTCATGGCAAGTACACAAGATCTGTCATTTCTATGGCGAATAGATGGCTTAATTTGGAGGGGTTCAAAGATATTTTAGGTGGAAGTGAAAACTTTTTTATTATTTCCCGGATCGATGGGTTTAGGATTGGTGATGAGGCCGGAGATACAAGAATTAACTCAAATTCTCTTGGGCAGATAGGAGATAAGAAAGTTTACGGCCCACTTATGAATATAATGATGAATACTGGTATGACTGCTTCTGAATTCTACGCCTACTGGCTAAGAGGCCGTTTAAATTAAGTTTGAATTTTTAAGGGGATTTGTTCTTAATCCCCTTTTTAGTCCTTTAAATTAGAGCTAATATTTATTACGATTGAAAGAAGGGAGTCTTTCATATGTCTCGTTTTTATAAGACCTCGAGGTTTTTTCTCATTATTTTTTGTTTGAATTCTTACGTTGAGGCCAATTTTTTTTCAAAATTTTTTAAACAAACATTGCCAGGACTATTGGCGCCAAAAATAGATTTGTGGAATAAATGGGAGAAAAATAATGATCAAGACCAAAAAGTTATATCACATGAAAAATGGGGGAATATACTAAAAAAATATATGATTGAAAATCACCCCTCAGGTATCGGTCGATTTAAATATTCTTCAGTTAGTAAAGAGGACAAGGCCCTTTTAAGTAGCTATATAAAAAAAATGTCGGCGTTGAAAATCACTCAATATAACTCGAAGGAGCAAAAGCCCTATTGGATTAACCTTTATAATGCTCTTACTGTGATGATTATTTTAGATCACTATCCGGTTAAATCTATTAGAGATATTAAAATTAAAAAAAATCATGCCTCTTTTGGTCCATGGGATGCCAAATTATTGAAAATTGAAGGAGCTGAAGTCTCTTTGAATGATATTGAACATAGGATTTTAAGGCCTATAACGAAAGACCCCTTAGTTCATTACGCTTTAAATTGTGCAAGCTTGGGTTGCCCTATTCTTAGGGACCGTCCGTTTACTTCAAAGAATATTGAAAAGCTTCTTGAAAACTCTGCTTCCACATTTATTAACCATAAAAGGGGGGTTGAAAATGCTAAGGGAGAACTTAAGGTTTCAAGCATTTATATTTGGTTTAAGAATGATTTTGGGGAAAATGATCATGATGTCATTGAGCATTTAAAAAAATATGCCAATGACATTCTTAAGAGAGAGCTAGAAAATAATAAAAATGGCATTTCTTCACATTCATATGATTGGAGAATCAATGCACCTTAGGGGGAGCAATGGAAGATTCAAAAAATAGTGGGCCAAAAATCGGAAAGTTCTTTTTAGGAGGACTTCTTGCAGGATTTTTAGGTGCTCTAGTCAATAATGTATATAGCTTTTTCTATACTTCAATCACAGGCTTTAGTATTCCAAAAATAATTCATTTGGGTTCTATAACAATTGCATCAATCCTACTAGTGGTTATTTCATCACTTTTTTATTTTATACTTGCAAAATTCTCTTCAAAAGCAAAACTTATCTACATTATTGTAGGTATTACTTTTATGATCTTTAGCTTTTGGGCCCCTTTGAGCTCTCATTTACCCGATGGGACTCCAACACCAGAAGGATTTGCTGGACTTACTTTACCCATGCATATCATCTCAGGACTTTTGGCCTTTATATTGATACCTTGGCATGTTGATAGAAAAGATGACATCTAATTGGAGTAAACATGTCTCCCTTAAAAAATATTTACTTAATTGTCCTATGTATTTTTTTATCACAAAAATCTTGGGCGGCCAAAACAAGGTATAAAAGTGAAGGAGAAGTCAGCTTTGAGGCCAAAACCTTCAAAGATGATAAAAATCCGGAAACGGATGATCAAAAAATTGGGCTGTCGAGCAAATTAACCGCAAAGTTTAAAAAAGGTCGCTTTAGAGGTAAGACAACTTTAACTGCCAAAGCTGAAGAGGCCAAGGCAGGAGAGAGCTTTTTATTTTTAGAAGAATCTTTTGTTATGTATAAAAAAAGTCCCTGGCTAGTTAAATTTGGTTTTCAAGTATTTAATTGGAGTGCAACGGAAGTTTTCCACCCTTCTGATATCATCAATGCAAGATCAATTGGCGGAGATGGTATTGAGGAAAAAAGGGGAGAGCTTACTTTTTTAGTTCAGAGAAAAGTAGGTAATGGCAGGTTGAATATTTTACTAATGCCTCGTTTTGAAGACCCTAAGTTCCCTGATAAATTTTATTTTAGTGGAACAGGATTGAGCATAAAAGAGGCCCTATGGTGGGAAGAAGAAAATAGGGTTTCTTTTGATAACTATGGACTTCAGGGAGGAGCTTTTCTAACTCAAAGTCTTGGCCCAGTAGATATCATTTTATATGGAATAAAAAAAAGAGATAGAACTAATGGTATTTTATACAGATCACAGGATTCAGGAGATCTTCATCCTCTTTTTTTCCCTGTAACTCATTATGGAGGAACGCTTCAATGGGTTTTAGGAACATGGAATATAAAAGCGGAATACGATAAAAGGAAATTTGAAGGAGATTTTACCAATAGTTACACTCTTGAAGGTGTCAACTATCAGAAGTTATCATGGCTCTATGGCCAATCTATTGGGGTTGAAACTCTCAGTGAATACGATATTTTGGCCTTAGGGTTAGAAAAATCATTTTTTTGGAGTAGTGGCCCAGAAACTACTGTCATTCTTGAGGCCCAATCAATTCTTTCTGCTACTAAAGAGGAACGGGCAGACCTTAGTATTTTTCAGAGAGATGTTCTTATTGGAATTCGACATGCTTTAAATGATGTCATGGGAACTGAATTTTTTCTATCCTTTTTAACAGACGTTGAAAGAGATAGAGAGCATTTGGTAAGTTTCCAATATTCGAGGCGCTTGAGTAATAATTGGAAGATTAAACTAGGTGCCAAATATATTGATGCGCCTTTGAAAGGAACTGTCCCTCAAGGTCTGGAATATTCCCATGAAAAAAATGAATTAAATATGAAATTGACCAGATTTTTCTAATTAAAATATGAGGTCTTCATGGAAACACCTTCGCTAGATAAAAAAAGTACTTTGTCAGAAAGAGTGGCCAATTTTGTTGTTTATAGGCCATGGCTCTCAATTTTTTTGGGAGCTCTTCTTCTTTTTGGTCTTTCCTATGGTGGAAGATTTATAAAAGTCGATTTCTCCTACAGAGTCTGGTTTAGTGAGAAGGACCCTAACCTTGTTCGATTTGATGGCTTCGAAAGAAAGTTTGGTAACGATGACAATATGGTGATTGTCATCGATACGAAAGATGGAGTTTTTAACAATAAAACCTTGTCGATGCTTCGAGAATTAACAGAGGAAATGTGGAAAGTCAGTCAGGTCATTCGAGTGGAATCTCTGACCAATTACCAATGGACCCATGCAAAAGAAGACGAAATCATTGTCGAAGACTTTATTCCCGATCAAAAAGAATTCACCAAAAGTTTTCTTGATCAGAGAAAAAAAATTGCTCTTAACGATGAGGTTATTCCAGGGTTTTTGGCCACTAAGGATCTTAAAACGGCACTCATATATGCTCGAATAAAACCTATTTTTGGTACAGGACCCAATTATCAAAAGATAATGAAAAGTATGGTAAAAGCTCTTGAAAAATTTAAGAAAATTGAGGGTTATAAGTTTTACATTACTGGCTCAGGAGCGATAGGTTATACTTTTGCAGATGTCGCACAAAGCGATCTAAGAACGATGCTCCCTTTTCTTTTCCTTTCTCTTATTGTGTTTCTTTTTATAATGTTCAGACGAGTATCAGGAATTCTTCTTCCCTTTCTTGTTATAATCACTTCTATACTTTCAACATTTGGACTCTCAGGGTTTTTGGGACTCAAACTTAATAATATTACTACAATGATTCCAAATATATTAATAGCTATTTGTATGGCCGATTCAGTTCACCTTTTAGTTACTTATTTTCAATCTCGAGTGAGGGGAGTGGATAGAAAGGACGCTGTTTATAAATCGGTTATAAAAAATATTTTTCCCATTTTTATGACAAGTGTTAGTACTTCGATTGGGTTTTTTAGTTTAATTAACACCGACCTTATGCCCATACGTTCTTTAGGTATACTTGCAGGCTTTGGAACTCAAATGGGGCTTATTTTTACTTTTCTTTTTCTTGCTCCTCTACTTTCTTTAATTCCAATCAACGTAAAAATTTTGAAAAATAACATTGAGGAAAAAGATATTCCTATTAAGGATGCGCCACATCCCCTTAGTGAAAAGGCCGTTAGCTTTTATCAAAGTTATCATAATATTATAATTTTGTTTTTTCTTATCGTATTGGGGAGTTCTATTTATCTTGCGACTAAAAATGTGGTGAACGCTAATCCTTATGATTATTTTAGTGAAGATGTTCCTTTAAAGAAGGCCAATGATTTTGTCTTGGAGAGACTTGGTGGAACAGGTGGGCCAGAGCTCGTTATCGAAAGTGGCTCTCCTGAAGGGGTAAAATCTCCTGAGTTCTTAAAAAAAGTTGAGGCCTTACAGGAATGGATTGACGGTAACCCGAGGGTTAATAAAACAGTGTCAATTATTAATATACTGAAATCAATGAATCGTTCTCTTCACGGCGATAATCAAGAATATTATAAAGTACCAGAAACTAAAAATGGTGTTGGAGAACAACTCTTTCTTTACACAATGAGTTTACCTCAGGGTATGGATATAAATAACAGAGTGACTTTGGATAATTCTGAAACGAGATTAAGTATTTTGTGGAATCTCCTGGATTCGAAATCTAGTTTAGAAAACATTGATCTTATAGAGAAAAAAGCAAAATCACTAGGACTTAATGCCTATGTAACCGGTAAACTACCCCTCTATCATCGGATGGATGGATATGTAGTTAAAACTTTTTTTACATCAATTACTATGGCCATAGTTTTTATAACGATTTTGCTTATTGTTATATTTAAATCTTTAAAACTTGGATTGTTAAGTCTTATCCCGAATGTCTATCCTTTAATTTTTGGGGCAGGTTTTATGCAGCTGATAGGCAAAAATATTGATTTAGGGACTGCACTTGTAACGAGTGTTTGTTTGGGGATTGCCGTGGATGATACAATTCATTTTCTTACAAATTTTAATAGAAGAATTAAAAAAACCAATGATATAAATCTTTGCTTGGCGCAAGTTCTAACTTTTACAGGTCCTGCCTTAATATTTACAACGATAATTCTAGTGGCAGGTTTTGGCGTATTGGCCTTTGCTGACTTTGTTCCTAATTATAACTTTGGTATCCTTTCAGTGCTTGTTTTAGTGACTGCTCTTGTATCGGACTTAGTTTTATTACCTGCAGTCTTAATTAAATTGCACAAATATAAAAAAGAGTGAAAAGGACAAAGCGCTTAGGATATTAAGTCTCATGCAGTTTTTATAGTCGGCCTTTTTTTTATCTTTAAAGCATAGAATAAACCAGTAAAGAAAATAAATAATGACAGGAAAAAGGAATAATTGAAAAAGATAAAAAAAATGAGGCATTTCTTTGACCTCAAAATATTTAAAGAGTAGAGCGCTTCCGATTATAAAATTAATTCCACTGAAAATGAACGTTCCCTTAATTCCTAAAATTAAACTTAGTGTTTTATCACCTCTTTTTTTATCTTCATCGTGTTGAAAAATTTGGGTCATGGGGTAGGCCCCACCAAAAAGAAAAAATGTGGACAGGGCCGAAAGCCAATGGATATTTAAAAAGTTACCTTCATTTAATGATAAAAAGACGCTAAAGAAAATAAAGGGGCCTTGAAAGAATGCGACAGTAATCCAACTAAGCCATGGTCTTTTTTTTAATCTTATTAGAGGATGACTGTAGGCCTTAGATATGAATGAGCATAATAAGAGTGAAAAAAAGAAAATTCTTCCTATAAACAAGGACAGTATTAAGGCAAAGAAATCAAAAGTAAAAGAGGCCCAAAGAACTTCTTTTTTTGCTAGAGGCGGTTCCTTAAATCCACCAATACTTTTTTTATCCTGGTCATAGAAACTATTATAGGCCTGGCTTGCAGGATAAAGGAAAAAATGAAGAGTAATAAAAATAAGGGACCCTTTTATCAGTCCAAATGAATCCGCAGAAGAAAAGGCAAAAAAGGTGACTGGTGCTAGGCAAAGTGAATAGGGAATACGGAGGTGGAGCCATGTTGATTTCGAAAAAAATAAGGGATTAAATTTTGAAAGCATGGCCAAGATATCCAATTTTAAGAGACTTTTTAAAAGAAAAAGAAAAATCTTTAGGGACTTTTCTTTGTAGGATAAATTTAAAAAAACTTTTATTAAAGATTTGAGGGCCGACCCCAGTAAACCTCTGAACCGTTAGTCCATTATTTTGGCAAAGAGTTTCCAGTTCTTTCGGTTTGATAAAAAGGTGATAGACATGGAGATTTTCAGGAGTTTTTTTGAGAATCCACTCGACACCTTTAATGACAAGTAACCAGGATAAAAAATTTCTATTAAAGGTGTAAAATAAAAATTGGCCACCAGGTTTTAAAATTCTGGAAACTTCTTTAATAATATCATTTGGTTTCTCGACATGTTCTAAAAAATCCATGGCACAGACAACATCAAATGAATTTTTGCTAAAGGGAAGTTTATAAGCATCTCCCTTAAGATAGGATACTTTTTTTGTTAAATCATAACGACGAGCAACTTTTAGGGCATCTTCTGATATATCGAGACCAGTTACATTGTGACCTTTCTCAGAAAGGAAATTAGACAGGAAACCTCCGCCACACCCAAGATCTAAAATAGAGGGGGCTTGGGGAGAAAATTTATTAAGAATCTCTAAAACCCATGGGTTTCTAAACTTTGCTTCAGCTCTTAAAAGAGCAATAGGATCATCTTGAGCTTTATACCATTTATCTCCAAGGTCTTCATAAATTCTATTGTTAACTTTTTTTTTCATTTTTAGACCTCTCGTTAAGTGATTTTTTTAAATAGAGAGGCATGAAGAGTAAGTCCAGGCCCAAAGGCGAGTGAAACAATAAGCGAGTCGTTAGGGACTTCATCTGAGTTAAGCATTTTTTCCCAAATGTGAGGTAGTGTTGCTGAACTCATATTACCAAAGCGATAGAGGACGCGGCTTGAATGTGAAATTTGCCAGGTTTCTAAATTTAAACTTTCCTGGATATTGTCGATAATTTTTGGCCCACCAGGATGAATCGCAAAGAAGGCCTCTTTCTTAATTTTTTCCCAATTAAGGTTTTCATTTTTAAGCCAGTTTCTCAAAAAGGTCTCAACATAATGATTAAACTTTTGAGGGACGAGGGGAGATAAACTCATAATGAAGCCATCTTCTCCACATCTCCAACTCATATCTTGAGAACTTTCAGGGATAAGGCTTTCATTGAGGGCAAGAATTTCAAATGCGGGTTCTTTCTTGGCTTTGTCATCTTTTGATTCAACAGTGTATTTTATATGGCCATCTGAGAATAAGCTGTGAATAACAAGCTGTTGGGGGCTAGAATCCCAAGGATTAAAGTGAAGAGTGCATAATTCATTGTGGACAATGGTTATTTTTTTTTGAGTATCTCTATGCAGCGCTTTGGCAGTTTTTATGGCCGGAAGAGAGGCATAACAACCCATATGATAGAGGTGAAGAACATCGCACACTTCCCCAAGACCTCTATTTGTTAGAAACTCCTGCGCAGGGCTTGGGGACACATAACCCGTACAAGTGACATGGATAAGGTATTCTAGATCTTTGGTGCTGGATTCAAAGAGCTCTGAAAAGGACCTAGTAACATGTTTTTTATAAAAATCCATTCTTGCGTCAAGTTTTGTTTGGCGTCCTTCACTAAGATTAAAAAGACTCATTTTACTCCATTGCTGGTGAGTAAAGTCTTCAATTTCTGTACCTCTTTCTAAAATTCTTTTTTCGGAGCAGCCATAGTGGGAATATCGCCTTTTGAGATGCAGCGTTTCTATAGAGTCTGTTTTTTCTTTATTAATAATGCAGTGTGATTTTGAGAGCCAATCCAAAGACTCTGACTGCTTCAGGAGGAAGCGAGGCCTCACAGTTTGAAAGTGGTGAATAATTGGTGTAAGTTGCCTGGACATCTGCCAATAATTGAATCTTATGTGTGTTGGTAAATAAAGGGAAAGTGTGTCAATGTTTTGTAGTAAAATGGTTATAGGTCGCTTTTTATTTTCCCTCATTATGCTTCTTTTTGCTCAAGGCCTTTTTGGTAAAGCAGTACTTAAGGGGACCTTCTATAAAGAAGAATCTAAAGGAGCAAAGAGTAACCCTGCATTTACCCTAGAAAAGATAGAGTTACTTAAAAATGGGGTAAAGGTTTGGGAAAGCCGTTTTTACAATTCTAAAAAAGAACTAGTGGCCTTAGAGAAGCTTATGCTTGTAAAGGGAAGGCCAACCGAATACGCAATTAATCAAATACAGGTTCAAGAAGAGGGGAGGTTTTACCTTAAGGGTAATATTCTTAAGATGTATTACTCCAAAAATAAGAGAGATTCATCTGCAACGCTACTTTGGGATGACGCAACGATTCTTCCTCCCATGATTCCAAGTTATTTAAAGATGAACAAGGAGGATTTGAAAAATAAAGGGCTACTAAGTGTGAAGCTTGTTGTTCCCCACCTTCTTACAAGTGTTTCTTATGATTTTCGCTTGATAGATAAGAAGGACGCTTCGTGCCTAAAGAGTGCCTCTTATTGTGTTTCTTTTTCACCAGGGTATTTTTTTATAAGGTGGATGGTTGATCCTCTCATTTTGTCGTTAGGAAAAGACTTTAGAATTATGAAGGCCAGTGGGCCGTCACTCCTTTACATAAAAGAAAGCCTTGAAGATGATTGGTCTCCCTTTAAAGGAGATGCTACTTTTACTTATAACGCAGATTAGATAACACTTAGAGTATGTCTAAAACAGCGAAAATTTGCTAACTTACCTCATCGATCTTTATTTTTATCATTTTTTTAAAAAGGAAAAACTGTGAATTACTATTCAGATGAAAGTGAGTGGCGCTGGCTTTTCAAAAATGCAGTTGATTGGAATAAAATACTTCCTCTTTATTATAAGTCTTACCCAACAGAAGATGGATTTGAGAATCAAGAGGAGCTTCTTTCTTTTTTTGAAGAAATGCTTAATCAAACAGGCGATTGGGCCGGAAATACTCTTGAGGCGAGAGCACAAACTCTTGATAGGGATGGTGCCGGGACTTTAGTTGATGGAAAAACAATTCCTGGGGAAGCTCTTTCTGCGACTTATAGAGAAGCTTCTGAGCTAGGATTTCACGGTGTTAGTCTTCCAAGAGAATATGGTGGATTAGATATTCCGATTACCCTTACTGGACTTCAATGTACTCAAGTAGGAAGGGCCTGTGGTGCAACACTTGTTCAATTGGCCTTCTTCTCTTCTATTGGAGAAATGATTCATAGGTTTGGAAGCCCTTGGATGAAAGAAAAATTCATTCCCAAAATCGTTGAAGGAAGTCTTAGTGGGGCCATGGCCTTGACAGAACCAGGAAGTGGTTCTGACCTTGGATCTCTAAAAACAACGGCAGTTAAACAAGACGATGATACTTACCTTCTCAATGGAAGCAAATGCTTTATCTCGAATGGAGGAGGGGGAATTCAGCTTGTTTTGGCAAGAGTTAAGGGAGACCCTGAAAATCTTCATGGAATTTCTTTATTTCTTGTAGAGCAAGAAATAGAGGGACATGAAGGCCTTAATTATGTCGTGACCAAAAATGAAGAAAAAATGGGACTCCACGGTTCTTTTACGACTGAAATCCTTTACGAAAATACTGTTGCCCACATGATTGGAAAGCAAAAAGAAGGATTTCTTTACATGTTGAACCTCATGAATTCTGCAAGATTAGCAGTTTCTGCACAGGCGGTGGGTGGAATTGAAAATGCTCTTGCTTATGCTAGAGATTATGCACAAGAAAGAAAGCAATTCGGAAAACCAATTGCTGAACTTCCTCTGATGAAAAGAAATTTGGAAGATTATGAAACTGAAAGAGATGCTTTAAGAGCGCTTATTGTTGATACATTAAGTCACTATGATATTTATCGTTTTTATGATCGTAAAAAAGGTGAAGTAAACGGAGACTTAACTAGGGAAGAGCAAGAGGAATTTGAAGAGGCCAAAATTTGGATTCGGAAAAGAACTCCTATTATTAAGTATTATTCTTGTGAAGCCTATACCTACCTTTCGCAAAAGGCCATTCAGGTATTGGGAGGATACGGTTTTGTTAAAGAATACCCTTTAGAAAGGCTTCATAGAGATAGTTTCGCTCCTCTTCTTTATGAGGGGACATCGCAAATACAGGCGCTCATGGCCATGAAAGATCTTCTAAAGTATGCAACGAAGGACCCCGCGAGGTTTCTCAAAAATATCTTTTTTAAACACCCTAAGGCAGCTTTTGGAAATGATGTTAGAGATTGGGATATGGACTTTAGGAAAATCCATTACCACTTTAAAAAGAAAATGATTAAGTTGTTTCTGAAAACTCTAAATCCACCGAAAAATGCTAAAGTTTTAAATCCAAAAGATTGGATGGACGAAGAAAAAGTGAACTGTTTAATGATCCATGCCGAGACATTATGTCAGGCCAGTTCTTATATGGAGACTCTTAGAATCCTCATGAATCACGCTAATAAAGATGATGATAGAAAAGGCCTCTATTTCAGGTATGCTAAACTTGTGAAGCCTAGATTAGAATCAATTTATAAAGATTGGGAAATACAGTAGAGTCAGGCCCTTCGGAAGGAGGGCCGCTTTTTAAGCTTTTCTAATATGAACTTCTGAATTGATAAAATATCATTCCTATTAAAAAAAGGAAGGTTACTTGGTCCTTGTCGAGGGGGATGTTCTCCACATAGGGCCAAAACATTTGTGAGTTCATTTTGTTTTACCAACTCCATAATTTTCATTTCTTCATCAATCATAACTATTTTTGGAATTTCAGTTTTTTTATGTCCTTCAACCAGGACAAAATCACATTGGTTAAATAAATTCCTCTTTATATTTTCCTCAAGGTGACCTTGCCCAATAAAAGCGTAGTGGTCTTTGTTAGAAATAAAAATACTTTTTGCACCTGCCTTTTTAGCAACGTATGTGTCTTTGCCTGGGTGATCCATTTCGAAATAGTGTGCATCGTGTTTAGCATAACCAACAAAGAAATCAGTCGATAGTTCCTTAATTAAAGATTGAATAAGGGTGGTTTTTCCAGACCCTGAGAACCCACAGATTGCCAGTTCTGACTTGTTGTATAAACTCATGAGTCCTATATACATTAAACAAAACCCATTTTCTCTAAAACAATTATATTTTTTGAGTTAAGACATTTTTGACAATTACCTAATTAATTTTAAAGAAATAACCGATGAAATCGGTATGGAAAAGGCTATTGTTGCCGTAACCGGCGCATCTGGACATTTAGGGAATAACTTTATTCGACTATTATTGGCCGAAAACTATTCTGTAAGAGTTTTAGTATTGCCGGGATGCAAAGTAGGAGGCTCGTCTTTAAAGGGTCTAGATGTCCAAATTTTTATAGGAAGTGTTTTACAAAAGGAAACTCTTACGGGCTTTATCAATGGCGCTGATTTTGTTGTTCACTTAGCTGGAGTTATATCAATCGATGGAGATAAAGATGGGTTGGTTGAAAAAGTTAATGTGGAGGGAACCGCAAATGTAGCTGAGATGGCCTTAGAAATGAAGGTTAAAAGGCTCGTTTATATGAGCTCAATCCATGTTTATGATTTTCTCCAATACGATAGACCTATTGATGAAACATTTATGGAAGCGAACATTGACACACATGGATTTTACTCTTACTCAAAAGTCCTTGGTGAAAGGGAAGTGAGGAAAAGAGTTGAAAAGGGTCTCGATGCCATCATATTAAATCCGACAGGGATTATAGGGCCTTACGATTATGAGCAATCAAGAATGGGGCGCTTCTTTTTGGATATTTATAATAATAAATTACCATCAATTATTTCTGGAGGCTTTCATTATATTGACGTTCGTGATGTTGCAGAAACTATTATAAAGGCAATGCACAAAGGAAAGACAAACGAATCTTATATTTTATCCAAAGGTTTTTATTCCATGAGAGAGCTTTATGAGATATCCAATAAAATTACAGGTCTTAAAATACCCCTTTTAGAAATACCTTTAGGAGTGGCCTATTTGGGAATTCCTTTTTCAAAGTTAGTTTCCCTTATTAAAGGGGAAGAGGCCTTAATAACTGAAGAGTCTTTATGCACATTAAATACAAATCCCTTTTTAAGTTGTGAAAAGGCAAAAAGGGATTTAGGGTTTGAAACGAGACCAATAGAGGAGACTCTAGAGGATATATACTACTGGTTTTTAGAAAATAACTTCATCAATATTGAAAAACAAGATGAATTAAAAAAAGAGAAGTTACTCGGTCTTAAATCCAGAAAGAAATCGGCTTAGTCCTTACTTTTTACTGACTATTCGGTCGACAATCGTTTTTACTTTGTCAGGTTGGAATGGTTTTACAACCCATGCTCTTACGACACCAGTTTCTTTTGCTTTTTGAGCAAACTTTGATGGTGAACCAGAACTTCCCATGTAGGACTCTGTTGTACACATGACAGTTGGAATCGTTTTAAGGGCCTCATCTTGACTTTGTTTGTCAATAAATTCTATTCCGTTCATTTCAGGCATATTAACATCACAAATAATCAGATCATAATCTTTGCTTTCCTTAAGTCTATCAAGTGCTTCAAGACCATTCCCGGCCTCAACACAAATATGATTACAAGTTTCAAGGAAAGTTCTTAACTTCATTCTTGTTGATTGAGAATCATCAATGATCAGTATTTTACCCATGAGTTCTCCGTTAAAAAGACGTTACTAGTTAAATTTACTTCTAAAAATAAAAAATAATAGGGGGAAATAAAGGATCTTTCTTTTTATTAAATAAAAATTTTTTACTTGATAATAGTTCTAAAGTTTTTGAGTGAAAAAAACGATGATAAGACCACGTTATTATAAAAATGGAAACAAATTATGAAATTAAATAAGGTCTTATTTATTTTTATTTTTCTTCTTTTGTCCCTAGGATCTCTTAAAGGTAAAGAATGCGATTCTTGTCTTTTTAAGATTAACTCCCTAGATAAGTCCTTTTCTTTGAGTGGAACATGGCTTTTTACAAGAGAAGATAAAACTGAAAATAAAAATATAGGGTTGAATACAGATTCTTGGAAAAAAATTAAAACTCCTGGTTCATGGAAGCCTGCATACAAGGATGGAAAAGTATTCGAGGTTGGTTGGTATAGAGGTAATTTGGAATTTGCTGAAGACCTAATTGGTGAGGAAGTTGTATTTCTTGTTGATACTTATATGGGAGAAGTTAATTTCTATTTGGATGGTAGAGAGATTTATTCCAGGGGTGATCGAAATTCATATGAAAGGTATTATGCAGTTCAGTCTATTCCAATCAGGTTTAAAGTAACCAAAAGAAATCATATTGTTGCTTTTAGGGTAGATACTATTTTAATGACGGGCGTTTATCAAAGGCCTTTTGAATTAAGAAGATATAGTAAGACTGATGTGAATCTTGCCTTATGGCATGTTTACGGAGGTGAGCTTCGCGCTTACTTCGCAATTATTCTTGCAGCAGCAGGAGTTTTCTTTCTTATCGTTTATTTTAGGACAAAAAATGATTTTTACTTCTTGCCAGGTCTCGTTGGTTTAGGCACATTTCCTTTTCTTATGTTACCTGTTGATATGATTCAAAAGTTTATAGATCCAAGGCAGACATTTATTCTTCACTATGTTGGGATCGCAGTAACGCTTTTAATGCACTATAAATATTGTCAATATTTTACGCGTCTTCATAAATTTTGGGACCATCTATATACAGTACTCTTGTCAGTCATTGCATTTTTGTTCGTATATTTATCATTTAATTATCATGGAAAAATATTTGATTTAAATCGTAATATCTTATTTGCGATTGTTCTTGTTATTACTGCCAAAATAATTTATTTGACCTTTAAGGCCATGAGAGCTGGTGTAAAAGGTGGCTCAATCTTTTTCTATGGTGAAACTTTTCTTGTTTTAACTGTTTTAAATGATTTAATGAATTCCAAAGGAATTCTTCCTACAGTAGGAACAGTCTATTTAGGTATGGGCGTATCGACTTTTGCTATTGTTATCATTGCTGCAAATAACTACACAAATACCTATATACAAAATCAAAACCTATTAGTCGATTTAAAGGCCTTAAATGATAGTCTTGAGGAAAAGGTTAAAGAAAGAACAAGGGAACTTGCTGAGAAAAATGAAGATATCAATACCATGCTTCATAATCTCCCTCAAGGGGTTTTGACCGTTGTTAAGGGAACCACAATTCATAAAGAATATTCCTCACATTTAGAAGAAATTTTTGAAACAAAAGATATTGCTGATAAAAATGCGATTGACTTTATTTTTGGTAATTCTACTTTGAGTAGTGACCAAGTTTCTCAGGTGAAAACCACTGTAGATAACTTCATTGGTGAGGATATACTTAATTATGAAGTTAATGAAGAACTTCTTATAACAGAAATATGTATAAAAAACCCTAATAGTGGATCTGAGAAATACTTAGAACTTCTATGGTCTCCTATACATTCCATTGAAGATGATGATGTATTGGAAAAAATACTTGTGTGTATTAGAGATATTACAAAGTTGAAGGCCCTGACTGCTGAAAGTGAAGAACAGAAAAAGAAAATTGAAATGATTGGGCAGCTTATTAAGATACTTCCTGATGATTTTGGAGAGTTTGTTTCCTCAGCGAATAAATATATTAAGGAAAATACGTCTCTTATTAAAGAAAAAGGCGAACTTCCTACATTAACAGATATGGAAAAGCTTTTTAGAAATATGCACACGATTAAAGGTAATGCCCGTACACATGACTTTGTTTATGTATCGAATGCTGCCCATGAAGCAGAGCAAGAATATGATCAACTAAGGAAGGGTTTAAAGCAAGATTGGGATCCAAGCCTTTTGATTTTTCATTTAGAAGAGTTAGAAGATGCCTTAAAAATCTATGAGGATGTTCATGATAATGTTCTTGGACGAGGGAAAGGTGATAGTGATGGTGGAAACTTTGATGATGTTAGAGAAAAGTTACATGAGGTTTTAAATATTGTTGAAAATCTAAATGATAATGATGAAAAAGTCCGAAAAACAAATATAGAAAGTATCACGCAAAAACTGGTTGGACTTGCTTCAGTTAGCCTTAATGACGTATTAAAAAGTCTTATTAAGTCTGTTGAATCTCTTGCCTATGATCTAGACAAGGAAACTCCAGAGGTTATTCTTGAAGATAAGGGGTTGGTTTTTCACCATCATAAAGTTTCAGCAATAAAAGATATCTTCACGCACATTATAAGAAACTCGATGGACCATGGAATTGAAGGAACTGAAGAAAGAGAAGAAAAAGGGAAGTCTGCTAAAGGGGAAATAAAAATAAAGGGCTATGAAAAAGGTGGTTTTAATTACATGATCGTAAAAGACGATGGTCGTGGTTTAAATATGGAAAAAATAGCTGAAAAGGCAAAGGAAATGGGGAAATTCAAAGATGGAGATAATATTGACCCAGCTTCATTAGCAAATCTTGTTTTCCTTTCTGGAGTTTCCACTGCAAAAGAAGTTACGGATGTTTCCGGACGAGGTGTGGGAATGGATGCTGTTAAGGCCTTTCTCAACGAAATGGGTGGGGATATAGAAATTAAATTTTTAAATGAACCCGAAAAAGGTCAAGTTATGATACCCTTTTCTTGGGTTATAAAAATACCTAATGAATTTTCTCCTGTCTTTAAGGAGCCATCGCAAACGGCCTAAGTTATAGTAGAAAATGGAAGAAACTAAAAAAGACTATGATTTTATCGTTGTTGGTGCTGGTTATGGCGGACTGACAGCCGCAGCCCTCTTGGCCAAAGAAAATTACAACGTACTCATTCTTGAATCTCATTATTCTGTTGGTGGATGTGCAAGCTTTTTTAAAAGAAATGGTCATTTATTTGATGTCGGAGCAACGACTCTCAGTGGATATGATTATCATGGCCCTTTAAAAAGGATTGAAGAAGAGCTTGATTTTAATCTAAAAATAAAAAGAATTGATCCAGGAATGATTATTCATTTTAATGGTAAAAAAATTCACAGATATCGTGAATTTGAGAAGTGGATAAATGAATTAAATGAGCATTTTCCAGGAATAGATCATAGAGCTATTTGGAGTGAAATTGAAAAAGTAGGAGAAAAGGCATGGAGTATTATTAATGAAACACCTTTATTCCCACCTTCAAAAGCTAAAGACCTTTTATCTTATTTTAATAAACATTTACCAAAATATTTAGACCTTCTTCCTTTTCTTTTCAAAAGCTTTATTTCAAAGATGCCAAAAAGTGCTTATCAAAATAAAGACTATGTACAGTTTTTAGATCAAATATTAATGATTACAAATCAAGGCAAGTCAAAAGAAGTACCCTATCTAATGGGGGCCCTTGGACTTAATTATCCAAAAGATACATTATATTCTTGTGGGGGAATGGTTCAAATGGCCCATAAAATAGAGGAAAAATTAAAAGAGCATGGGGGAAGGATAAAAAAAAGAAGAAGGGTTTATTCGATACATAAAAAAGGACCAATTTTTAGGGTGGAGGCAAACTTTAATGAAAAAAAAGAATTTTATTACTCAAAAAATATTATTTGCAATCTACCTATCTGGAATATTCAAAATATATGCGAAGGAAAATTAAAAAAATATTTTGAAAAAAAATCACAAACTTATAATAAGTCTTGGGGTGCTATGACTTATTATTTCACGGTTAAATTTCAACATGATTTAGATTCTTTATACCACCAAGTTCATTCAAAAGAATTGTACAGTTTTATAAAATCAGAATCTCTTTTTTATTCATTTTCTGATAAGGATGATAAAAATCGAAATAAAAGTGATTCTCTTTCTGTAACAGTTTCTACTCATATATCAAATAATGAATTTGAAGGTATGAAAAAAAATATAAATGAAAAAAAAATAAAGTTTGAGGAAATTATTTTAGAAAATTTTAAAAAAATATTTAAAGATTATGGAATTATTACAATAGGGAAAGGTGAAGTCGGTACACCACTAACCTTTGAAAAGTATACTGGCCGCTATGAAGGACGGGTGGGTGGTATCCCTCACCTTCTTGATTATTACCCCTTTCTTTATCCAAGCTGTTTGACACCTGACTCTAACTTTTTTCGAGTCGGGGATACGGTATTCCCAGGTCAAGGAGTCGTAGGAGTCGTGAGCGGAGCTTTTTCTCTCGTTCATAGAATTTTAAGACGTTAGACTTTATCCCATACCCAGTCTATAGGATGAAGAAAGTGTTGAAATTCTAAAATTCTTCCTTCTGGGTCCTTTGCAAAAAACTGATAAATATTAAATTTTTTATTCTCAATTGGCCTTTTATAGTTGTTAAAATACTTATTATAAATCAGGTCTACCTCTTCTTTGGTTTTGTAAAAGAAAGTTATAATCGTTTCTTCTTCTTTTACTTCACCTTCGCAAAACCCTATAAGTAAGTTTTTACCTTTAAGTATTTTACAACTTCCTTGATCTAGCCATAGGTCAAAATTTAGCTTTTCTTGGTAGAAAGATTGTATTTTTTCTAGATCGTTTGTTTTATAAAAAATGATTTGTCCCATGTCTTAATCCCTGAAGCTTTTTAAGAGGTTATCTTTTTCCTTCCATTTTTGGAATATCCATTCTTTAACCTGATGTCCTCCAGTTTTTTCAAATATGGGAAGCTTTCTAACATAGATGTAAACATGAGAAATATTACCACTTAAAAAATCCCAAAAATTAATTTTTTGATCTGGATAGAGAAGTGTTAAGTCAACAACACTTTCATATTCTATTTTAGCATTAATTAGGGTCGTAAAACCTCCAATCTTTGGCTTTAGAAGGTATTTGAAGGGAGACTTTTGATAAACATTTTTTTCTTTTGTAAAACGTGTCCCTTCTGGAAAAATTAAAAAGGATAGGGCATCACTTTTAATTTTTGTTAAGTTTTTTATGATTCTATTTTGATCCTTATTTTTTTCGCTTCTTCCAAGTAAGGGAAAATTAAATGCCCA
>JAOMEV010000004.1 GCA_028346125.1 Bacteriovoracales bacterium | reverse complement strand
ATGTTGTCCATCTATGGAAAATGGGTTTCGAATAAGAAAAAGCTGAATTAAAACAGTACCATATATTATGTTCAATTTTTTAAAAGAGAAATAAATGGGAAAAGAAGAAATTGAAGAACTCGTCAATTATTACCTCAAAAATGATGACAGACATTCTTCAAACTTGAAGCATTATATTCTTAGATTTTTTCTTACCGAAAAGAAAATTTATAATGTTACCAAATGGGAGATTCATCATAATGACTTTATAAGGTGGCTGGATTCCGTACAACAATTAAAAAACAAAGATAAAACCCTCTCTTTAGGCACTAAAAGAAACTGTCTTGCCGCTTTGAACTCATTTTACAAATGGCTTTCTCTTAGAGGAGTTATGGACTTGAAAAGAATTTGAATCAGAGTTCTTCTTTTTTGGCCAAAGCATCAGATATCTGTTTGAGGTCTTGACAAGCGTAAGAGGCCTTCATCGCCAGGTATTTATAATTCATTTTTTCCAAGCAACTCTCAAGACCTTTTAAATCATCCTGAATTCTCATTAGGTGAGTTTTTATTTGGGTCCCTGTTGTTCTTTTTAATTGCTCTTTTATTTCTCCTAGATCAAAGTTGGTCTTTTCATTAAAAAATGACGTTAATTCTCCAATTCCTGAGATATCAAGGGCCAGATCACTCTTATTGAATTTATGAGTGAGAGCACTTTTCATTTGAGGGCCTTTAAATGTTTTTTTAAGGGAAGCAATACCTTCTCCTGCCATCATAGACTTTTGAATGAGATCTTCGACATCTAAATCTATATCTTTATCAACTGGAATAAAATTGACAGGGATATTGGGATTGTCTTTCAGGGAATCAGTCCTTGTTGACATTAAAACCTCCTTTAATAATTTTTGCTTCTAAAAGGTCAGTACCATAGAACATTAAACGGAATCAAAATAAAAATTTTGCCTTTAAAGGAAAATGATCAGAGGGATATATGCCATTTTTTTGTCTCTTATCAAGAAATATTTCAGCGGCGTTGAGTCTTTCATCTACCATAATCCAATCAATCCTTGAGCCCTCCGGATTTGTTCCATTAAAGCTATGATGAGAAGACTCTTCAGCAAGCCCCAGTTTACACCAAGGATCATAAAGAACTGGGCAAAGGCCCTCAATAACTTTCCTAACACTGCTTGTTGGATCATCATTGAAATCCCCCGTTAAAATAAGGGCCTCATTTTTAGTCCTTATTTTTTCAATTTCTTCAACGAGAACTCTTACTTGCTCCTTTCTTGTTTCACTCAAAATATGGTCTAAATGACAGTTGGCCAAAAATAATCTTTTCTGATTCGATTTAAATTTTAGTGATGCCCAAGAACAAAGACGCGGAAAAGCACTTTTAAATGATTTACTACCTGGAACGTTTGGAGTTTCAGAAAGCCAAATATCACCACTTGATTCAACTTCTAGGGTCTTTTCATTATAAAAAAGAGACGGATACATTCTTTCTTTAATCCAATCTCTATGAGAACTAATAAGATTTAAATGAGGTAAACATTCGTTGAGAGATTCAAGTTGAAGCCGATAACCTTCCTGCGTCGACAAAATATCCGGAGAAAACTCTTCGATACATTCTTTCAAAATGTCTTTTCTATTTCCCCACCTGTGATTTCCATCTGTTGGATTATCAAACCTGATGTTAGAGCTCACAACCTTTAATTGATGTTTCAAGACCGCTCCTCCCTAAATATCTGTAGAAAAATAAAGAGAGAAAAATGGTCGGAACGACTGGATTTGAACCAGCGACCCCTATCCCCCCAGAATAGTGCGCTACCCCTGCGCTACGTTCCGACTGAAAGGGAAAATTACCCTTTTACTAGTAAACTGTCCACGTTTTAATCCAGAATTTTCCAGGTCCTATCTGCTAACAGTTTAACTTTTGCGAGGAAAGTTCTTCTTTTTGAAACACCAAATTCTTCTGGAGAAATCATTGATAAGAACCTTTCTTCCTTTTCTCCCTTGTAAAGATAGTAGACTTTCCCCACTAAGGGTTCAAAGTGAGTCACGGCTTGATAAATTTGAAAAGAGAGTTCTTTTCTTTTTTGAAGTTCCTCAACTTGCCTTGCAAGAAGTTCAATCTGCTCTTTAATCTTATCCATTTGCATATCGATTTGCTCTTCCATCGCAATAAGGCCACGACTTTTGATAACCTCTTTTTTCGTTACAGCAAATGGTACACTTCCTCTTTCTAGAGGATACTGCATAAGATTGGGCCTTTGTTCTTCTTCCACTTGGGGTTCCTTTTTTGAATCTTCTCTAAAAAGAGTTTTAACTCACATCATTACATTAATCCAATAAATTAACCTCGATATTAAATAAAGTTAATTTAATCCCTCATAATTTTAAGAAAAGCATTTTTAGAAAGAGATATTGAGTTATCCTTTAATCGTGGAGCTAAGTAATGGTACAAAACTTGAAGACAGAAAACTTTAAATACATTTATATTCCCGCAGTAAACTTTGGCCAAACTAATGCTAATAAAGTCATGATCGTCATGCATGGCCTCGGTGACTCAAAGGACTCCTACGTCGATTTTTGCAAAGAGCTTAATGTATCTGGCCTTCACTACCTTATCATCGATGGCCCCATTCCATACTTTTTTGGAAATGCTTGGTACGACCCTCCTCCAGAAGACCACAATACAGGAATAAGGTTTTCTCTAGATAGAATTAACCTATTAATCGAAGAGCTTAAAAAGCAAGGCCTTTCTTCTGAAGACATTTTCTTAACCGGTTTTTCTCAAGGGGGCTGTATTGCTTTGGAGTATTTGTATCAATGCCAGGAAAGACTCGGTGGTATCATTGCTCTTAGCCCCAAAATCTATCCTCTAAGAGAGGACTTCAAGCCTGGACCTCACCAACTCAAAACTCCTATATTTCTTTGTCACGGGCTCTATGATGAGGTCATCCCCTATCAAGAAATGGAGACTCGGTCTCAAAGACTTATCGACAAAGGACTCACAATTTTTAAAAGGCCCTATCCTATAGAACATGATATTGACATCACCGAAATTGAAGATTTGAGGTCATGGATAAATGAACTTCTTTAATTCAATTGGGGCTTTTTAGTCTCTTGATATTAATAGAGTAGAGTTCACCGCGATCTTCGTAATTTCCCTGATATACCATTTCTGAAGACGCATCGTTTTCACCGGTAAAACCTTTTGAAAACTCCATTCCAAACAAGAGATATTCAAGTGAGACATCAAAATAGAGACATAGTGTTATTAGACTCGGGATATTGTTTGCCGAAGGTCCTATCCCCTGAATCCAGTTATGAATAGTAGTCCTACTGATTCCACATTCTTTGGAAAGGTGAGAAATAGTAAGGCCCTTGATCTTCATCTCCTTTTTAAGAATATCCCCAAGCCTCAGCATGGGGGCCTCTTTCAAAACTTCTTTTTCTGTTGATTCAACGTCAGAACTGTCCTGTATAGTTTTTCCACCAGAGCTGCCCATTGAATCACCTTTTTTACCCATTTTTACATCCACATACTGAGTCAAGTTTCTTTCTTGGTTCACAAAAAAACCAAAAGTGAAGATTTTTTAACAGAGTAACCTATCAATGCTAGCTCAGCGGGTTTTAATCTATTTATCCTTTTATTTTAAACGCTTAACTACTTTGGATATTAAATTATAGATGTTTACTTTCTTTAAATGTTGTTTGATACACCCTGAGGCTTTTTAATTATTTTAGATACTTAGACTTTTTTGCATACCACAAATTTTTGTCATCAAGCATACGATGTTTCAAGGTGTTCCCTGTATTTTCACGACTATAAACATTTTTGCATTTTTTTTTGCAACACTAAACTTTTTTTAAAAAACCTAATAATTTCAACAATTTTTGGGGCATATTTCGCCCATTTTTGGAATAATTTAACCAATTATGGAAAATGGCTATCCCTTACCATAGATTTTATATAGATTTTATTTAGATTTTATTTAGAAAAATTTAAAAAGTTACTAAAAGGATTTTGTTCATTGTAGCGAAAATTCTGTTTGGAACAAACTAAATTTATTGCACAAGGGCCCAAGATAATGAAAGATTGGTCCCAACTTATCGCTATTATTAGGCTCATATGGAAAAAGAAGAAATAAAATTTAGACTTAGGGATGTTATTTCTAGAGAACTTGAATCAAGAGGAATGAGTCTCTCAAAACTTGCGGATCGTTGCGACATAAATAAGGGAACGCTCCATAATTGGTGCAACGGTTCTGCCCCTGATGCCCGTACGATTCACCACCTTGCAAGCTTGAGCAAGTTTTTCCAAATGTCACTTATGGAACTCCTTTTTGACAAACAAGAAGATGGAAAAACTTTTCGTCCAGTAGTAGAAACAACTGTGGTAGGAGAGGATGGCTACTACAGAATTAGTGTAAAAAAACTTCACTAGCCCCTA
Organism: Bacteriovoracales bacterium; assembly: GCA_028346125.1. Lineage (GTDB taxonomy): Bacteria > Bdellovibrionota > Bacteriovoracia > Bacteriovoracales > Bacteriovoracaceae > UBA7317. The sequence goes on along the minus strand of JAOMEV010000004.1, from coordinate 89,864 downwards.
ACAGCAAGTACTATCAATTTCTTTATTTTCTTTATCACCTTCACATTTTATTTTTTCATAGGTCCATGCTCCCAAAAAAGCCCCTAAATAAGGTCCTAACAGATATGCTCCAGAAGTTACTAAACTTCCGGAAAATACTGCTGGTCCCAATGTCCTTGCCGGATTCATAGAAAGACCCATAAGAGGCCCCCCTATAAAGCAACAGAGCGTCACAGTGAGTCCTATAGCAAGCCCTGCCAAATTCCCCACTGCTCGAGTATCTGTAGCGACACTCATGATGACAAACATTAAAAGAAAGCTAAATAAGACCTCTCCACCAAAAATAAAAAGAAAGTGTCTAGAGGATGCAGCGACTCCAAAGTCATGACCTCCCCCCCAAATTAACCCATGAAGTAAAGATGCCAATAAAGCTCCCAAACACTGCCCAATTGTATGGCCAATTATTTTTTCTCGCGGAAATTTTCTTGTTAATCCAAAGGCCAGAGTAACTGCTGGATTAAAATGAGCACCGGAAATATGACCTACTGAGTAAATCATAATCGTCACCGTTCCTCCAAAAAGAAAAGGAACTATAAATGGGGACATAGATGTTGGATCCACTTGACTCAAAACTATTCCTCCACAACCCAAAAAAACGAGAAAAAAAGTTCCGATAAATTCTGCTATTGCAGGGTAAATTGAATACGTCTTCATTGGTCTTTCCTTATTGCGAACCCTTGTCAAAAAAGATATTTAACTTTTTTAAGGAGTAAGCTTTGAAAGTTATTCACTTTTTAACCATCTTAATTCTTGTGTCTTGTAAAAAAGACTTTAAAAACCATACGAAACTCCCCACATATTTTCAAGTTCCCCCCTTCGAACTTATCAACGAAAAAGGCCTCAGGTATGGCAGCAAAAACCTTAAAAGATCACCTTATATTGCCAGCTTTATCTTTACCCAATGTACACTGACATGCCCTCAAACGCTCAATATTCTCTATCAACTTCAAAAGAAGCTCAAAAACAACTCTTCCAAGGTAAAAATAGTCACTTTCACCGTTGATCCAGAGAGGGATACTCCAAAAGTCCTTAAAGAGAAGGCCATCTCCTATAAAGCAGATCCTAACTTTTGGACATTTTTAACCGGAGACTTTGAAAAAGTAGAAAAAGTGATAACTCAATCTTTTAGATCTCCTATGGATAAATTTCTAGATGGTGACAACACAATCATCGGGATTGCCCATAGTGAAAAGCTTATTCTTGTCGATAAAAAGGGATCTATTCGAGGCCTCTACTCCCTAAATGATAAAAAGGAGCGAGAACAGCTCCTTTCAGATATGAATATGCTCTAAATTATTAAAATACTCAACTGCAATTTGGCCCTTTATATCCTAATCAACAACTTGACCTTTCTTTATTAAAGGACTTGGATCCTTCATTTTTACATTAACTCCCTTAATATTCGTTCCTTTCATAGTAAAGGTCATAACATAAGGCTCTTGAGTGACACCCTGAAGATTCATGAGCTCCAAACAAGTATTAAAAACAAACCGGTTATGCATCATATTGGACCCCATAGTAGAGTATTTTTTAACAAACTTTTTTGTATCAAAGTGATTATAGGCCTCAATCATATCCTGAAGTTTCCTATGAACATCTTCCATTGCATTTTTAGTTTGTTTGATTTTATGCCTTTTACATCCCTGAATATGGGCCAGTTTACAAACCGATTTTGGGCTTGGATGATTCTTGAAAAAATGCTCCAATCTTTTGAGCGCCATTTGCTGAAACTGACGCACATTTTTCTGGGTGCTTTCTTTCATTAATTCAAAAGTCGCAACATTTGAAATAACACCCGAAAATTGAATTCTTGCAAATCCTAAGTTTTTAACATCAGATTTATGGGTAAAAATATTTTCAAATCCGTATTGCCTACGAAGTCTTTTCAGCTCCTTCCCTAGTTTGTCTGAGGACACCTTGTCGTTTTGATAAGACACAGTAAAGGCCCCTGTGAAAAGATCCGAGTGTCTATCATCATCTAAACGTATCTCTGTAACCTTTTGATAATTACCTGTAAAAGCTGTAGTTCTCTTAACATGTCGACTAATAAGCCCTTGAGTATCATATCCTTTATTCCAAACTCCAATATGGCTTTCTACAACAAAGTTTGGATCGTAAAGATCAACTTCACTTTTAGTAAATGATTTTCCGACATTAAAACCAAAAGTAAATAAAAATGGGATTCTAAGTGCTCCCTTAAAAATTCGACCTTTGGTCAGTGATTTTGCCTTTTTCGCAAGTTTCATTTTATCCTGTGCCAAAATTCCTTTTTTATTATCTTTAAAAAGTTTTTGGGAGTGAAGAACATTACCTGAGATCATTTTTCCATAGGCACCTACAGCATCTTTGTTATTAAGGTCAAAAATAAAAGTAAATTGTAATCCCTTTTGCTTTAATTTAAGAAAATTGACTCCTGAAAGAATAGAGCCTCCTGTTATTCCAACCTCTTTAAGTTTAATACTACTCACGGCCACAGAAACCTTATTCCCTTTTAATTTTTTTAAACTAATACCAAAAGTTCCATAGGCATTATAAACGGCGCCCGCTTTTAAAAAAACAACACCTGCATCAGCAGAAAAACCTATAGAGCCGGTTGTAGCATAATGAAGTTCATCATTATCTGCCCATTTTCTAAATCCTTCCTTTTTAACTGGAATAAATTGTAATGACTTTAGTCGATCAGCTTCGCTTCTGGTTCTCACATTTCTTTTTGAAACTGTTTTGACAGCAACACCTAAATTAAAACCTAAATTAGCACCTGCTGATGCCCAACCAGCAAAAGCCGCGCCTGTACCAAGTCCAAATTGTAATTTTAGAACTTTTTGTTGAATAACTAGATACCCTGCCGTACTTCTTGCCTCTTCAAGGTTTTTCGCTGGATCACCTTTATCCTTACTTATAATGATCGTGTTAGCGTCACCACCTCCGGACCAAGAACTCTTTAATCCCGGATCTTTCATATCCCCTACTGCATCTCCTGAGAAATCTGTAGGGAATGGCATAGAGGCACTAAATTTATGCATGGTTTTAGGTCTTACTAGTTGAATTTCTACTTTGAAGTTTCCATTTTGATCAAAGGTAATCGGAGTAGGATAGACTATATCCCTATGAAATTTAACTTTCTTTGTTTTGCTTAAACCCATCATTTTTTTAAATCGATGCTTGTATCCAGAAAATGAACTGTAGGAAATTAGTAATGAGCTTATCAAAAATAAAATTTTCATATTACTATCCTTTTCAATTTATCTTTTGAAACAAAACCCAACTCATATTAACACAATTTATGTTCTCTCCAAAAAATTGTTATCTCTTAATTTTTTTTAAATTAATCGTAAATAGGTATGGTTTATTTTTTTTACAGGTAATTTATAAGAAATATGACTTTTTAAATTTGGGTCGATAAAAATTAATGAGATATCAAAGTTTATAAATATAGATAACTCATGTATCGACAAAGGCATCTGAAATAAATTTACTTAAACACCTTCAATTTAATTATTAATAAAAGGTAAACAAATCTCAAAAAAAAATCATCCAAAGTTTAACATACAACTAAAATAAAAATTGAATATTACGAAAGGATAGGAAAACCTAGTCAGTGGCCATTCAATTTGGAGAATAAAGTGAAAATTTTGTTAGTAGAAGATTCCCAAAACTATCTAAATGAAATGAAAGAAATACTTGAAGATCAGGATTATGAGGTTGTTACAGCGACAGATGGCCTAAAAGGTCTTGAAGCACTTAAAGATAACACCGACCTTTCCCTTATAATTTCAGATTTAAACATGCCAAATTTAGATGGGCTATCAATGTGTAGAAAAATTAAAAGCGATAATATCCCAGCACCTCCAATCATGATGGTCACGACAGAGGGTAGTACAGAATTAAAAAGGCAAGGCAAAGAAGCAGGTGTTAGGTGCTGGTTAATTAAACCAGTTGTTGGTAAAATGCTCCTTAGTATGGTCGAAAAGGTAATTAAAAATTAATTAATGTTTTCAATTCTTCCTTATTTTTTTTAAACAAAAATTATTCAATTTTAATATTCTCGTTAAGATATTAAATAATAATAGTAAGAAAAAATATTTTTTTAAGAATCCGTTAATTTTTATCAACTTATTCCGAATATTGATTATAGAAATTTAATTTTTTTATAAAAAATGGATTATCTGATGGAAACTAAAGACACTTCAATTGCCAACAAGATTATATTCATTATAGTCTTTTCAAGTCTTATAGTTGCTGTCATAGGTACCTCAATATCCTTAAATAGAGACTTTGAAAAATACAAAAAGGATATTCAAACTAGATTCTTAGACATTGAAAAATCTTTATTACCCCCTTTATCATCAGCATTGTATTCAGAAGACACAGGTCAGATTAAAAATGGTATAAATGGTATATTAAAGATGCCTGATATTGTGTATGTGGAAATTAGAAATCCGGATGAAGAAGAAATTGCTTACAAAAATGGAAAGCCGCAAGAAGAAAATTCTATTCATAAAGAAATTAAAGTAGAGTACCTAGAGCCTGGTGCAGATGAAGAAGACAAAGAACATATTGCAGACCTTAAAATAACAGCAAGTCTAGAAGGCGCAACAAGAAAAATAAAAGAACAAATAATCGTATTTGCACTTATTCAGGGAAGCCAATTCCTCATAATTACGATCCTAATTTTTTATATCTTTACAAGAATGGTTTCCAGGCCTTTGGCAATAATGGCAACCTATGCTGAAAACCTTGATTTAGATGATCTATCTTCCGGTAATTTGGATTTGGGAAGAAAGAATAGCAATAAAAGAGATGAGCTTGATAAAGTTGTTGGCTCTTTTAATAAAATGAAGGATAACCTAAAAATTTCTCATGAGAAACTTAAGGATTATGCAGAGAATTTGGAAGAAAAAGTTAAGATGGCAACCAGAGAAATTGAGGAAGAAAAAAATAAAGTAGGCAACCTTCTTAATAATATGAAACAAGCAATTTTTTCAGTTGATGGCAAGGGCCATATTATTCCTCCTGTTTCTGATTACGCCTCTGAAGTTTTTGGAGAAAATATTATCAATAAAAATATTTATGACATTCTTTATAGAGATGTAGACCCCAAGTCAGAACTTTATGCAAACATTAATACAGTTTTTGCTTTAATTTTTGGTGAAGACATAATTCAATTTGAGATTGCAGAATACTATCTTCCTGAAAGAATGTTAGTAGTCGATCAAAAGACAGGTGATAGGAGGGCACTAAAAGTATCAAATGCTCCCTTGTGGGATGAAGATGAGCTTTTAACTCATCTAATGTACGTTATAGAGGATGTCACAGAGAAAGAAAAATTAGAATTAGAAATTGAAGAAAAGAAAAAGAGTAACGAAAAAAATATTTCGATTATAACAGAAATGGCCAATTCAGACCTCGAAGAAGTGCGTTTCTTTTTAAATAATGCAGCAAAATTAGTTGAAGACTCAATGAGTTTGGCAAAAATGGTACCAAAAGAAAAAATGGTTCTAGAAGAAATCTTCCGTGCACTCCATACACTTAAAGGAAATGCAAGGGTTTTTAAATTTGATTCTATTTCCAGTCTTACACATTTGACTGAGGATAAGGTAACCACGATTAAAAATAAAATTGAAGATGGTGAGGAGTTTATTCCAACAAGAACAACATATAATCCTATTATTGACGACCTTTACTCTCTTAACCAAGAAGTTAATGAATACTCTTCCCTTGCCAAAAAAGTTTTTCGAATTGAAAATGAGTTTGAAAAAAGAGTCATGAATGATGTGGAAAATTATATAACAGATATAGACAATATTATTGACCAAAGAATTATTTCTCAAAGCGTATTTTTTAAATCAAAAGAATCCAAAAAAGAGAAGAGAAAATTTTTCGATGAAATAGTAAATAACCCCCCTTCAAAAGACACAATTCAAGATCTTCATAGAGTAACTCACTCCTTAAAAGGAGCTCTAAGATCTCATTCATCATTGAAGGATTTAAGTGAGTATGCCCATATGTTCGAACAATCAATTGATGGTATCGACCAAATGAAATCAGAAGATATAGATGATTTTACAGCGAACTTTGTTGAGGCCATTTTTGAATTAAAAAGTTCATTAGGGCCATTTTTCACGAGAAAAGAATCGAACAGATATACATCTATCTTTCTCGAAGAATGGATTGCTGTATTCGAAATAATATATAACTTAACCCTAAATTACGATGAAAAAAAAGAAGAAATAACTCCACAATTTTCTGAGTCTGTTGATTCTCTATTTAGAGAAGCAGAAAGATTAAATTGCGCACTCATAGTAAAAATGTGTCGCGATATGAAAAACTTTATAAAGAAACCGAAACCATACATTTGGAAAATCATTCCAACAATAGTTTCGGACTTGTGGACTTTCATGGCCCTTCTTTCGAAAATGGAGTTTTCAAAACACTCAGTCGATGAGGATTTGAATAGAATTTACAATAACTTTAAATCTGCTGAAGAAATTTTCGAAGAATCTAAGGTTAAAGCGGAGCAAATTCTTTATACAGAAATATCTAAACATCAAGGGTTTCTAATTCTAGGACTTCTTAGCAATCTTCAAAGAAAAAAATTACCGTTAGCAGATTTTTTTGTTGTGGCCAAGAAATGGGTGAGAACAGGAGGCAAACTAGTTGATGCTTTTATATATCCTCCAAACACAACTGTAGGCTCACACCATATTGTAGGAGCTTTTGCAAATGCAGATTTCTCTAAAGGACTTCCAGACAAATTTAAAGAATTAATTAATAATGGTGATCCCATAGCAGAATCTCTTCTTTATTTCTTTCAGGAAGATTCTTTTTATACTTATCTAAAATTAATTGATGTTTCTCAACTTGTAGATTCATTCTATTTACTTCAAGAAGATGGAGAAGACCAAGTGATTAAAGTAAGAACGTGGCCTGTCGTTTTAAAAAATCTCGACAAATTAGAGGAGTTGGCCGAAAAATGTGGGGATGATAGCATCCGTAGGGCCGTCAAAAAGCTTAAAGATATACCTGTAGTGCCCGCCTTAAGTAAGTTTAAATCAATGGTAAACGAAATAGCTGATAGACTATCTAAAGATGTTGAATTCAATATCCAGGGTACAAACGTAACAATGGATAAAGACTCATTTAACACTCTTCAGGATGCTATTGTCCATATATTAAGGAACTCACTCGATCATGGTATCGAAGACCCTAGTGACCGGAAAAAGGCAGGAAAAAAGTCTGAGGGAAATATCTTCTTGTCATGTGAAGAAAGGGAAGATGATTTCATCAACCTTGTAATAAAGGATGACGGGAAAGGTATCAACCCTGAGATTATTTCTAAAAAGGCCATAGAAAAAGGGATCTACACCGAAGATCAAATTAGTAAATTAAGTGAAAAAGAAATTATTGAAATCATTTTTCAACCTTCATTCAGTCAAAAAGAAAGTGTTGATGAACTTTCTGGTAGGGGAATTGGGATGGATGTTGTGAAAAAAAATATAGAGAGTTTACAGGGAACAATAGAAATAAAAAGTAAGGTTGGTGAAGGAACTGAATTTATATTGAATTTTAAATCTAACAAAGTTGGTTAAGATTTTATGAAAAAGAAAGTTCTTATTGTGGATGATTCCCAAACAACAAGGATGACCATTGACAGGATGCTTGGGGAAGAATTTGAAAAAAAGCAAGCTTCTAATGGAGCTGAGGCTTTAGAAATATTGAGACAAGATCAAAGTTATTCTTTAATAATAATGGATATAAATATGCCTGAACTTAATGGAATGGAGTTTATAAAAATACAATCTGAAACTGAAAATATTAAAAATATTCCAACTATGATGTGCACAACAGAAGCTAGTCGACCGATGAAGGAAAAGGCAAAACAATATGGCGTTGTCAAGGCCTGGGTAATTAAGCCGATTATTAAAGAACTATTTGTAAAAGCAGTCAAACATGTCATAAAGTAATGACTTATCCCATTTAATTTATTTTTTCGTATTCTTTTTGAAGTAGTTTATTCGCCATTTTGTCAATTAAAAAGGCCCCAAGAGGAGCTGTTAAAATAATTGAACAAACGGCGGCCATGAGAATAATTTCAGCTTCTTTAACAAGGTGAAATAAGTTCATTTGGGAAAAAATAATTAGCGGTAATCCTCCATAAACGGCCTGAATTGTAGCTTTGGGAAAATTAGCGAAACCTATATAAAGCGCTTCTCTCTTAGAGTATTTAGATTTTAATAATATAAGGCCCAATATTAATTGCCTAACAAGGTGTGCTCCTATAATAATAATTAGGACATTTGCAAAAGTAGGGAAATCTTTAAAAACACTTAATTTAATTTGTGTTCCAAGATTAAAAAACAGAAAAATTTCAAAAAGAGACCAAATTTCAAATAAATGATTATCAATCAATGATTTTTTCTTTTTAAGATGCTTACAAGAAAAAATAGCAAAGAAAATAACACACAGAATATTTTCAATTTTAAAATATCCAAGGCCAAAAAAAAGAATTGATGACAATATTATAAGAAATATTGTGGCACCATAAGTACTTTTTTTATTTTCTAGGTCAGTTATCTTTTTCCAAGAAATAATTTTACCAAAAAATGTTCCTACAAAAACTCCAAATAAAATATTAAGAGGAAAAAGATAGTAAGGTAAAAAAGAAACTCTTTTCCCTTCATTGAAAAGTACAAAATCAATGGTAAAAAAAATAAGAATTTGAACAATAATTATGTTTCCTAAAGTCTTGACCATCATTTTATTAGGAATCATTTTTTCGGTTCCAAGCCTTTTTTTTCTCATTTTAAGCATCATTGGAAATATAATGGCCGGAGATTCACACATAATAATTGTTGAAAAAAGTATCGCCATTATCCAATTTTCGAAAAGTAAATTTTTACCCAAAAAAGAAAGAGTAAAGCCTTCTAGAAAAAGTGGAATGATACCCAGAAAAAATGCCGTCGATAAAAACCTTTTCAATATATCCGGAGATAAACCAATTCCAGCACGAATTAAAAGTATGACAAAAGCAATTTTTGAAAAATAAGGAGAAATTTTAATATAATCATTCGATATAACATCCAGACCTTCTGGCCCAATTAAAAGTCCTAAGGCCATAAGGGGAAGAGCAGAGGGTAAGTGTATTTTTTTTCCTAAAAAACGTACTATGTGACCTGAAGTAATAATGATTATTAAACTTAAAATTAGATGAGTCGAAAAAGCCAATGTCTATTTTCCTTTCCATAATAAGATAATCGTAATTTTCTAAAAAAATTGTATTAAAAAAATTAAATAAAATCCACTCAAACAAAGGTGTTTGATTTTAAAATAAAGGCAGACACAAGAACGCCAATCTATTAACGACCATCCCAAATATTCGATTTAACAAGTGGATTACTTTCAGAAATAACGAAAACTTTTTCAGGCCACAAAGCCTGAAAAAGTTAATCTCTAATCAAATAAAAATACTTATTTATTATGTTTAATTTCTTTCCACTTTGGATGATAAAAATGAAGCCTTCGATCGCAACTTTTCGAGGCCACACTATCATCAAAATGAATATATCCAACTTTCATCCAGTCTTTCTTTTTATCATCATTTGTTATGAAAATATCGTAATGTATACCATTAGGGTAATTTTCTATATTTAGCTCATGCCGAAAGTCAGGGATTCTTTTAACATCTCTTTTTCTCGCTTTTAACTCTAAATACTTTGGAGCTATAGCTTTCTTTGGGTCCTTCAGACCCATTTCTGAAAATTGATAAAGTTGCCTGATGTCTCCATGCTTGTCTGCCTTATCAAAGGCCACCTTCAAAGAAAGAGCTATCGGTCCTTTTGCAAGGGTTGCCAATTCTTTATGAATTGTCTGCTTAGGATTATTAGAAAGGGTTGCTTCTAAAAAGGATGTCGTTCGACTTCCACCAAAGTCCTCGATCAAAAGAAAGTTTGCCGTCTTCAGATGCTCTTTAGATTTACTATTTTTTGTCGGATAAACTTTTCCCGCCATTCCCAAAAACCTCACATCCTTACTTAAGCTGGAAACGGCCGTTAGAGAAGAGGAGGCCCTCGCTATAATCATACCAACTGAGCCTTTTTTAAAAAGACCTGTAAATTGACTTTTTTTAGTAATATTCCAAGTTCCCTTTAGGCATACTCCACTCGTATGTATTCTTTTTTTAAAATCTGGCCGTACATCTCTCTTATCTGTTACGGTTCGTTTTGAATCCTTTTTAATATGTCTTGCCATAAAACCAAAATTCCATGCACTAACCTTTTCATGAGGTAAGTCACCTCTATACCTATCACTTTTTAATAACTTCCAAACTTCAGAAAACTGGCTTCCTTTATAGACATTAGCGTGAGCAACAGAAGCAAAAAGACAAAGAATAAGAAACTTTACTTTCATGATTATTCCTTTATTCAGGGATTTTTTTTAATCATAACCCTAATGGTCTAACCATCCAATAAACATTTTAAAAAGAATATTTTGCTCAACTTTTATATGAAAAGGGAGACATCTAACCTAATTTAATACTAACAGCTAAAACACCCAAAATTAATCCAAGACCAACAAGCCTAACCGAACTCACCTTTGGAAATTTCCATACAATCCCCAAAATAACAAAGAAAATACCAATACCAATAGGGTCTCCAAACGATATTTTTCCAAGTGGGTAGAGAGCATAGGCCATTAAACCCACAGCTGCTGCATTTACACTATCAAGAAGAAGAGAAAAGTTCTTTGAATTCCTCATTTTAGGAATGAGTGGGTTCAAAGCATAAACAAAAATAAAGGAAGGTAAAAAAATGCCAATAGAGGCCAGTAAGGCACCTTCAAACCCACTAAGGAGATAGCCTACGAATGTAGACGTTGATAAGACAGGACCGGGTGTGAACTGTCCTATCGCCACAGCATCTGCGATTTGAGTACTTGTGAGCCACCCTCTTTTTTCTACAATTTCATCTTGAAGATAAGCTATAAGAACATAACCACTTCCAAACAAAACGGAGCCAATTTTGGTAAAAACCCAAAATAGGGAAGGCAAAGCAACACTTTTCAGTTGAATAAAACTTTTGGCCTTTAGAAGGGTAAGGCCAAAAATGGCGCCTATAAACAAGGCCACAACTTCACCGACTCCACTAAAGCCTAGAAGAACGACAAGAATCGCAACAAAAGTAAGTTCGTGCCCTTTGATAGCTTTTTTCCAAAGCTTTTGAAGGGCCTGTAAAATAAGAATAATAACAACTGGCCTAATACCAATCATATACATTTCAAAGTTTGGTATTTTGTAAGCAAGAGTATAGAAGTAGGCCAGAAGACCAGTCAGTAAACAGGCAGGTAGAATAAATGAAACACCAGCAACAATTAAGCCTAAGACTCCTCCTCTATGAAAACCGCAATGAATGACCATCTCTGTTGAGTTAGGTCCGGGTATAAGAGAAGTCGCCCCAACAAGATCAAGGAAGTGCTTTTCATCCATCCATTTTCTTTTTTCTACAACTTCTTTATGGATCATTGCAATATGTGCTGCAGGACCTCCAAAAGCGACAAGACCTAAATGAAAAAATAATTTTAGAATATCTGAAAGGGGTTTCAATCTCTTTTCCTTTTAATTCTGCATTTATATAAATAGTGCATTTAATCGTATAAACACAATATTTTTATATCCATTACTTAACATAAAGATGGTTTAAAATTAAATAAGGATTTAGGGCCTTCCAAGGGATAGCGCACAGCAAAACGCCTTAATAAATATATTAATTTAGCTCAGGACAGGTAACTTAATGACAATTGTGGTTCCATCGTTAACCTTCAATTATACGGAAATAGTCCCACCAAGATTTAAAAGTAAACTAATCTTTTTCATACTTGGTAAACCCTTCTTAATTAAGGAGAAATGGGATGTCTTAGCTCATATATTATTAAAAAAAGTAAAAAGTTCAGTTTAGAGTTTATAAAAAAAAAAATTTTCCTTATTTTCTTATAAAATATCTTCTTAACAGGAGAACTTTTCAATGAAGTCTCAACAAAAAGAGTTTGTTACTTATTTATTCATTTCCCTATTCATTTTTACTGGTTTAATCAGGATGTCCCTAGCGGAGGAAGCCCCTCTCTTCTTGGATGTTAGGGTAAAAGAAATTAATTACGATAGCCCAAAAAAAGGTGTTTTTCATGATGGACCTATAGGAAAAGTTAGCTTTGATTCGGTTCAAATGTCTAGTGGTGACATCGACATTATTGACCTAAAGAAGGAAAATATAAGTATTATAGATTCAAAAATTTTTTTTAAAAAAAATCCCAAAAGAGAGAAGTATAGCTTTTTTGGGCCACGGCCCAGAACAAAAGAAACTGGAGGAGAAAAATTAGGTCTTTCTATTAGTAATAAGATGGCAAGATTTCAAATGCTCCTTGAAAAAAACACGGCCTTAGAAGATCTAAGAAAAGTGAGTTCCCGCGACGTTTCTTTAAAGCTTAACCCTCTTTGCCCTCAGGTTCAGGCACCCAGTTTAGAATTAAAAATGGATAATCTGGATTTAACAGCTTTTAATTTAGATATCACTTGCCCTTCTGAAAAAAAAAGAAGCCCCAAAATGAGCGACGACATTTTACTCAAATGCCTTAATGGAGTTATGTTAAAGCCCTTGAATTACTCGGTACCCAAAAAGGCCTCTGGCTATCCCCAGGTCCTTTGTAATAACTATTTAAAAAATAAACCCTATATGGAGCGAGAAAGGGGCAGCCTATCTAAAACTGCGGACTTTTCTATTCATATGAGGCCTAAAAAGGGAGAAAAAATTCCGAAAGAAATAAGGTTGAAAGCAAAAATGAACTACTTTAATTTGCATGAACAGGGAATAGAGATAGGAATTGAGAAAATTTTTTTAGATTTTACGGAATTTGACACCAAAAACCCCACAGTAATTAAAAGTAACATGCAGGTAGAAGTCCCATCAGCTCAAGTTGTTTGTGAAAAAAAACCAATAAGAAACAAAAACTTTGAGCCTAAAGATTTAGTTGATGATTGCCTCAATGGTCTCCGTGTACCTAAGCTTGGAAGTATTTCGGTAAAGGATAAAATTAAAGGAACCTCTTTTAAAATTATTCCAAAGAAAATTGATGTTAATAAAAGCCTCACCTTTTTTGCAACAGAGATTTGTATAGCTGATTCCAAGAAGGCCATTCTTTTAAAAGATTTAAGAACAAAATGTGCGAAAAATAAGAAAGAGGTTTTTACAGAGCTTCCCAAAACAATTCAATCGTGTTTGAAAAATGGTCATATCGTTATCAATAATATTAACAGTGTTGAAAGTGAGGAAAAACCTAATTGTGATAAAATTAGCAAAACCGAAAATAAGGGATCAATTAAAAATAAAAGTGATCTTCAAAACATTTTATCAAAGGCCCAGTTTTTTAATCCATTTTCATCAAAAAAGGGAATGGAAAAAATTAGAAATGAAAAGAAATATCTTAGGGGAATTTCTATAGTGATTAACAACAATAAATTATCCCTTAATGGTACACTAATTCTTTCTAAAATTGAAACATCTATTGGAATTGAGGGAAACCTTAGCTTCAATGAAAAAGAAAAAACTTTTAGCTTGGAATTAAAGAAAGCAAGGCTTCCTTTTGGAATTGAGTCTACAAAATTAACAGCATGGCTTATTAAGAGCTTTATCGCTAATGACAAAGTTTGGGTTGGTAAAAATAAGACAATTTTTATTAAGCTTTAACTGAATTAATTTTTATTTAAAAAATTTAAAATGATTTTTCTGGCCTTCTTTGATACTTCATTATTTCCCCTAACATCTATACCTTCGTAGGCAGTTGTTTTTGATTGGATGAGAACCTTCTCTCCTCTGGGAATTTTTTCACCTTGCCAAGTTACAACCAAATGGTGGTCACCCGCCTTTTTTAAAAGATGGCGGAAAACTCTAAATGTAAATTTATTTTTTGATAAACCTTCCCCCATTAAAGACATGCCTTTAACAAATTCTTTAATAGTACCCTTATTCCTCAAAAAAACATCACTCATCTCCGTTAAACCCTCATTGATTTCACTGATTCCTTTTTTTGTTTGGTTAGAAAAGAACTTATAGCAAACCTCTATTATTTCATCACTACATAAGGGAAAGACAAGTTTTGTTTTTCTTTTAAACCAATCTTTGACAAACCTTTCTCCCTCAATATGTAACGATTTGAGTTCTTTTCTTTCCTTCATTTTCATAAGGTTAAAAATGGCCTGGTTTGAAATAATCAAATCGGCCTGAATTTGAACAAAACCTAATTTTTTGTCCGGTATTTTAGTTATTATTTTCAGCAAATCGTTGGTAAACCCGATCCTGTGAGAAAGCTTATGGAGCTCTTCAAAAAATTTGACCTGATCGAATTTATCACGATGGTACTCATACTTATAATTACCTGCAAAGCGGTAGTTAAGTGTCTTTTTTTCACCAGCTTCTATTTTTGACACATCTTGAAATTTTCCCGCAAACATAACTAAGCGGTGTGAATTTTTACTAAGAAAACCTGTTGTTTTGCTTTTTTCTTTAAAAATTCCTATGTAATTCGTTCCTATGATGTTTTTCCTTAATTCCTGAAAATTAGATAATTGAAAGTTTTTTCCAGATTTACGTTTGGCACTAATTAAAAAAGGAATTGTGATACCAGCAGATAGGTAATCTTCTTCAGAAAAAGACTTTTCTTTTTGGATCATTTTGACAGACGAAGTGTATTGTTTTTTCCCTTTAAAAGCATCGATGCCCATTGATTTAAGATATATTTCTCTTGCTTTTAAAAGGTCTCCCTTTAAAAAATGGTGGTACGCCATAAGCCCTGCTTTATTTTGTAAATTAAATTCGTAAGTTAAAAGGTCAGAAAATTTAGTCATATTATTGAGGGAAAGGGAGGCCCGGGATACTCCTCCTCCTTTAGAAAGACCCCTCAATTTCTGGACCCTGTAACTGGCCTTAACATGAACGGGAGAAGTTTTTTCAACGGTTGTAATCCAATCTCCTTCCGCAAAATAAGATGTACTAAGACGTGCTAACCCTAATTTTATGCCGATATTGAAGGCAATCGTCCCACTTGTCATAAAACTTAAGGAGTCGTTAAGCTGATACTTTTGAAAATCTTCAAAACTTGAAGGTATTTTTGAAATGAGAGGAAGCTTTTTTATCCCTTTATATTTTTTTACATGCCTCACGGTATTATAATAAACTCCTCCAACCACCCGTACACCTACACCGACTCCTATTGGAAGGCCAATAGGAAGCGAGAGACCCAGAGAGCCCTGCCTTGTTTGAATAACTCTAAACCCAGATCCATCATTTAAAACATCTTCACCTTTTAAATACTTTCCCGCGTCGATAGGTTTTAAGTTTTTATCTTTAGTTAAATTTATGACCACTGTTCGGGCAAAAGCTTTGGCCCCCAATTGGGGTGTGATGCTTAACCCTCCTTGACTTTTAAAGCTAGTCACCTTTTTAAACGAAGATACGAAAATAACATTGCCGTTGGGGTCTACTGGTAAACCTCCTGGCATCCAAATTTCTTTTCCTTTAACTTCTGAATAGAAGGAAAAAAAAATAATAAGTTTTGAAATGAGGTAAGTTAACTTTCTTTTATTTTTCATTCTCTTTATCTATCAATCCTTTTTCCCCTATTACTTTATTATCGATTATTTTTTTTTAATTCTTAAGATTGAACATAGAAAATTGATTAATTTTTTGGTCTCAATAAAACGCAGGATCAATTAAGTTTATTTTATAAAAGTTCGCCCTAATTAATAATAAATAAAAGATTTTTAAAAGTGGGTGAACACCTAAAAAATTCTCTTTTACGATTTTAGGTTTTGTAAAAAATATTCGATAAATTTAAGAGAAAAAGTCATAGGAGGAGATTATGTTGAGATATAAGTGCAGGAACTTCTTTTTGTCATGTTTGATCTTTTTTTGTGGAGTTCATGAGGCATCTGCTGTCAGAGTAGAGTGTCTTAATAAAACTAAAGCTCCGCATACTAAAGAAAACGAGGCCCTTTTTAAACAAGTCATTCTATACCTTAAGAAGTTTCATAATCTGCTTTCTAGTCCTATGAAAGGTTGTAAGAGAGCATCTGTTTTAATAAGTACTGACCCTTCTATAAGTAGAAAGCAGAGAACTAAATGTGTTGGTGAACTGGACACAGTAATGACTCAGCTTAAGCACGTTAAGGCAGTCATAGATAACCCAAAAGTTTTTCGCAAGTGCTTTGATCCTATGATGAATGGTCTCCACAAAGACTTTAGAGGTCTTACTCCTCATAAGAACATGATTAATCAATCTAAAGTTGCAAAAAAATTGGGTCGATCAACCGCCAAGAAGCTAACGGCACCAGCAAAGCTTAGAAGACATATAGATGCTTATGCAAAAAAATGGAAAGATGGCCTGAAATACATAAACAATAAAAAGGGTTCTCGATATAATTTTGGACTTAAAGATCTAAAAGACCTCTGGATGAGTGCGGCTTGGATACCCTTTTATGTAAGCAGAGAAGATGCTGGTTCGGCCAAGTTTAGAGGGGGCTACTACTACACAGAGATAGCAGGCGCCTATGGAATGCTAAGAATTAAGTCAATAAATGGAGAGCTCTTCGATCATGAAATAGGATTAACCAACCAGAGGAAAGGTACTTTCTATCAAGGTCATTACCACAAGGCCCAGGAACTTTATGCCACTATAGCAGATAGCAAATGCGAAAAATCTCAAGAATTTTTTGTATTTGATACAAAAGGTAAAAAGTATACAAGAAGCCAGCTTAAAAAGTTTTACGCTCCAACGAGTACAAAGGTGAATCCCATTGCCTTTATCGAGTCGGGTTATCTCCATTCCTTCAATCCAAAAACATGCCCTGATGGGACTATTGGATTCATTTCGGTTTGGATGAGAACAGGAGTTCTAAAAGGGGATCAAAAGACTTATATGTATGGACAACCCTAAAATATTCTTATGATATAAGAATTTATTTTTAAATAGATTTAGCTATAGGCTTTTAAAAAAATAAGGTTAGTAAGGATAAAGCACCTTTTTTCTTTGGCCTAACCCAATCGTGCCAAGACGTTTTATTTTTTGTCAATTGAGATGAGTTTCTATTAGGGATGTTGTGAGTACATAAATCAAAGGTATCTTCTCAATAGGTAAGGAACCTTTACTTTAAATTGCTTTCCTGTTTTAAACTTATGACTGATATCGGAGAATTTAATTAACTTTGTCAGTTTCGGATAACGCAACTCCAGCGCACCACATTTAAGTTTTTTATTTTTTAACCTTCTAGAGAAAAAGGCCGTATCAAAAATATTGTGAATTTCTTTGGAAAAAGTTTTATCCTCAATGAGAGCTGTTATTTCAGAGTTAAACTTCTCACTTCTTAAATTAAAATTATGAGAGCTTACCATGGATACTTGGTTGTCAAAGATGGCCAATTTGCTGTGTATTGTATTCCCAGGCCAAAATTTATCTGGAATTTTACAGTTATAATTTTTTTCTAAAATATTGAATGCCCTATGCCCTTGCCATTCATAAATTTTAACACCACTCTTTAAAATTTTTTTATAAGTATAAGTCATTGCATTATGCATAAAGTCTGGATAGTAATCCATGCTTATAACTGAATTCGTTAATACTTTAATTTTAATCCCATTCTTTTGCGCCTTTAATAAAATATTTTGAAAATTCTCCGTAAGAGTAAAATACGGAATAACAAAGAGTGCCTCTTTTTTCGAATGTTTTAAAAGAAAATCAATGCTGTCGATTGTCTTATTGAACTTTTTCAATTTATTTTTTTCATCAAGTCGATAATTTATAAGGGGATTGTCATAAATGAGTCGGACAGGTGTCTTACCTTTATTTTTAAAAGATCTTTCCTCTCCTAAATGACTTAATTTTTTAAGTGAATCGCTTATAAACTCTTCTAATCTTTTTCTTTTTTTATTAATTTTATAATTCGCTGAAGGGAAATAAATTTTTTCAGAGCCAGGAAACATAGATTTTTGGAATAACCATAATCTTTTTTTCTTACCCAATGGAATTTTATTCTTATAATTTTTTAAATAATTTCCAAGTGCATTTACCTTTAAAAATATACTTGTTGCTTCTAAAGCTGCCGGCCCCTTAATATAGAGGTCCGTATCATGCCATGCTTTGGGTCCTTCATCATAGTAAGTTGTGCCATTATTCATGCCACCTATGATTAAATTTTCCCCATCCACGATTAACATTTTTTCATGGATATGATTTTCAGAAAGTTTTAAAGACCATGGTCTTAACCAATTAGGGTGGTTCCATCTTAAAACATTGTTACCAAAAACTTTCGAAATTCGTTTAAAGATTCTCTTACCTAGTGGATCTTGGACTGTTATGTTTGAAGACCAGTCCATAATAAGTTTTAATTCAATTTCTGGGTTTTGATCCTTTTTATCAACAAAGGCCTTATAAAATTCATTACCTTTTTTGTCGTCATGCCAGTAAGGAACTGTATGGTAAATAAATTTTTCAGCATTTTTTATAATGTTTATTTTCTGTCGAAAGCTTTTCTTTCCTAAATGCAAGAGCTCTACTGTATTTAAAGTTTTTTTACTTTGCGAGATAAAGTCTAATTCTTTTTCAAGCTCAGGAAGTTGAAGTTTTTGAATAAGAGGAATATCTTTTGAAAATCCATTCAAACAAAAAAATAATAAGGTTAAAAATGTATTTATTCGTATATTTTGCATAATTCTTCTTTTGGTTTAAATACCTTTTAACCGAATAAAGGTCGTTAAGAATAGGGATATGTATAAATAACAAAATTTATGAGCATATATTTCATCAAAAAAGGGATTTCCCAACTTTACTAAATAAAATTTAATTACTAATACTAAAAATCGTTTGTTTTACCTATCATTTTC
This sequence comes from Bacteriovoracales bacterium, assembly GCA_028346125.1. GTDB lineage: Bacteria > Bdellovibrionota > Bacteriovoracia > Bacteriovoracales > Bacteriovoracaceae > UBA7317. Next base: position 70,905 of record JAOMEV010000004.1, on the reverse strand, counting down.
CAGGCCTTTCAATTCAAAAAGAAATCACCAATGTTTAAAGTCTTGACGTTTAAATTGACGCAGTCAGAGAAAAAATGGAATCTAGTGGACTTAAACGGAACCTAATCTTTCTCATGCTGGGTAAACTCATCTAGGTTTTTTACTCCTGACCTGTAGCAAAACCACATTACCAAAATTTAAATTTGATTCAGCCCAAAATAGGCAACTTGATCTTAAACTTTGTCCCTTCATCTATTTTAGAACTTACCGAAATTGTGCCACCAAGCCTTTCCACTTCTTCTCTGACTGCGTCCATTCCCACTCCCCTACCTGAAACATCTGTCACTTCTTCTTTGGTTGAAAAGCCGGGAAGGAAGATCATATCTACGAGATCGGAGTCTTTTAGGTTTTGGAGGTCTTCTTCTAATTTTAATCCTTTTTCAAGCACTTTATCTTTTATTCTCTTTGGATCAATGCCGCTACCATCGTCTGCCATTTGAATAATAAAAGTGTCTCCGTTATTTTTGAATTCTACTTTGATGCTTCCTCTTTGAGGCTTGGTTTTTTCAATTCTTTCATCTTCAGTCTCGATTCCATGGTCGACCATGTTTCTAAAAAGATGAATGGAGGTATTGATAAAATTTGAATATTTATTGGTATCGACTTTAATTTCATCCCCAGTAAATTTAGCATCTATGACTTTACTTTGTTTTTCAGCAAGCTCATCTACTAAAGAGCCGTATCTTTCAAACTTGCCTTTGATATCTGAAAGAAGATAATTTTCTCTTAAATGATTGAATAAATTTTCAAGGTCTGAAAATTGCTCTTTATTATCTAAGATATCTGAAACCTGTACAGCATTTCCTTGATCAATCATGAATTTATTAGCGGCCTCAATAATAAGGCGGTTCTTTTTAACAAATTCCTGGAGTTCACTTTCAAACTTATCAACCTTAGAGTCTAGATTATCGAACTCTTTTTTTGAGATGCCTGTTTCTACCTCATTAATATAATAAGTAAGGTCTTTGACCCCAAATTGACCGTAGCGAGCTTTAAGGGTGTGGAACTTTCTGAAAAGCTCCCCTTCGTCCATTTCTTTAATCGTAGGATAAGCCTCTAAAAGCTCAAAGGTATCATCCATTAAATCAACAAACTCAACCGGGTTTTGAAGGCAACTATTTATGAATTCGGCGTTTTGTTTATCAAGTTCGAGTTGTTTTTCAAGTTCAACTTCGTGGGTCTTATCCGTGGCGACGCAAATAACTTTATCTATTTTTCTCTTTGATCTTTCTGCGTAAATAGGCTTGTAATCTAAATCAATATAGCGACCTTTCGACTCAAAAGATTGAGGACCTAGAAGCCTTAAGTCCTTAAAGGTCAAAACTTCTCTATAGATATTTTTAAGCCATTTTTCCAAAGTTTCAGATTTTTCACCATCAAGATTCAAAACTTCAGAGAGTTTTTTACCAACCGGATATGTATTAAAAAACTTTTCTGTGATCTTTGTAGCGCCCTCTTCGATAACTCCATTTTTATCCATGACCATAAAGCCTTGTCCTAAATTGGTAAGAAGGGCTGAGTTTTTTTCTCCCTGTACCTTTATGAAATTCTTTTGTTTTTTTTCTCGGATCCTAACTCTTATCAGAACTTCGGAAATTACTGATCCAATGATTAAAAAGATGAGACCCATAGGAATGATAAATAGATCATCAACATCAAAATTAATGTTATAAATTTTGTAGAGGAGTAAAATATAACTATTGAAAAAAAATATCATTAGAAAAAACCCGAAGAAGTTTAATAAACCTATCGAATATAGTCCTCCCATAACATTGAGAAGGGTAGAAAAGAATCCGTTTAAACGGTCATCCATCGTAATAATGAGTGGGGGAACGGAAAAGAAATATAAAAGGATAATGAAAGTCATATATACTTTTGGCTTTATAGAATTGTATTTCCAAGGTTCAAGATGATTGAATGAAATATGGATAATAGTAGGAATAATGAGGAAAAAAGGGTTGTACAAATGAATCCATTTTTCGGAAATAAAACTGTGCGCATATTCAACGGATAAAATTAAGCTGGCCACTGCTATTAAAGCCGCCAAAGCGAGCATATCATTTTGGCGTGCTAACTGTTTCGATCTTAATTCTATTTTGTCATTAATAGGTGGTTTCAATCTTCTTCCAACTAGCAATTAAAATTTACGATTAAGATAACAGTAAGTTGCAACATTAGATCATTAACTTATCGAATTAAAAAACTAAAACCTAAGTGGAAATGATGAGTTAGGCGATATTTTTAGCTATGGTTTTGTTAAGAGTTCAATGAAACCTATCTTTAAATAGTCATACTCATGAACATTTAAAAAACTGTTTTTGATAAAGAAGTTGAGGAAGCTTATCCCATAAGTACAGTTAGACATGAATATAAGAACTATTTGGAATTAAAAAAGTCCAATAATACTTGTTAAAAATAAAGAAGCCGAGTCTTGAAAAGACTCCCATGTTATTTGAATATCAGCGATGTCAAAAGGAGTCATTGGCATATAGAAAGCTGAAGCATTTATTCTAGCGCCACCACCAACTACGGCTCTTCCTGAGTTTCCGTTGTCCACATAAGAGCTTACCAACCAAGAACCAATTTAGCCTGTTCAAAATTTTAAGCAATTTAAGCACAAAGCAAACAGAATATTATACTAAGGTAGCAGAACTTCAGGGTGAAGAAAGTGCAAAAAGATTTAACGATTCAATTGGAGAAGGAAAAGTGATTCCCCTTAAACCTAAACTGGGTAAAAGAAGTATCTGTTTTGAACTATTATGTAATCTTAATAAATTAGCTGTTAAATGGTGGAGACGACTGGGATCGAACCAGCGACCTTTTCGCTGCCAGCGAAACGCTCTCCCAACTGAGCTACGCCCCCATAAGACTGAAAAGTAATTGAGGTAATCTAATAACTTTGGGGTTAAAAAGCAAGCTATTATTGGTGATGCGACGTGCTATCTCTTTATTTTTTGCATGGTTGAGTAGAGAAAATCCATAAAATAGTGGCAGAAATCGGCAGCCGCCATTCCAAAGAAGGCAAAACTAACGAGATAGAACTCTTCTGAAGGCAAAAAGGTGTTGTTGAAATAGAAGAGCGCACTTTTCCAGCTTCCCAAGTGGAGTCCTTGTAATTTTCCCAAAAAGAAGAGGTAGATCCCCTGAAAAAGGACCATGAGAACGGCCATGTAGATCAATCGAGTTAATGTTCCAAAGAGTAGGGAGTGAGAAATCCCTCTATGACGGAAGAGAAAGGAGTAGGGTGCAAAAATATGGCGAAAAGGACCTAGGCTTTTTTTTGGCCTTATATCCATGTCTGGGGAAAAAATGAAAGTGGCAAAAAGCCATCCGAAGCTGAAGGAGAAAATGAGGTCCATTTTAATTTTAAGAACAAAGGCCAACAGGCAAATGATCGGGAAAAAAAAGAAGTTGTTAATGGTTTCGTGTACTTTACCTACGGACATAAAACGGCCCTAGATAAGGCCATCGTCTTTAAGCATTTTTTTCAAGAAGGTGATGTTATCGAGGTTATAGTTTCCAAGCTCATCGATACCAATCGTTTTAATCGCCTCTTTTGGGTCTCCGTCTAGACAAGTAACAAGTCTGTCATAAGAGCTACAAAGGGCCACAATTTCCTCGGCAGGAGAGAACTTTTTTGTTCCGCGGGGAAAGCCCATTCCTGAAAGTTTTTCTTCGTGAGTATGGATAATTGAAAGGACGTCCTGAGGAACTGTTTCAAGTTCTTCCATAACCCTTACACTTAAGGTTGGGTGAGTTTTATAAATTTTTAATTCGATCGCAGAAAATGTTTCAAGAGGTTTTCTAAAGAGCTCTTGGTACTTCTGGTCCATCTTCGTAATACCGACGTCTCTTAAAAGGGCACCCGTACTAATGGCCTCAATCTCTTCTTCGCTGAGTCCTTTTAGTTGGGCCATTCGAACAGCAAGTGAAGATGTGTTAACAGCAGTTTGAAGAGTCACATCTTCTTCTGATTTAATTTTAAAAAGTTCTTTAAGCATATCGGGGTTATTTTTTACAACTTCGATAATACTTTTTGAGGCCTTCTCAGTGGCCTTATAGGCCTTTTTAGAGGAAGGGTTTTCTCTCATCTCTTCAACAGCATTTTTAGCAGCACCTGAAACAATATCTGCTCTGTCTGTAGCAGACATATTTTTATCTGAGACGGCCGCATCAAGAAGGTCATCTAGATAATGCTGGTATTTTTCTTCATCATTAGAGTCGATAAAGAATCTAGCTACTTTTTGTTTTTTTAATTTTTTAAGTTTATCTCTATCAACAGCTTCCCCTACTTTGAGGTAAAGGAGAAACTGTTCCTTAAAACGGATATGTAGGTTAAAAGTCAATTCTTTTTGCGGCTTTATTGTTGAAACACGTATAGGTGAATATTCAACACTCACGATTAACCTCTCTTCAAATTTTTTGTATCAGAGACAATATTAAACTCATTTGAAGAATTTTTAAAGAAAGTGACAAATAAATCCACATTATGAAAAACCGATCGTGGCGGTTTTATTTTTCTAAAAGAGTCTCTAAAAACTGAGCGTAAACTTCCCATGAACAATCACCATACCCTCCAGACATAAGATAGGCCTGCGGTACATTTCTTGATTTAAACCATTCATAAAGGAGGGTATCTCTTTCCAACAATTGGGCCAGTGAAAGGTTCAAGTGAGATGTGCTTGGAAGCTCATCTTTTTCGTAAGGGTCCGAACCATTGACGATGACGACAAGTCCAGGTTTATGAAACTGTTTCTCTAGGGAATTCAAACTTTCCAAAAGGAATGTGTTGTAATCAGGTTCTTCCCCTGAATAGATAGGCCTATCTATGGTACTTTCCAAAAACCAGGGGTTTAATCGACCCTTTTCATCGTATTTATCTGAATCAAGAGGCCATCCTTTACCCATATGAAGGCTTAATGTTCTTATAGAGTCATCGTCTTGAGTCAGCTCTGCTGTTCCACAACCTTTATGAGCATCAACATCGACGACCCAAGCATTTTGTATTTTATTCATTTTTTGAAGTTTTCGAATTCCAATAATAATATCGTTGACCAGGCAAAACCCTCTTCCACCAAAACTCATTGCGTGATGCATTCCTCCACCAAGAAAATAGTATAGGCCATCTGAAAGGGCCTTCTCCATTGTTTCAAACGAGGCCATTCCTTGGAGGAGAATTTCATCTCTTAATTTAATAAGGGGTTTTTTAGCGTTCGCAGGATTATAGCGATACCAGTTTCCTTTTTGGTCTCTGAGTTCAAAACATTTAATCAGTTCTTCATCTGGGTTTTCGCTCAAAAGAGAATCAATATATTCTTCTTTGTGGGCAAGAAGGAGGTCACTTTTTGAAAGAGGACTTAAATCAGAACAATCTGTTTCTTTCAGTTGAGGATATTTGTCTTTTAAATATTGAAAACACCTTTCAGAGCGGCTTTTAACGAGAGGGATTTCAATGCCGTAGTCACAAAGCCTATGGTCCAACTTATTATTGTAAAAAATCACGGCCATTCCTTTTCATAAAGGTCAGAAACTTCCTTATAGTTTTCTAGGTTATTATGCTTTTTATAACCCAGAAGTAGAATTTCGGCCTTTTTTTTGAGCTCTTCGATTGCGGCCAATTTGTCATCTTTGTTCAGCTGACCTCTTTCTAAAATGTGGTCAATTGCTTTAACTCTCCAATAGTCCATGGCCTTAAACTTCCTTGAAAGCTGGTCTTCGTGCCCACCATATTTATAGATGAGTGGGTCTTTAATAAAGCCGACTTCATAAATCGAAGTCATTTTTAGCCAAAGATCATAGTCCTCGCAGACGATAAAATCCTCATCAAAACCTTCTATTTTTTGCAGGACATCTCTTTTAATTATAACCGCAGAAGGAGAAATCAAACATAGTTGAAGACATCTTTTAAATATATAACCGCCAGATTTTTGATGGATCTTTTTTTGGTTGACCCTTTTTCCGTTTCTAATCCAAATTTCTTCTCCATGAACAAGAGGAATAGTAGGGTTTTTTCTTATAAACTCCACTTGTCGTGAAAGCTTATGAGGAAGCCACTCATCGTCAGAATCTAAAAAGGCGCACCATTCACCTTTTGATTTAAGAATGCCAGTATTTCTCGCGGCACTAACGCCACGATTTTCTGTTTTAATATAGTTAAGATTTTTTTGAGTGGAAAACTCTTCTATCACCTGGGGTGTATTATCAGTTGAACCATCATCAATAACCCAGACATCAAAATGAGGATAGTCCTGGGCAAAAACAGATTTAAGGGCCCTTTTAAGTTCTTCGGATCTATTAAAGGTTGGAATAATAACGTTAATAAAGGGTTCAATCATTGAGAAGATCTTTTACTTTTTCAAGAACTTCTTTCGAGGGAAGGTTATCCAAAGCTTTTAGGGTTTCTCTTAGTTGCTGAGAATTTCTCATTCCACAAATAACAGTACTCATTTGAGGGTTTGAGAGATTGTGGCCAAGGGCCATTTCAAGGCCTGTGTAACCCTTTTCTTCCAAATAGGGCCAAACTTTTTTGAGCCTATTAATTTTTACCAGGTTTCCTTTCTTATCCCACCAGGGTGCCCATGAACGAGCATCACTTTTTTCAAAGGTTCTCTTTTCGTGAACTCTACCCGTGAGGATCCCTTTATCCAGGGTGCCCCAGCTCATAAATGAAATTCCTAGGTGGTCCAAGTGAGAAAAAAGCTCATCTTTTAATGAGTCTTCAAAAAGGTTGAATTGTGCTTGAAGGACCTCTATTTTTTCAACCTCCGAAGCCTTAGCAATATCCTCAAAAGAAGAATTACAAAGCCCAATATGCTTGATCTTACCCTGTTCTTTGGCCCTGGCGAAAACCTCGAGAGGTCTTCTAATGTCTACACGACGATCAGGCCAGTGAACCATATAAAGGTCAATATAATCCGACTGGAGATCTCTTAAAGTTTGCTCCAGCATTTTTTGAGCTACTTTAGGATCATTCGTCATATCGACTCTTTTCGAGCTGGACCAGGTGACTCCAGATTTAGAGCAAATAAAGACCTCATCGCGAATATTTTTGAAGGCCTTCCCCATCCGTTTTTCAGAAAGCCCAAAACCGTATATTGGGGCACTGTCAAAGACTCTAATTCCCAGTTCTTTGGCCTCTAAAAGGAGTGAAATCGCCTCTTTTTCTGAAATAGGGCCAAAACCATAGCCTCCACCTTCACCACTTATGGCGGCGCCTCCAAAAGTGATGGGGACCTTTCCGATATTTTCTAGTAACTTTTCAGTCATTCTCTTAATTCCTCATATTTTTTTGACAAGAGACAAAAAACTTCTATAGATTGGCGCTATGAAGCTCTTAACATTTGCTCACCGCGCCGAATCTCAGGCCTTTCTTAAAAATAAGGCCCTCTCTTTCAAAGCTAAACCTTTTGCTTTTGAAGGGTTTTACTGCTCTGAGAAAGAACTTGCCCTTCTTATTACAGGAGAAGGTGTTCAATCGGCCACCGAAAAATTAGCTGCTGTTTGCGGGGCCTACCCTGAAATCACTCATATCATTAATATGGGAGTTGCAGGAATTCTTGAGGATTCTCCCAAATTGGACTTAAACCAGATTAAAGTCCTCCGAACTTGCTATTTGAGTCGAAGCGAGGGGATGGAGTTTAAGTCATTTACGACATCAGAAGAATCGAAAAATACGTTCGATTGTGTCACCTCACATAAAAGGGCCCTCACGAAAGAAGACTCTAATCGCCTTTCTCCCTTTGCTCCTATAGTAGATAGAGAATGTTGGGCCATTGGCTCCGTTGCCTCTCGGTTTAAAATACCTTTTCATGCCTACAAGATACTTTCAGATAGAGTCTTTGAATCAGGTGAAGTTTGTCAGCAAGTCAAAGACAAGGCCTTGTTCTTTAGCGAAAGTCTTCTTAATTATTTCCTCGAGACCTGGTCTTTAGAGGCGCCTGGTCCTATAGAAGCATATGATAACCTGGAAAAAATGAGTAAAGACTACTCCCTTCATTTTACGACCTCACATAAAAGAAAATTCAGGTCTTTATGGAACATCCTTCTTAAAAAATACTCAAATGAAAAAGAAGTTTTAAAAAAGCTTGATATGGACTGCTTTAAAGAAATAAAACTTTCTCCCAAAGAGAAAACTTCTTTCCTTTTAGAAAAAATGGAAAACCTTTCAACCCCTTTTAAGTCTGAGTTAAAAGTAAAACTAGACCAGTCTATCTCTCCTTTAAAAAATGCAAAATGTTTAGTGAGATTCTCTGAAAACTTTGAAGACGATTCAATGGAGCTCTCTCTCAAAATAAGAAAAGAGGCCGATCTTATTCATTTAAAAAAGGCCTTGGAGAAAACGGACTACAAACAAATTAAAAACCTTTTAAATGGTATTCCAGAGTAGGTTTTTTATGTTTGAGAAAATATTTTACGAAAAAGACGCCTTTTCCAACCCACGCACGCAATATGTTCTTAACAAGTTTAAGGGAATCCCTCATGTGGAAATTTCTAAAATTGAGGACATTTTTGGACGAGTAAAAAAACCTTACCTTCAAAAAAGAACAAACCTTAATCTTTTTATTGGTGAAAAAAAAGGGCAACTGGTCAAAGAAACACCCAATGCTTATGGGCTTTCTGGAGATCCTCATTATTATTTTATTCACTCTTATAACTGCATTTACGAATGCGATTATTGCTATCTTCAAGGTTATTTTCACTCTCCAGATTTAGTCTTTTTTATTAATCACGAAGAAATAATTGAAGAGATGAGGCAAATTATAAAAAAAAATGGGTCCCATAAAACGTCCTGGTTCCACGCCGGTGAGTATAGTGATTCATTAGCACTCTCTCATATCACGGGAGAACTCCCTTTATATTTCGATTTTTTTAGAGACTTAAAAAGTGCCAAGTTAGAGCTCAGAACCAAGTCGGCCAATATAAAAGAACTTAAATCTTTAAGGCCATCTAAAAATATTATCGTAAGTTTTTCACTTTCTCCCAAAGAGCAAATTAAAGACCACGACCTTAAAACACCTCCATTAGAAACGAGGCTTAAGGCCATGGAAACTTTAGATAAACTTGGTCATCCCATTGCACTTCACTTGGATCCTATTATTTTTTGTGATGACTTCAAAAGTCAGTATGAGGAGATGCTCGAATCTCTCTTTAAATATATTTCACCTGAAAGAATTGAGTATATTTCTCTTGGTGTTGTGAGATTCACAAAGGATGTCTACAACCAAATGAAAAAAAATTACCCTTCCTCAAAAGTCCACCAATCTGAGCTTATTAAGAGCTTTGATGGAAAAGTAAGGTATATGAGACCTATGAGGCTCTGGATGCTCCAGACCATTAAAAACATCTGCCTCTTGTATGGTGTGAAAGAAGAGAAGCTTTACCTCTGTATGGAAGAATAATGGGACTGACCAACGAAATCCTTGAGAAGGGATACGAAATTGTCCAATTAGACCTTGGGCCCGAAATCCAGGACTTAATTTTAAAAAAGGATTGGGCCTCTCTAGACGCTCAAGTTGAATCAATGTGTCAAAAAGAGGGTCTTATCTCTAGAGCCCTGAAAAAATTTCGATATTTTAGTACAATCGAACACATTATCTCCCTTCGAAAGGACCCTGACGAAGATGGAATTTGGCACGATGATGGATCCAGACAGCTGGCCTTTTCTCTATCCTTAAACCTCAACCCAGAAAATATCGAGGGTGGAGAGCTAAGTATTAGAAAAAAGGGCAACCCAGATCGTGTGGGTCTGATTGAAACCCTGCCTTTCGGCTCGATGATAATATTCCTCACTGGACACGATCATTTTGAGCACAAAACACACAGAGTCAAAAAGGGAAAAAGACTCGTTGCAGCAGGCTGGTGTACAGAATAAATTTTTGCACCAAAAAGGATTATTCCTCCTTGCCCTTTACCCAACGAGGCGATATAGTCCGCTCCTAAAAGGTTAACTGATTAAAAAGGAAAATTGTTATGGCACGCGCATGCGATCTTACACAAAAAAGAAGACTTGTTGGTAACAAAGTCTCTCATGCCAATAATAAAACTAAAATGAAGCAACAGGTAAACTTGCATAATAAAAGAGTTTTCGATCCAGAAACTGGTGAAACTGTTAAGCTTAGACTTTCAACAAGTGCTATCAGAACACTTGATAAAGTTGGTTCTTTATCAAAGTTCTTAAGAAAGTTTAGCCATCTTATTCAATAAGTTTTTCGATAAAAAAAGGACCTTTCAAGAAGGTCCTTTTTCATTTTAGGTAATTTACTTTTTCTTAACGACTTCAATTTCCTCGATAACAAATCCCCATTTGTTAATGGATCTGTCCGACCTAAACTCTACTTTAATCGAATCGCCAGTTACATATTGTGAACTGTAGTCTGTCCCTTTTTCGGTAATTTTTTCAACAGTTCTTCCCTTGCCTGATACAACAAGGAAGTCATAGTTTTTCTCTAATTCAAACCTTTTTACTTTTACCCTGATAAACTTCGCCCCAGGAAAGCTAAAGGTTTTTTCCAGCTTTTCATTATTTCTATAGGGATGATCACTTTCAAACTTTTCAACAGCTACAGATTCCCAGTCACCAGGTTTTGGTTCATTTCTTTCAGGTCTTGTATTAGTAAGAAGATTAAAGGCATCAAGTCTTCCACTACCTGCCATAACCTTTCCCCTAAGAGTTGGAATAGGAACTGACGTGGCCATAAGTCTCTCTTTCATCTCTTCGTGAGAAATTCTTCCTTCCTGGGCCAAAAGAAGACCTATTGCACCAGAAACATGTGGTGTGGCCATGGATGTTCCAGAAAGCGACTTGTAACCATTAGACTTTGTCGTTGATAAAATATTTTTTCCAGGAGCTGCAATATGAACAGTTTTTCGTCCGTAACATGAAAAGCTTGCCAAGCTATCATCCGATGTTGAAGCCGCTACTGAAATAACGTTCTTAATCTTATAATTAGAAGGGTAATGAGGTCTGCTGTCATTGTTTGAACCACTGTTTCCAGCAGCTGCGGTAAAGACAATTCCTTCCTTACTAGCATTAGCAATGGCCTCTTTAAGAGCTTCAGAAAAGCCCCCTCCACCCCAGGAGTTGGACATTATATCAACATTAAGTTTGGTGGCATAATCAATCGCCCTTATCGCATTTTCTGTCGTTCCACTTCCACTATCTGTTAAAAACTTAACAGGAATAAGAGTAACATCTGCCATGACCCCGGCAACTCCAGTATTGTTATTATGAGTAGCTCCGATTGTACCCGCACAGTGAGTTCCATGGCTGTTTCCGTCTAAAGGGTCTCCGTCGTTATTGGCAAAGTCATATCCGTGGATATCATCAACATAACCATTTTCATCATCATCAACACCTTTTTCACCGTTGAGCTCAGCTTCATTAACCCAAATTTGATCTTTTAGGTCAGGGTGCCTGTAATCAATACCTGTATCAATAACCGCAATCTTTACGTTTCTAGAGCCTTTTCCAACTTCCCATGCCTTAAGCGCGTTAATATCTGCCCCAGCAACACTTGCAGCTCCTCTAGCATTTCTTCCTGTATTATGAAGTCCCCAAAGGTCTCTGAATTTTGGATCATTAGGAGTATAATTAAGCTCTTCATCTTCTTCCAAAGGCCCTAGAAGACTTTTTACCGTTTTCGGTTCGACCGGCTCAATGAGCGAGTAAATATAGTTAGGTTCAGCATACTCAACTGAAGGATCTTCAGAAAGTATTCCCATCGTTGAAATAAAATTTTGGCTAGCATCAAATTTAACAACATAAAGTGTCGCATAAGTCAGCTTAATGGCCCGATCATATGTAACTCCAATGGACTGGAACCTTTTAAAGGCCGTCTTTGAATCTGCACCAAACTTAAGTTTTATAATCATTTCACCACGAACATGAGGGACTTCGCTTGCAAAGGCCTTTCCAAAAAGTATTAATTGCAAAGACAAAAAACTTAGTAACAGACCTAAACGGGTCAACTTTTTCATTTATCCCTCCTGAGGGCGGTTGGCGGTTGGCGACTAGCTAAATCTAATACGCACTAACATGTTACGTTAAATGGGGTATTGAATACACCTGAGGCAAAAGTTTCTGGATTACGCACAACGAAATTTTAGGGTGAAAATAGGTCTATGGCCATTCACAAAGCTTCAAAAGATCCAGTCCTCATAAAAAAAATAGCTCTCCAAATTTGGAGCTTGAGGACTGAAATTGAAGAAGTCATTAGGTATAGAGTTTCAGAGGCCAACAAGAGAGAAATTGAAAAGCCGCCACTAGATGACCTTATCGAAGAGTACTCTGGTAAAGTCGCACCTCAAGAAATCGAGGCCATTTTCGAGTCAACCTCAGAAGAAGCAGAGGGAGAAGAAGCAGAGGGAGAAGAAGCAGAGGAAGAAGAGTCTGAAGGAAATACCGTCACTCAAAGAAATCCTTTAATTCCTAAAGATAAGATTACAAATGGAAAAACTCTCCTTAGCGAAATAAATATGGAGTATTTATTTCTATTCAGTGCGAATAATTTTATTGAAGGAAAAAACGTCGTCGTGAAATTTTTGGTTCCGAAAGCGTTCTCTCTTAATGCTGAAGTAATTCACTGTAGAAAACACACTATGAGCAGCCGAGTTATTTCCGGCCAAAAATTACCCCATAGGGCCTGCTTTAAATTTACTTTTTTAAAACCAGGTGAAAGAAGTTTGCTAAGGCAATTCCTGTTTTCTGTGAAGCCTGAAAAGGTTATTACAGAAGATAAAGATGAGTCTGAAGAAGAAAGTGGTGATGACGATTTTGGTGAATTAGACGATCTTGATATGTAGCAGGTAGTTATCTCTTGCAAAAGAAGTCCAATAATGGTTTCTATTATAGAGGTAACTAATTTAAAACCTTTGGTTAAATCATGAATAAATCTAAGGCCTCAAATCTAATTCTTCTATCTTTTTTCATTATTCTAAGTCTAAGCGCTCTAATGACCGAGCTTTTTAGGGCCCCAACTGCCCAAAACTTCGACCTAAACGATTACCATTTTGTTTTCAAAAAGGACGACTTAAAAAAAATCTCCACAATAGTATTCAAAAACTCATTAGGTACTTTTCATATTAATAAGTCTGATAAAGAAATAATCAGTCCCTGGGAACTTAAATTTCCTAGAGAACTCCCTGCTAGAAAAGACACCGTTTCCAACATCATAGAATCTCTAGAAAAATTAAAAATCAGAAAAATTTACAAAAGGGACCCCATCAATATTTCTAACTTTTCCCTTGATCCTCCTCTCATGGAATTCACCCTCATTGATAAAGAAAAAAACCAACTCAATCTACAATTGGGCCTTGTTGATTCTATTACAAACTCAACTTATATAGCTCTGAAAGACCAAGACATCATTTATCAGATAAATTCAATTCCATTTCCCCTTGAAAAAATGGATCTCTCAGACTTTATCGAAACAAAAATTTTTACAACCAACTATAATGATATAAAAGTATTTAAAATGTTCCAAAGGTTAGGGAGAACTTACAAATCAAAAAGAATCTCTCTATCAAAAAATAGAGAGGAAAAATGGATTGGGACTAGGGGTTATCCTTATTCCGAAGAAACAACAAATAAGTTTTTGGATAAATTCCTTAACTTAAAAAGTACAATTATTTTGGATGCGGTAACAGAAGCACTAGAAAAGAAAATAGAAAGATATACAAGCAACCCCCTCTATTCAATAACCATAGAAGAAAAGAAAGGTGATGAATTACAATACCAAATTTCCACTCTGATCGGCTCTTTACCCGGTATAAAAATGGAGAAAGGGCAGTATTTTATAATAAAAGCTTCTAATAGAAGGTTTCCTTTCCTCGTTCATAAAGATTCTTTTTCAATTTTTTCAATAAGAGAAAATCAATTACAAAAAGGAAGAATTTAGGAGGCCTTCTTTTTGGAGGAAACCTTTGTTTTCTCTACTTTAAGCCCTGCTGGATCCACAAAAACCTTTATGAAATTTTCCAAAATAATCGAGTTATACCTCGAGCACAGCTCTTGAGAAACTAGAATCGTTCGCAAAGTATCAGTGGGAGCAGTCTTGTTCTTTATCATCATATGAACAAAATCATCCACAAGGCACAAAATATTTCCCAGAGTTGATACTTGTGGGCCCTTTAGGTTATTTGGGAAGCCCTTCCCATTATAATACTCATGATGTTGAATTATAATTTGCTTAATAGAATTGTTTATAAGCCTATTTTTTTCTACTATTTTAACCCCCATTTCTGGGTGTTGCTTATAAAGCGCAAGGTCCTCTTCAGATAAATCTTCAGGTCTTACATCCATTAAGTTTTTGGGCAACTTTGTTTTTCCAATATCATGAAACATACAGGCCAAAGACATCGTTTCAATCATCAGCTTTGACTGAAAAGGGAGCTGTTTGATGATCGCACTTGAATAAAGCGTTGTCACAAAAGCATGTGTGAATTGATTCGGGTCAAACTCTTGAAAATCCCTTAATGTTTGATAAAGATCCTTTTGATCCTCTATAACCTTATAAACATTTGTCGCAATTTCTTTTGCCTGATCAACAACCTGAGGCTTTACTCCCTGGTGAAAAAGTTCCTCAACATATTTTCCAGAAACAGTTGAGAGAAGATTGACCTTAGAAGCTGACCCAACATTTTTATTATCTATCAATTTTTTGGCAAGAAAATTTGTATACTGAATATACTTTCTTCTGTCTGTGTGGTGAAAATAAAGGTGTTCAATATTTTTTTCATTCTTATATTTATCAATTCTTTCTTGAGAGAAAGTATCCCCTGAATGGAGTATTTTTACATAGCGATTGTTATTAATTTTTATAAAAACATCGAAAAGCACTGCCTTGGAAGGATAGAAGTTATCAATTTTAACTTGTGTAAAACGATGATCTGAGTCTCTTACTTCCTCTTCCTCCGAAACACCTGACCTTTTTTTGAGTCCACTCAAAACGTCATTCAAACTTTGATGAGACTCTAAAAGTGATGTAATTTCTTCATTCAAGATCGGCTTAACCACAATATCTGTAACGCCTTTCTTTTTAAGAGTTTCCTCAGAGTATTGCTTTGTCTCAAGCAGGGCCTGACTTTCCAAAAGGGCAAAAAGCTTAGGGTCATCAATATTCTTGGAAATATAGGTTAATACCTGAAGTCCACTGTGGTTTTTGATTGAAAGGTTCAAAATAATGGCAAAGTACTCATTGTTATAAAGGTTAAGCTGGGCGCTCCGTCCATTATGAACTAAATCAACTTCATAAGAGTTGTCTTGCAAGAATTTGCGCAATTTCTCTGCCCATGATTTATCTTCATCGGCCAGTAAAACCTTTAAAGGCACAGAAGCTTCTCCCTATAAAAAGAGCTCATTTCTTTATAGCTTTTCGGTAGATAGGAAAAAAAGTCGAGAGAATTGAACAAAATACATCCATTTTTCAATAAACTTTATTCATTGACCAATAGGTTTTTATTGTGATTCTATGGGCCGATGGAAAAGAAAATTACAACCGAAAATTGGGAAGAGGTTTTATACAAAACTTCCCGCCTTCTCTCTTTTATTTCCCTTGGCGCGGAATATGGTGAAAACTCACAGGAGTCAATTAAAGTTATTTATAACGTTGTGACCTCTGACCTCGATTTTAATGAAAAATATCAAAAGTCCTTTTTTCAACTAGAAGAGGCCATCTCCCACATAAACGCATCGCGTTCAATATGGGACATCTCCTCAAAAAGTGGGATTGAAAAAGAAGGCTGTGGAAGCTGTAGCGCCCATTAATTCTACCTGAGGACCCTCTCCTTATTGACAACCCGTAATAAATTAGGGAGATTACCTTGAATTTTTTAAACAAATCTTTGCATCATAACAAAGAAAAGGAAGAGAAAAATGAAAAAAGACATTCACCCAGAATACCGCGACGTTGTCTTTAAAGACGTTTCTACAGACTTCGCCATCCTTACAAGATCTACAATTAAAACATCTGACACCATTGTTTGGGAAGAAGATGGTAAAGAGTATCCTCTTTATAAAGTTGATATATCAAGTGCTTCTCACCCATTCTATACAGGTAAGCAAAAAATTATGGATACAGAAGGAAGAATTGAAAAATTTCAAAAGAAATTTGGAAATTCTTATGCACACATCAAAGGTGCCAAAAAGTAATTCACTTTTTAAATTTAAAAAAAATAAAATCCCTTCAACTCGAAGGGATTTTTTTTACCAAATTTTCAACACCCTTAAGTTCAACCTGCCAAAAAACGTCTGAGATATCCTTTAATTTTTCAAATGATACCCTCTCTCCAGTACTTACTTTTTTTAATTTTTTTATTTCTTTTTTCGAAATAAACTTTTTTAATACATCGATCTTTATTAACTTATGCCCTTCTTTTAAAAGGCAAACTTGCCACTGAAAGGAAAACTTAGTCTCCTTTAGAACCCTTATCAGGGTTGCCTCTATAGGCCCTTTTTGAAATGCCCCAATTTTGCCTTTCTTATAAATGTGAGAAATGAGAGGCATAACTCTTCTATTTTTTGAAACAAGTTGACACATTCTTTCGACATCTTGGTCATGGGTCATTCTTAAGACCTGATGACACCAATCATTGGTATTTTCCATGGGACACGAAGCGGATAAAGTCGAACAAGGATAGAGAGAGTCATATCCTGCCTCTTTCATAGTTTTTCTTATTTTCAAGACGAATTCAAAAGTTTCGGGAGTTCCCGGTTCAATAAAACATAGGTAGTCAGGATCAACGTTACTCACCAGTTTAACGGCCTCTTGGATACCCATTTCATTCAAGCTATGTCCAAAAAAAAGAATTTTCTTTGAATTTTTTCTTAATGATAAATTTTCTGGCCTTTGAAAAGACAAGTTTCCCTGATACTCAGGAAAAACCCCTTCTATTATTTTTTTTGCCTGATCTAGCATAAGGTCAGAAGAATCAACCCCGATAATTTTTTGGTCTACACCTATCTTACCATCCAAAAAATCAAGGTAAGAAAGAAGATAAGTCCCTGGCCCTGTACCAATATCAATAAAGTCACATTTTTTGATATCCTCAAGAACCTCGGGATCAAGTTGATTCATAAGAAAAAAGAATTTTGGATAATTAGTTGAAACAAAAAAAAGAGCATAAGCAGATATCATCTCAGGCGATAATACATACCTTTTTATTTTACTTCTTTCTTTTGTAAAATTTGTACTCACTTGGGGAAGAATTTTTTTAAACTCAGCTTCGCTAAGATTCGGACACAAGAGAAGTGGTTTCAGAAAATTAAAATTAGAACGCATTGGCTTTATAGGAAAATGGGGACAACAAAATGTCCCCTCATTTAATTATCTTTTGTCTAAATCGACATAGTTTCTTTCATTGGAGCCGACATATATCTGTCTTGGCCGGGCAATTTTTATACCTTTTGTTTCAGTCATTTCTTTCCATTGAGCAAGCCAACCTGGAAGCCTTCCCAAAACAAACATCACTGTAAACATATTTGTAGGAATACCTAAGGCCCTATAAATTATTCCAGAATAAAAATCGACATTTGGATAAAGTTTTCTTTCAACAAAATAAGGATCTTTCAAGGCCTCTTCTTCAAGACCTTTGGCAATATCTAAAAGGGGATCCTTTACACCCAACTTCTCTAGAACAGTATCGCACGACTTCTTGATAATAGTGGTCCTTGGGTCAAAGTTTTTATAAACCCTATGACCAAAGCCCATAAGCTTGAATGGGTCACTTTTATCTTTGGCCTTTTCCAAGTATTTTTTATGATCTCCACCACCTTCTTTGATAGCTTCCAACATCTCCAAAACAGCTTGGTTCGCTCCTCCGTGAAGTGGGCCCCAAAGAGCACTTACACCCGCACTGACTGAGGCAAAAATATTGGCCTGGGAAGAACCAACAACTCTTACTGTAGACGCAGAACAATTTTGTTCATGATCTGCATGCAAGATTAAAAGAACATCCAAGGCCCTCGCTACATCCTCATCAATCTTGTAATCTCCTGAAGAGAACATCATATTTAAAAAATCAGATGAATAGCCTAATTTAGCGTCTGGACCTACAGGATCCACTCCTACTGACCGTCTGTAAAAATGGCTGGCCATGGCCTTTGATTGCCCAATGAGCTGAGTAATAACCTTATATTTCATATCAGCATCGTATTCACCTATGGCCTCCGGATAAAACCCGCTAAGAGCGGCCAAGCCTGCGGCCATAACGCCCATTGGGTGAGCATCGGTAGGAAACTGATCAATTATTTTTTTAATGCCTTCTGGAAGTACCGCCTGATCACCAACAGAACCAGAAAACTTTGAAAGTTCACTGCTTGTAGGTAGCTCCCCAAAGTTTAAAAGATAAGAAACCTCTAGGAAATTAGATTTCTCGGCCAATTGCTCTATTGGGTAGCCCCTATATCTTAAGATCCCTTTTTCACCATTCAAAAAAGTTATAGCGGATTGACAAGATCCAGTATTCATAAAGCCATTATCTAAAGTGATTGCCTTTGTATTGGCCCTCAAAGTCGTAATATCAACTCCAGTCTCACCTTCGCTTCCTTTGATCACGGGAAGTTCATACTCATTTCCATCAATCGTAAATTTAGCTTTATCTGACATTTAGCCTCCTCATCTAAAGACCGCCGTTGCTATTTCAACAAGAAGCGAAATAAATCAACTAACAGGCCCTTAAAAATCTATAACTTCAATCCGGCTACAATACAGTGTAGTCGGAAGTTTTTCAAACAAACCATCAACCTTTTTTCTAGTTGTTACCCGGTAAACGGCCTTCATGCCATTCACGGAGAATGCTTAATTCCTGATCGGTTAAATAGGAGATTTCTTTAGCGGTATTTAACAAGTCACTAAAATTGGTCAACGAAAAAAAAGGAATTTCATTTTCATTAAAGATATTTTTTGCTGATTGCATTTCATAATCAACCACTGCAAAGCATGCAACAGGAACTAGGCCCGCTTCTCTTGAGGCTTCGATGGCCTTAAGAACACTACTACCTTGATTTACAAGGTCTTCTATAAGAATTATTTTTTGGCCCTCGGAATAACTCCCTTCAATAAGATTATTTTGGCCATGACCCTTTGCTTTACCCCTTATATAAATGAGAGGCTCATCCAGATGATCAGCAAGAATTGAAGCGTAAGGCAACCCAGCTGTGGCCAACCCCGCAATAACATCAAAATTTATATTGGAATCAATAATAAGTTTTTTTAAAGCTTCTAAAACCACCTTCCTTGCAGAAGGAAAAGACAAAACCTTCCTATTATCGCAGTATATAGGACCTTTGAGACCCGACGCATAAGTAAAAAATTGATTTGGCGAGAGTTCGACACACTTCAAATCTAGTAGTTGCTTTGCAACACTCTTTCTAATTGTTTGCATTTATTCATCTTCTTATTTATAACGGTTTATCTTCACTTTATATATATTGATCACATGATCTGTGCAACCCAAAAGGATTGGTTGAATGAAAGTACTTATCGCACTATTTACAATGTTAATAGCACTGACGATTAATGGGAAAACATACGGGCCCTTTCATTCAGAAAAAACTCCATTTATTTATGGTGTAGAAAGTTTTACTAAGTCCATTGGAGCCTCTCCTTCGGACTACGATATTACACTTGTAAAAGGATTGGCGTTCGACCACGAATTTTTGTTAAAGACCTCAATTGTTTCTTCCTTGCCTGTACCTACCGGTCGCAGTTTATCAAGCAAAGTTGTTAAGTTCGAAAGAAAGGGAAAAATTGTTTACCTCTTTGAATCTACTGCAGGAAAACTTAGCTCGTTATCACTACCAACAAAAATACTTCTTGCAGAGTTCCCTATCCTTTGGGAAACGGAAAAAACAATCACTATAGATTTCAAAAAAGGTATGAAAGAGCTTTACTACGTAAACGCTTCATTTGCTTCTGACCTTCAAAGGGAAATGAAAGAAAAAGTTTTTCAAATTACTAAAAGCTACATTGATAGGGTTGAAACTCGTGGTGAATCACTCTTTATTGACCATTATGTAAGAGTTGATATCCCAGGAATGTTTCCATCAAAAAATACTAATATGATGGCACAGCTTAAGTATGTTCTTTCCAGTTACAAAAAAAATGACCAGTTTAAATCAAAGACATCTTCATTCATGAATAAAGTTGGTTATTTTGAGCTCCCTCCTTTGAAGGATCCAAAAAATCCCGATCCGTCCCAACAAGTTAAAGTAAATATTTTAAAATTCGACAGTCAAAACCCAATTACTTATTCTCTTTCATCTAATATTCCAGAAGAGTTCAAGCAACCTGTTATCGATGGTGTCCTTTATTGGAACCAAGTCTTTGGAAAAGAATTTATAAAAATAAAAGAGCTTCCAAAAGATATAACACCTCATGAACCGGGGTATAATATTGTTCAGTGGCTCGATTGGGATACTGCTGGCTTTGCCTACGCAGATATTTCTCCAGACCCACTTACAGGAGAAATTAAACAGTCTCACGTTTACTTAACGTCAGTTTTTGGAAAACAGGCAAAAATGAACGCAAGAAAATTTCTTCTACAAATTTTAGCAAATCAGAAAAAATCACCTGCCCCAGATACTACCTTAAACATAAAAGGCTTTAAGATAGGACACTCTTGCAAAAAAGATTTTATAAAGTCGTTAACCCTGTTTGCTAATGATTTAATAAAATTAACTGATGGTGTTTCTAACGAAAAGTTTGACGAAATATTTAATCGATTTGCCAAAGACTTTGTCAGACAAGTCGTGGCTCATGAAGTCGGGCATACTCTTGGTTTAAGGCATAACTTTGCTGGTAGCTTACTCACAAATCTTAACAAAAAGAATTTAAACCCAATTGCAAGCTCATATTTATTCACTGGAAAGCTCGCAGAAGGAGTTATTCCTTCATCTTCAGTAATGGACTACCTAGGAGGAATGACCGCTTCAATGTTAGGCGCTCATATTAGGTTAAAAAGAGGCGCTCTTCCCTACGACAAAATGGCCATAGACTGGGGTTATTTTGACCGTCCCTTAAAATCAGGGATTCCTTTTTGTACTGATGGCCACTCCATTAAGGGCAAGTTTATCGACTGTAAACCCTGGGATAAGTTTAGTTCACCAATTGAACAAAATGTTTATAATTGGGAAAGTATTATGAAGTCCCTCCCTCTTTCTTTGGCCTTTAAATTTTCATTTCTTGGAGAGAAAGCGGAAGTCGATAAGCTCAAAAAGCTTAAAGGTCTTTCTCTTTTCCCTCACAAAAATGCCACCCTACTTCTTAAGTTCATAGAACCCCTATTAAAAAGTGTTCATCCAGAATCACAATTTCTTAAAATAAAAATGCTTAACCCTAACTTTGACTCTCTCTATTTAGACCAATATGAAAAAGTCACAAACGATTTCAAAATGTCTGAATTCAAAAAGTTTGGAGGTTTAGGGAAAATTTTTCTTGGAAACTTTACTCCACAGGAAAACTCCTTATCACCAGCATTCCTTGAAATGAGGGAAAGACTATCATTAAACCTTTCCAACTTATTCAAAATAGATAACCTCCCAGAAGAAGAAACAAGTATTCTGAATAAGATTATTGAAAATTACTTTGTACTTCTTGAGAAAGAATTCCTATTCCTCCTCTCTGAATCTTTACAAAAAGTTCAGTTTAGTTTTAGAGAACTAAGTTTCGTTGACTCTCTTGAAAAGTTTTCAAATACCCTCCTCTTTAAAAAGAGTAATAATGTTTTAGCAACTCTTCAAAACCAAACGCAAGTTTATAGGCCCATGTATCAGTATTTATCAAAAGGTAAAGATTTAAGAAAAAATGTTACCTCTCTTTTGAAGGCCGACTTTTTTCCAAAGTATCCTAGCTTTAATCGAAAAATGAAAAAAGTAAGAAAAAATATCTACGAAACATACTTAAAAGAAACAAAGCTGACTCTAGGAGAAGAAGAGTTAGAAGATGTTGAAAGTGACAATCTTTATGATTTTCTTTTCTTAGAAAGGAAAATGTTTGAAGAACTTAAAAGAGAAAAAAGGTAATGAAATTCACCACCCCTTTAATTAAGGGAAAAATAATCAAAAGATATAAGAGGTTTTTGGCCGATGTTGAGTTAAAGAGCGGTGAAATCATCACTGCTCATATTGCAAATACCGGTAGTATGAAAACTTGCTGGGAACCTGGCTGGAAAGTCCTCATGAGCTTTCATGACAATCCAAAGAGAAAATTAAAATACTCTCTTGAAATGATACATAATGGAGAAACCTGGATTGGAATTAATACCTCACTCCCCAATAAGCTGGCCAAAGAGGCCATTGAAAAGGGTACTATCACAGAACTTCTTGGGCACCCTTCAATAAGAGCTGAAGTCAAAACTGGAAAAAGTAGGCTTGATCTCCTCCTTTCACAAGGAAAGGAAAACGAGGCCAAAAGCACCCAATGCTTTGTTGAAATAAAAAATGTCACGTTGAGAGGTGATGACCCTCCTTTTAAAGCTTATTTTCCAGATGCAAAGTCCGAACGGGCCCAAAAACATGTCTCAGAGCTCATACGACTCAAAAAAGAAGGCTACCAAGCGGCACTTCTCTTTATCGTTCAAAGAGAAGACGTTCAAAGTTTCTCACCAGCAAAAAATATTGATCCCATATATTCAGAGCTTCTCAAAGAGGCCAAAAGCAAGAGCGTAAAAATATTGGCCTATCAATGTTCTCTTTCCGAACAAGAGATTTGTGTCAAAAAACCCCTCCCGGTAGAGCTAAATTAGCAAAAAGGCGCGACGCATAAACCATGTAACCCCTTAAGATTAAAGTACTTCTTAAAATTAGAGTAGTAATGCGTTCAGTGAGATGATAAGACAGTCTAATCATAACCCATAAGGAAAATTTATAAGCTAAAGGCCAGTTCATGCGTTTTTCTCACTTTCTAATGCTTTCGATTATGATTCTTTTCTTTTCTTGTGGAAAGGGAAAGGTTTCTCACTTAGAAGTTAACTCATCTGGTGTCATTGTTGGAGATGAGCTCCCAGATTGGAAAGTGCTCAGTGAAGAAAGTGAAAAAGGCCTAGAGTATTCCTCTCTTCCAGTTGGTCTTCTTAATACAAATGGTTATCGATGCACCGGTTTTCTTGTTGGTCATGACCATATTATGACAAATCACCACTGCATTCCTGATCAAAAAACGGCCGATACAACCATTTTCACTCTACAAAGGTGGGCCACAGACTATTCTGGAAAAAAGTACCTTGATAGGGAAACCTTCCGCTGTAACCTCTTAACTATCAACAATGAAGAGTTGGATTTTGCTTTGGTTAGATGCCTAAATTCTCCAGGCAAGCAATTTGGTTTCGTAAAACTCTCAGAAGAAGATACTCAAGGCAGCACCCTTATAGAAGTCGTTCATCACAATTGTGACTATTTTAGATTGCCAGCCAATTGCGCTCCAAAAAAACTTCTTTCAATGGGAGAGATACTTCCTGAATATAATCAAAACACCTTTTTCCATACAGCAGACACTTTGGCCGGATCTTCCGGGGCCCCCATTTTTTCCTCACAAACTGGAGAGGTTATTGGACTTCATAACTCCGGTTATTTTAATGAAGAAGATAGAAAGAAAGGAACTGGGTTTTACAATGGGGCCATTAAAATCAACAAAATAATCCAATACATCAATGAAAAATTACCCCACTTTGAATGGAGACCCCCAAGTTAGGCTTAAAACAAGTCTCCTTTTTACCTAATGTTCCTTGTCAATTCTTGGAAAGTTTCCCAAAATTTGAATGATCCATACTTCCCTTCTAGGAGTTTTTTCTATGAATTCTGTAATTAAAACTTTTTTTCAAATGTCTCTTTTATTACTTATTTTTATCCATTCATCATTTGCGGCTAAAAGCTTTATTTATTGCTCTGAGGGCAGTCCTAGTGCTTTTAATCCACAAATAACAACAGATGGAACCTCAAACAATGCCTCTGCTCACACTATTTATAATAGGCTTGTGGAGTTTAAATATGGCTCTACAGATTTAACTCCTGCATTGGCAACCTCATGGACAACGTCAAAAGACAACAAAACCTTCACTTTCAAATTAAGAAAGGGCGTTAAATTCCACAAAACAAAATACTTTAAACCTTCAAGAGACTTTAATGCTGACGATGTCCTCTTCTCTTTCAATAGACAAAGGCTAAAAAGTCATCCCTACCATAAAGTCAATGGAGGACTCTACGAGTATTGGCAATATATGGAGATGAGCAAACTTGTTAAAGACATTAAAAAAGTCAATGATTACGAAGTTAGTATAACTTTAAATAGACCTGAGGCACCTTTCCTCTCAAATATGGCCATGAGTTTTATGAGTATTCTTTCAAAAGAATATGGTGACAAACTCATTGAAAAAAATAAAAAAGAAAGTATTGATAGATTCCCGATTGGAACTGGTCCTTTTAAATTCAGGAAATACTCAAAAGATTCTCTTATTCGATATCGGGCCCATAAAAACTTTTATTTAGGAAAGCCAAAGCTCGATAATCTTATTTTTTCTATAACAAAAGATTCAAGTACAAGATATCAGAAATTAAAAACAGGTGAATGCCACCTTATTAATGAACCAGCTCCATCAGACTTGACATCAATTGAAAAAAATAAAGGGCTGAAAGTTCTCAAGGGAGCAGGATTTAATGTTGGGTATCTTGCTATGAATGTTAAGAAAGGCCCCTTCAAAAATGTTTTAGTCCGCAAGGCCATAAATATGGCCCTTAATAAAAATTCTTACATAAAGGCCATCTACATGGGTAACGCGATCTTGGCCAAAAACCCTCTTCCTCCATCTTTGTGGTCATACAATGATAAGATTAAGCCTTATAACCATAATATAAAGAAGGCCAAGGAACTCCTTACAAAAGCTGGTTACCCCAACGGTTTTGAAACTGAAATCTGGACTTTGCCTGTTGCCCGCCCCTATAACCCAAATGGAAAAAAGATGGGGGAAATGATGCAACAAGATTTGATCAAAGTTGGGATTAAAGCAAAACTCATCACATATGATTGGCCAACTTACCTATCAAAATCACGAAAAGGTGAACATCAAATGATACAAATGGGTTGGACTGGAGATAATGGAGACCCTGATAACTTTCTTGGAGTCCTCTTAGGTTGCGCCTCAATAAAATCAGGTGGAAACTTGGCCAACTGGTGCAACAAAAAGTTCAACGATACCATCCTAAAAGCAAAGAGAATTTTAGACCCTAAAAAAAGAGAACTGCTTTACAAAAAGGCCCAAAGAATATTTAGCCAGGAAGTTCCATGGGTCCCTATTGCTCATTCAGTAGTCTTTAGAGCAATGAATAAAAAAGTTCAAGGTTACAAAATTGACCCTCTAGGAGGAGATATTTTTAGAGAAATTGACCTCCTTTAAAAAGAAAGAAAAATGGTAAAAAAAATACTTTTTAAGCTCCTTGATGTTATCCCAACTGTTTTAGGAATTAGCCTTATAGCTTTTCTCCTTATTCGTTTTATACCCGGGGACCCTGTCATGCTCTTACTTGGTGAGAGAGGTGCAGACCCCGAAGTCTATGAGAAAATGAAATCTTCTCTAGGCCTGGACCTTCCATGGTACGAGCAATACTGGAACTTTCTTTCAAATGCACTGAAAGGGGATTTCGGACAATCCATAATTTCTAAAAATAGTGTTTGGGAAGAGTTTTCCACACTTTTCCCAGCAACACTTGAACTTGGAATAATAAGCTTAAGCTTTGCTCTAATTATTGGAGTTCCTTTGGGTATCATTGCCGCCGTAAAGAGAAACTCTTTTTTAGATTATTTTTTTATGGGGGGATCCCTTATTGGATATTCAATGCCAATATTTTGGTGGGGCCTTATATTAATTATTATTTTTTCCGTAAACTTAAACCTAACACCAGTTTCTGGGCGTATTAGCGTACTTTACGAAATTGAAAGCATCACAGGCTTTATGCTCATAGATACTCTTCATAAAGATGTTGTTGAAGAATACGGTTTTTCTGCTTTTTTTAGTGCCCTAAGACACCTTATTCTGCCCTCCATTGCTATGGGCACTATCCCACTCGCAGTTCTAGCAAGAATGACCCGTTCGAGCCTTTTAGAGGTCTTAAAAGAAGATTATATTAGAACCGCTAAATCAAAGGGCCTTTCTCCATTCGTAGTCATCTGCAAGCATGCACTTAGAAATGCCTTAGTCCCTATAACAACTGTTATAGGGCTTATGTTTGGAAGCATCGTTACTGGAGCCATCTTAACTGAAACTATTTTTAGCTGGCCAGGTATTGGCAAGTGGATTTTAGATGGAGTTAATGGAAGAGACTATCCTATAATACAAGGTGGTGTCCTTTTTATTGGATTTATCGTCGTCATGATCAACCTTACTGTCGATATCCTGTATTCAATTATAAATCCAAAAATGAGATAAGGAAGTTGGATGAGGAACAAAGTATTTAATTTTGTAAAAGAAATATTTAACCACCGAGGAGCCTCAATAGGTCTCTTAATTATTTCTACTTTTTTTATTCTTGCCTTCCTAGCACCATTAATTGCAAACCATGACCCTAGCTTTATTTATGAAAATAACTTGAAGAAGCCACCTTTTTGGTCAGAGAATGGAAGTTTTGATTTTATTTTAGGCACAGATGATCTCGGACGAGATATTTTTAGTCGTATTATATTCGGCTCAAGAATTTCAATTATAATAGGCATTTGCGTAGTTATTATTTCACTTACTTTAGGCACATTCCTGGGGCTAATCGCTGGATATTTTGGAGGAAAACTTGATCGAATTATTATGCGCTCTATTGATATCCTAATGTCTTTTCCAAGTATTTTACTCGCAATTGTTGTTGTCGCAGTTTTAGGTCCTGGTGTAAAAAATGCAATTTTTGCTGTGAGTATAGTTTCCATTCCCGCTTTCACAAGAATTGTTAGATCTTCTGTTCTTGTAGAAAAAGAAAAAGAGTATACTGTTGCCTCTCAGGCCTTCGGTGCCTCTTCTTTTAGAACCCTTTTTATAGAAATTTTTCCCAACTGTTTAGCTCCTTTAATAGTGCAAGGTAGCCTAAGCTTTAGCGATGCCATTTTAAATGCCGCTGCTCTAAGCTTTTTGGGACTTGGTGCTCAACCTCCCTTAGCAGAGTGGGGAATAATGCTTTCTGATGCAAAACCATTTATTGAAAGCGCTCCTTGGATGACGACATCACCTGGGTGCTGTATCCTTTTAATTGTCCTAGGGTTTAATCTCTTTGGTGATGGCCTAAGAGATATCTTAGACCCCAAACTAAAAATCTAAAAAAGACTAAATAAGTCTTCTTCCAATTGGCCAATTTCTTCATACATGATTTTTTTTTTAGTTAGACTTAAAATAAATATATTATGATATGGTTTGACACGCTAGAACAGAATCACCTCAATTTACAACTAACCTCTATTTCAATAAGAGAGCTCTTTTACCTTGCCCAGTCGCCCTGTTCGCTTTATCTATTTACTGAAGAAAAAGTTTTCAAAGAGGCCATAAGAAAAGATGACTTAATCAATCGAGAATCCCTGAGCCTTTTAATTAAAAATGGTAGAGGACAAGTATTTATAAGTTACACCGATTATGAAAGGTTAAAAGAAAGCCAACAGGATAACTTGAGAAAGACTATCAGATCCTTGTCGATGGAAAAATCTCCAAAAGCTATAAGAAAGCTTATAAATCTTCTTTCTATCAACCTGAACTACCTTTATGAAAACCCTAATTCCGATGAGCTACTTACACTTCAATATCAAAGTATCCTTAACCTTTTTAATTTCCTCCAAGAAAATACAAATTACCTTAAACTAACCTATGAAGAGATTGTAAATCAAGCTCATCACTATATTATTAACCAACCTTTAATCTCTTCATTATTTTTGTTCGGTTTTTTAAAAAGCAACCAGTTCTATTCAAAGAAAGAAATGGAAACTCTTTTTATAGCAAGCTATTTCAAAGATTTAGGAATGGCCTCAATCCCTTACGAAAAGTTCGATGGCCCAATAAAAACTAAAAAAGATCAACTTTTATTTTCCAACCATCCAAACTCCTCTGTGAAATATTTGATTGGAAGAATTCCTTTAGGTACCAATTATTTGAATATTATTAAATTCCATCATTTTCATCACAGCCTAGTTTCTGACAATAATTTAGAAAAAAATAATGAAAACGTTATTATCGGATTTGAAACAAATATAATTTCAATAATGGATATTATTTCTGCAATGACCTCCAAGAGGCCTTTTAGATCGCAACTTACACTTTTTGAATCTTTAATTGTAGCTAAGAAAATTATGATTAGAGACTTTCCAAAGGAGTTTAGTTATTTGGTAATTTTCTTTAAAGACTTTTTTAGACCACAATTAAAATTTTAATTAATTTGTATATTTTCTTTTCATTTCATAATTAATGATTAAAAATTAATTTAAGAGCGAAGCAAAGGAATGCTCGCTAAAAAGTTCTAAGGAGGGAATGATGGCCCAAGATCTTCAAAGCCCACTCACAGGTATCCTTGAAGAAGATAAAGTCTATATTGATTTTGGAGAACACGAAGGAAAGTCTGTTCTTGAAATTGCTGATACACTTCCAGACTTTTATGAATATCTCGTTGATCAAAAAACTGTCGGTAGTTGTACGATAAGAAGAACAAAGGATAAGCTCTACAGGCTTTATTTAACTCCGACTCGTCTTTAACTATAAGACTTCTTGATAAATACCTCTTATAACTTTTGAAGTATTTTTCCAATGAAACTTTTTAACAAAATCTGAATTCTTTTTAGTGATATTCAACCTTAACTTTTCGTTAGTTAATAAACTTAACATAGCTGATGCCAAATCATCTTCGGAATGAGGGTCTATGTAAAGGTTATGAGGACCACCTGATTCACGAAAGCATCCACCTTTTGAAGTAATAACTGGTGTACCTGAAACCATCGACTCAATAATAGGTATACCAAATCCTTCATAGAATGAAGGAAAAATAAGAGATTTGGCCCCTTGATAAAGAAAAGGGAGATCGGAATTTTGAATAAAGCTTTTAAAAATCACTTTATTTGTAATATTTAAATTTTTTATTTCCCTGTTAACTTTATCTTTATAGTCCTTGTTCCCATTTCCTCCAACAACGACGAAAAAAAGATCCGGAAATTCCTTTTGGATTTTTCCAAAAGCTCTTAGACTTAATAATAAATTTTTATTTTCTTCAATCGCGCCAATTTGTAAAAAATAATTTTTGGGAAGATTTAATCTATCAAGCCCTTTATATAGATCGACTTGCGAATATATTTTCTCAAATAAAGTGTGACAACTTTGATAGGCGACTCTTATTTTTTCAGAAGGAACCCCTAAAAGATTAATTAAGTCGCTCTTTGTATTTTCACAAATGGCCACAACGAGGTCGGCCCGACGACATGAAGCCTTGTATTTTTTTAAGTAGACTTGTCTATCTACCCAAGGAAAAAACTGGGGAAACCTCAAAAATATCAAATCATGAATAGTCACCACAGATGCCCTTACTTTATTTTTTATTCCTGGTGGCAATTCGTGACTAAGTCCATGATAAATATCTAATTCATTTTTTTTCAAAACACTGGACAAAAAAAGACTTCTCCACAAAGAGGAGCATTTTTTTGATAAGTAATTCTCTGGAAAAATAATCTCAGTTCTTTTTAGTGATTCGGCCCAAGAAAGAGTTATCTCACTGGATGATTCTGGGGAAAAAAGAAAAAGGTCCAAATCATCATAAGAGTTATTAAGACCATCAATAAGGTTTCGGCTATAATGCCCTAGCCCTCTAAAGTTGTGAAAGGCCCTCTTCGCATCAAATCCTATTTTCATAAACCGCCTTTAGATGGACGGATTTATATCGGAATATGTATCTTCTGGCGAGGGAAAATTTTCTTCGATTTTAGAGAATTAAAACGAACAATTTTAGTAATTGAAGTCCTAAGCTTTTTTGCAATTTTTGTTAGATTATCACCTTCTCTAACAATATATTGTTTCAGCCTTTTAACCTTTAAGCGTTGACCTATATAAATTCTCTTTCTTTTAAGCCTATTCCAACTCATAAGGTTTCTTAAATTAGTACCAAACTTTTTGGACAACCTTAAAAGACTTTCACCTTTTTTGACTTTGTGAGTTTCATAGACAACTCGAACCATAAAACGCCGGGCAGGCGCTGCAGCGCGCCTACGTACCCTAGGTCTATGATAAGGGACTACTTTTTTGATATACCTCAGAAGGCTTTTTTCATATTTTTTTGGAGCGTAAACAACTATAGGCCTGCCCTTATAAACCCTGATTCTGTTTCGTCTTAAATCGGGGTTTAAGGCCTTAAAATTCTTAATATTCATGCCTGTTTCTTTTACCAATTCGAAAATTGAAAAAGATTTACGCAATCTAAACTCCATAATGTTTTGAAATTTTTTCCAAAACAAATTCTTCTTATTTTTTACAATAGTACTTTCCTCAAATTTTTTTCCAAGGGATCTTGCAGCAGCAAATTTAGGCACATAAAGAATCGTTTCACGAGGAAGCAATTTTTTCTTTACCAACTCTAAATAATTTCTTGTGTTTCCCCTTCTAATTGCATTAATAACCCTAAACTCACCTGAATTGTATGCGCATAACGCTAGTTCCCAACTTCCAAAAATATTATAGAGGTCTTTAAAGTAGTGCGACGCAGCTTCCGTTGCTTTAACAATATTCTTCCTTTCATCAATGTAGGAATTTATTTTAAGCCCATGCATTTTTCCTGTTCCTTTCATAAATTGCCAAGGTCCAACTGCATTAGCACTACTTCTCGCAGACAAATGAAAGCCACTCTCTATAAGGGCCACATAATAAAGATCTGTGGGAAGCCCATTTCTTCTCAAAGTTCTTTCGATAAGCTTTTTGTATTTGATCCCATTGTTGAGCTGTCTTTTAAACCTTTCTTTGTTTTTACCAGTAAAATAATTCAACCAATGTTTATATAACCTCTTCGAATAATTTAAATCCAAAGAGTTGACCACTTTATTACGTGTTATTAGTTTTTTTAAGGGGATTTTTTTTCGTAAAGTAACTTTAGGCTTAGTTTTTAATTTAATTTTTTCTTTAACCTTAATTTTCTTTTCAATTGGGCGACTCTTTATCAAGGGGTCAGCAAAAATAGTCACAGGTCTAATAAAAACAACGTTATTTTTTTTATCATTTTTTTTTAATTGACTATTAAATTTAAGATTTGAACAAGAAGAGAAAAAAAGTATTAGAAAAAAAACCTTCATTTAGACCTTCCTGTAGATCAATCAGTGGCATTCTAATTAATATTATACTAAATTTTTAATTTGATTAGACTTTTTTATAGAAAGAGTTATTGAATATGAGAATAGATTAGACGACCATTTTCCTCTCCTAGAAAAGAAAATGGATCATCCTTTAATAACAAACATCCATCTAGGTCTATATAATCGGCACCTCTTGAAATAACCATTCCGGAAGAAATTGAAAGGCTTGTTTCAATCATGCAACCAATCATAACCTTTAAACCTAATTTTTTAGAATCATTAATCTGCTTAATGGCCCTTAAAAAACCTCCAGATTTCATTAATTTGATATTAACCCCATGAAACCTTTTTAAGTAATAGTCCGTAACTTCTTGAGTAGTTATTGACTCATCCGCAATTATCTCCAAATCTAAATTATTTTTTAAATAAAAGGATTCCTCATGTAAATCGGCAGGCATCGGCTGTTCAATAAACTGGATTCTTTTTTTATTCTTAATGTTTTCTACAAAGTTGATAACATCATCAGGATCTTTAAAAGACTCGTTTGCATCTAATCTCAATTGTCCATCAAAGTACTTTAAAACTTCCTTTACGGTATCCAAAGATTTATATGAATTTATTTTTAGTTTTAAAAAATTAAAACGATTTAAATTGTTGTTTAAAATAAAGCTTTTAATATGAGCGCTATCCATTATTGGGATAGAAAAAGAAGTAGGAACACTCCTAACAGAATTGAGCCCAAGCAATTCATAAATATTTTTTCCAGAAATTTGAGAAATATAATCGTAAAAAGCTGATTCAATTCCAAAACGAAGAGAATAGGGTATATCAAGTTCATTAAGGCAATTATACAAACACTTTACCGAATCAATCTCAGGCGGTTTAAAATTTAAGAACTTTTCAAACCCCTCTCTTATAGATTCTGCATCTTCATTGTATCTTTTGTTAAAAGCAACTTCGCCTCTCCCCTTAAATTTTTCATCACCCATTATAACAACAAAATTAAGTTTTTCTTTGTCCTGACCTCGTGAAATTTTCCATGGAAATTTTAGAGGAAGCCTTATTTCCTCCATTTTCCAGGTAAGAGCAAAGTTATTTAAAGCGCTTCCATTTCCGTAGTTAATTTCCATACTTTTTCACACCAATAAATTAAATTTAATAAATTTCTTTTGTTTTCTATCGGCCGCATAAAATAAATTATTAAACAATAAGGTCAAAAAGGGCATAATTGCCTACAAAAATTTTATTTTGTCATAAAAAGAAGATCAATTGATGTAATGAGATACTGTTTCAGGAGTAATTTGAATCATACAATTTTGATAAACTTTATTTCTGCACTTTCCTCTGCCATCTTTACTACAGGGTCGGCAAGATAAATTCGTTTCCAAAACTTTTACCCAGGGTCCACTCGGATAACCAAATGCGGTAGGACCTATTAAAGCTATCGCATTTTTGCCTAAGTGATCAGCAACATGCAGTAGTCCGGTGTCACCTGAAACCAATGTTTCTGAAGACTGGATAGCAAAGCAACTTTCTACCAAGTTAAGTTTGCCAGCTAAGTTTTTTACCCTTAGAGGAAATAAATCTTCGAGCTCTTGACAAAAGTAATCCTTGGGCCCACCGAGAATAATAAATTTTTTATTTGGACAAAGTTCAATAACTTTTTTCCAATATTCTATAGGCCAACGCTTCATCTTCCAAGCAGCCGAGGGAGCAAGGGAAATAATTTTATTGCTTTTATCAAATATTAAACTTGATACTTTCTCAACAACCGTTTTATCAAAATTCCAACTATTTTTCTGAAGGTAAAGTGGAGCCCTTTTTAATTTTAGCAACGGCGCTTGATAAGAAAGCGCGCCTTTAAAGGGGTTCTCAAATAAATTTAATCTTAGTTTAAACAATAAGAACCTTTTTAATCTAAATTTTTTTCTTGTGATCCAAAGAGCCTTTCTTTTAACCAACAAACTTTTCAATGGAGGAAAAAGAAAAAACTTTAACAACATAGACCTTAAATTTGAATGGGCATCATAAAAAAGAGTATAGTTTTCTTTCTCAAGTATTTTACAAATTTCAAGCAGACCTTTAATACCCTTCCCTTTATCAAGAGACCAAACTTTTTTTACATCCGGGTGTAAGTTCAATAACGGAGTGAATTCACTTTTAGTCACCCAGTGAATTTCACCTTCGGGATAAATCTTTTTTAAAGTTTTAAGGGCCCCCATGCACTGGACAATATCTCCGAAACTTGAAAATCTAATTATTAAAATTTTTTCTTTCATAGTTAAAAAACAACTTATTAACAGGTGTTACACTTGTATACGTCAATGTAATTTACTGGGGTGTAAAGATAGGCCAAAAGGGTTTGCCTAATATTCCTTAATTTTTTTTATTACTTCATCAACATCTTTTTTGGCCTTTTGGCAAAGTTTTTCCCATTCCTCATGGGGTAACTCACTCTCTTTATTGACAATGAGTTTTCCTAGCTCTTTGCTTTTATCATTAAATTCTTTTAAAAGAACCACGGCCATTTGCTCATCTTCTATTCTTTCGAGCTTTTCCATTATTTCATCTAATTCAACATTTTCAACTTTAACCATTACTTCACCGAAACAACTATTTTATTAATCTTAAGATGATCTTCCACAATATTCATTGTTTCTTCGATCCCCGGATCCAATCTTATTCTTTTAACCCACTCTTCTTTTCTTCTTTTAAAGTCTTCTTCCCATTTATCTTTATCTGAATCTTTTATCATTTCTACATCTTTTAGAGAAGATTCATAGTTTGAAACCATAATAGATTTATTTTCAGAAACTATTTTCAAATTTTTAGTTAGCTCCTCGTTTTCCTTTTCTTTTTTTATTGTTTCACCAAGGTTGAGTGAAACTGTTGTATCCTCTCTTCTGTCTTTCAGGTAACGAAGGCTCTCTATAATTTTTTGAAATCTCTTATCTTTTACAACTCTTTTATTACTCTTATCTTTCAATTCACTAAACCTGTACCTAAATTTGCTCCATTCATTATATTTTTGGGGCGCAATCTCATCCCAAGGCAAGGAGTGATCAAGATCTTTTTCCCTATTCTTACCATAATCAAATGGATCTGGAATAACTATATCTGGCTTTATCCCCTTAAACTGAGTTGAAGTGCCCGTAATCCTATAAAACTTTTGAATGGTCAATTTAAGGGCACCCATAGTTTCACCAAATAAACTAAGAAATGGCCCATGGTTTAAACTGTAGACCGCCTGAACAGTTCCTTTTCCATGCGAGTGTTGGCCACCTATAATTATGGCCCTTTTGTAGTCCTGCATGGCCCCTGCCAAAATCTCGGAAGCTGAAGCACTAAACCTATTTATCAGAACGAAAAGAGGTCCCTTATAAATAATGTTAGGGTCATTGTCAGACATCACGTCAATCTTTCCAGGCCTATTTCTAACCTGCACAATTGGTCCATCTTTAATAAAAAGCCCTGACATTTTTGTAGCATCAATTAAAGCTCCGCCACCATTATTTCTCAAATCTAGAATGACAGCATCAATTCCTGACTTATTGAGTCTCACCAACTCTTTTCTTACATCTCCACTTGCATTTCGTCCCTTACCATCAAAATCTCTATAAAATTTAGGAACTTGTATATAGCCAATTCTTGTACTTTTATCTTTGAATTTTAAAATAGATGACTTAGCGTAAGAAGCTCCAATATGAACAACGTCTCGGAGAATTTTGATAACTTTCCTAGTGCCATCAACCTTTCTTACTGTAAGCTTAACAATTGTATCTTTAGGCCCTCTTATATATCTAACAGCATCTTCAACTCTCATATCGACAAGGTCTACAGGGTCTCCAGTTTCTTGAGCCACCATAAGAATTATATCGTCTACCTCTAAATCTTTCTGTCTCCATGCAGCGCCACCAGGAACGATTTTAACAACTTTAATAAAAGAACCTTCTTCCTGTAAAACAGCTCCAATACCCTCCAAACTTCCTGAAATATCTATATCAAAATCTTCCTTTTTCTTTGGTGGTAAATAAGATGTATGCGGGTCAAAAATATTAGAAATAGAATTAAAGAATTTTTCTAGGTAATCGTCATAGTCTTCTTTTAAAATCCTGCTAAAAAGGTTTTTGTACTTCTTTGAAATAGACCCCTTGGCCTTTTCTCTTAATTCCTTATCCGACATTTTTAAAAGACCTAAATCTATCTTATGCTTGGCCTCTTTATTTTTACTTAATAATTTCTTTTTAGATTCCT
The DNA here is from genome assembly GCA_028346125.1 of Bacteriovoracales bacterium. Taxonomy (GTDB): domain Bacteria; phylum Bdellovibrionota; class Bacteriovoracia; order Bacteriovoracales; family Bacteriovoracaceae; genus UBA7317. Next base: position 35,344 of record JAOMEV010000004.1, on the reverse strand, counting down.
TTTTTTCTTTTTTAGATTTTTCATTTTCTAAATTTTTCTTTTCTTCTAAAAGAGACAGATATCTGGTTAATACTGACTGTTTAAAAATTTTTCTCCAATGATTCTTGAACTCTTTTTCTGATTTCACATAATTCTTTTTTTCAGGATCTAACTCCAAGTTTTCTTTCATTGTAAAATCGAATTTTTTTCCAAAGATCTCTTTTCTAATCTCTTCTGCTTGCTTGATCCTCGACATTAAAATATTTCTGGACTCAATAATCAAAGAATGGTTTCCATTAACCATCTGATCATCCATCTTAGAATTATATTTATCCAATTTTTTTAAATCATCTTCGAAATAAAATTGTTTACCGTAATCTACTCTTTTTACAAATTCTTTAAAGGCCTTATTAGAAAGGTCATCATTAACACTGAGAGATCTATAATGATAAGATTCCAAATAATTTTTTAAAACATTTCCGACTAGGAGAGATTTCTTGTCTTTCAAAAGTGCAAATGAATCACTTATTCCAAGACATAAGACCAAAAGGATAACTATTCTCATTAATACTCCCTTAAAAATAGACTACCTAACTTATCATAACGCTCACCTAAGGCAACTCAAAGCACAATTTTTAACACGAATATTGCCTTGGTAATCAAATTTGTCCCACCAAAAAGCTATAATTATAACGCCTCAACTTTTTCAACTTCCCCACATATGGAAATATTATATACTTCTGCATTGGACAGGCAAGACTCAAGCTCCTCAGTGTAATCAACACTTTCTTCGTAGTCTTCCCAATATTTTTTATCAGGCTTAATTATGGGATGTTTAGGTGCAAACAAACTACAGGCATCGTCATGGGGACGCTCGGAAATTGAATAAGTGTCAATTTTATTCGCAATTGAAATCGTTTCAGATTTGTTAAAACCTAACAAAGGTCGAAAAATACTAAGCTTAGAAGAAGAGTCTATTAAAGAAATATTTCCCATTGTTTGACTTGATACTTGAGCTAAAGAATCTCCAGTACACAAAGCCTCAGCATTTAATTTTTTAGCAAGGATTCCTGCACATTCGATCATATGTTTCCTAAAAAGTAATGTTCTATACTCATCTCTACAACTTTTTGAAATCTTTTTTTGCATATCTCCAAAAGGAACTACATAAAGTTTGGTTTCCCTTTGAAACCTTCCTAAAAGAGACGACAAATCTAATATTTTATCTTTAACATCTTCACTTACAAATGGATAAGAATAGAAAAAAATGAACGTTTGGTGACAACCTCTTTTTGACATTAAATAACTTGCCACTGGGGAATCAAAGCCTCCAGATAAAAGAGTTATTAAATGCCCTGTTGTACCATAAGGTTGTCCTCCCATTCCAAAATACTTTTCCACAGATACAAAAATATTCTCTTCTGTAATATTAATTTGTATCGAAAGCTCAGGGTTTTTCATTTTTGCCTTTAAAGAAGGAAAGTCAGAAAGAACTCTTTCTCCAATTTCCCTTGATACTTCTTGGCTATTCTTAGGAAACCTCTTAAAAGATCTTACAGTTTTTACTTTAAAATTATTTGGCATTTCTTTAAGGGAAGAGACCAATTCCTTAACAGCAGGGTAAATATTATCGTATTCAACAGGTAAAACTTTTGCGAAGAAGAAAGAATGAACCCCAGGGACTCTTTTCAAGGCCAGGTAAATATCATTTTTAAAGGAACCCTTTGTAGTAACAAGAATTCGGTTACCCTCTTTTTGACAACTAAAATCTTTACCATGATAATGCCAAAATGTTTCCCGAACATGCTTTATGAGGGCCTTGAAATACAAAGATCGGTTTTTCCCCCTTAACCACAGCTCATCAACATTAACTACAATACTTTCACCCATAACTATTCCTATTTCTTTTTTGGTAACAAATAACTTAATTCTTTATAGCACTTGCAAAGTTCCTCACAAAAACTATCAACTTCAGATAACGTTGTTTCGTTAGAGAAAGAAACTCTAAGAACATTTTTGTGAAACTTGTCTTCAATACCTAAGGCCTCAAAAACCGGATTACTTCCTTTAACTTTGGAAGAGCAAGCAGAAGTACTAGAAAAAATAATATCCTCTTGTTCCATATGCCGCAAAATAATATCACTGGATATTCCAGGAATTATGAACGTTAAGATATAAGGGCTTACATTTTCTTCGAAGTGAAATGGGAATAATATGTTAGGAATTTCTTTTTTTAGATATTCCCTTACTTTAAGAGATATTTTTCCAACACTGTTTAATGATTTATCAATTTCATTAATTCCTTCTTCAGCTGCCGATCTAAAGCTTGAAATTAAGGGATAGGACTGAGTCGAAGAACGTAAAGCCTTTTCCTGACCCCCTCCAAATAACAAAGGAAAAATTTTGATTCCAGTTCTAACAAATAGGCCAGCAATTCCCTTTGGTCCCCCTAATTTGTGGGAAGAAATGGTCATAAAATCAATCAAGGAGTTTTCCAAAGAGACGGGCACTTTAGTAAAGCTTTGAGTAGCGTCTAGATGTATTTTTATTTTGGGATTTATTTCTTTTATTCTTTGAGATATGCGGTTAATCGGTTGGATAACTCCACTTTGATTATTTATATGACTTAATACAACGAAACACGTTTTCGAATCCAAAGTTCCAAAAAACTTATTTTCATCAACTCCTCCACTATTATTCAAAGGCAACTCTTTTAAAACCAATCCATTTTCTTCGCATTTTTGTAGTGGTGCAATTAAACTGGGATGTTCCGATTTTGAAATATAAACAACGTCCCCTTCTTTAAACTCAAATCCCAAAATAGACATATTGTTAGATTCTGTTGCCGAGGAAGTAAAAATAAAATTATATTTCTTTAGACCTTTAATAGAGTTAATGAAAAATATTCTGTGTGCTTCAATCTCCTTAAGAAGCTTTCTCCCAACTTTATGAGAAGCCGAAGGATTTGCAAAATGCATCATAAGCCCTGTATTGAGAACTTCTAAAGCCTTCTTCCTTATTCTTTGAGATGCAGCATTATCGAGGTATATCATTAATAAATGCTCCAATTAGTGCATTAAGTTGAAGCCGGATTTTCGCTTTAGTTCATTCCTATGTCCACTTTTTTTTATTGAGAAAAGTGACCTTTAAGGACGTTTTTTCCAAAAAAATTAAAATAACCGACAAAAACAGGTTGATTTATTTTTTCTAGATGATAAAGTTTACACATCGCAACAAGGCTCTACCTGTACGTTAGTTGAAGCGGCACGTCAAATCCATAATTGGGGCCTTACCAGAGAGACGACGTCTCTTTGGGGAAACCAAAATGAAATATTCTTTAAAAGCGATCCTTTCCATCAAATGGTTTTTTTTAATAATTTTTTGTTTTTCATGTAAACCTATTAATTATCTTTATAAAGAAATAAAAGACCTGGGCTTCATTACTTACACAACACCACTCAAAGAAGCCGGACCTGGGACACTCATAGGGGGAAGCCCTAAAGGTCTAAAGCTTGTAGCTTCTCCTGAAACATGCTTTCCTAAAAAAATTCAAGAAGAGAAAATTTTAAGAATTGATACAACCACTATTCCAAAAAAAGAAGAAATAATAACAACAAGTGGAAAAGCAAACTTAAAACTTCTAAACATGCTTTCCATGGGTAATGCAACAATAGGCGCTGGGGCAAATTTTAAAAAAGTAAGAACTGTGGTTCTTACAATGAAAGGGGTCCATATAGAGTACTTCGACTCTGTAGAATTGGCCTATTATTATCAAGAGGGAATGAATGAAACTTGTAAAGACTTTTTAGATAGGTTTGGTTTCATTATTCAGGCCTTAAAAGTCGAAGAACTTATCTTCCAGTTCTATGATAAATCAGGGGTAGCATTAAAAATTAATCTAAATAATATTGAACAGATATTAGATCTAGATACTTCAATAAACTATGATATAGAAAATAAGCTAAGCCTTGTAATAAAAACACCTAAATATATTGGCTATCAATTAGGACGCCTTATAAGACAAGATAACGGACTTTCCCTCTATAGAGCTTCAAAAACAAGGTTTGGAAAGTTTTATTTTGAATCTCTGGACCTATTTTCGGAAGAAAGAGAACATTTTGGTCGTACAAAAAGAAGTCTAAATATCTTAGAAAGAGATTTTAAAGATTTAGATTTTGAAGATGAAATAGAAACAAATTCAGAACTAATTAATCTTTAGTTTTAAACGATTAGGTTTGTTGCTGTCCGTATGTGAACATTGAACGTATCTTCAAAACAAATCTAATCTCTTAAGAAACGAGTTTTCTTAGGAGAAAAAAATGGTAGGTATTTTTAGAAATTGGAAAAGAATTTTTACTCTGATTATCCTTTTATCAACACTGATTTTTACTTCTTGTGGAAAATCCCCGGAAAGTGAAATTGTAAAAGATGTTCAAATCAACTCAAGTCTAGAAGATGGCGATGTCTATCTATCTATTTCTTCTGTCTTTAAAATTGGTGCCGTCTCGATGACATCTATTCAACTTCCGATTGTTGATCCTAATGATACTTCAATTAAATATGGTGAAGTTAGCTTTAGGCCAACAATTGAAGCCGGTTATAATGAAATTGGGATTAAATTTAATCTCTCTGCATCTTCTGAGGTCACTGCAGGCTATGGAACACTCCCTAACGGTGATGATTTACCTATAGGTGGTTTTGGCCCTACCGAAATCATTGAACTTGCTATAGGGAAAATTAACTCTAAACTTTATTTATCCTTCGGTAAAGATAATACACTTCTAGGCTTTGCTGTTGTTATTAAGGAGTTTGATGTTGTTGGAAAATCAATCCCTGGTGCTAATATTTTCCTTGGATTTGATATCAAAGGGGTTCAGGGTATGGCCGGAATATTTTCATCTGAACAAGAAATGCAAAGTGGACTTGGGTTTTTCATAGACCTAAGTAGTGTTATTTCTAACGATATCATTAATGACATCATTGAAAATAGGCCTATCACACCTGATAAGTTTGCTCAAATGCAAGAGAATGTCACGATGGATAGCCTAAAAAGAATGACAGTTGGAGAAGATAATAAACTTTTTGAAAATATAAATGGAGATCGTAAATCTTTAAGAAAGTTAGGGAAGGCACTAAGAAAACTCGGTAAAAGGAAAGTTAACTACGTAAATAAAAGATAATTATTTTCTAAGGCCTCTCCACTATAGGGGAGGCCATCTTTCCATAACAAAATTTTTCTTCTCCCAACTTACAGGCCTTCAAAAAATAAACTTGTGATATTTTTTTACGACCATTTTTTTCTTCCCAGCGCGCTTTTTCAATACATCCAAGAACGTAATCTAAATCACAGGACTTTTTAAAATAATAACTGGCCTGGTTATAATCGCCCTTCTCTTTTTGAATTAAACCGACAACCATGCAAGCGGCTTTATTATCTTCATTTTTACACAACCAACGAAACATATCCTCTTTATAAATTCCGTAAATAAGATATGCACTAAATAAAAATAATATTATTAGTAAATACCTCTTATAAAAGTTTATTTTCAATTACTTTCTCCTAAGAATATCACGAGCAATAATATCGTTATATTCTCTAGATAATTTAGATTAAATAAAATCCATTTGAATATCACTTTTTTTTCAAGAAAACTACTCAATAAGACGATCAACATATACAGGATTAATGGATTCAAAGGCATGTTATTTGAGAAAAATTAATGTCCTCATTGTAGATGATGAGGAAATAAATTTAAACCTAATTGAAGAGATCATTTCTGAGGATCATATTGATGTCTTCAAAGAAACCAGTGGCGCAGAAGCCCTGGAAACTATTTCCAAAAGAGATTATGCAGCGGTAATCATAGATATAAATATGCCTGTAATGAATGGTTACGAATTAGCAAAGTTACTCAAAAAAGACCCTAAGGCAAAAGATATTCCTATCATTTTTATTACGGCACTCCATTCTAAAAATGAGGCCTACAAAGCTTATAAGACAGGTGCTATAGATTTTATTTCAAAACCTATTGATCCAGTTGTAATTAAAAGTAAAGTTGATAATTTTATCCAATTTTACAAAACTAAAAAAGATTTAGAGTTTGCCTCAAATTCAAAAACAAATTTTTTGGCCAATATGAGCCATGAAATTAGAACACCTCTTAATTCTATTTTGGGAATGGCCCAAATTATGTCTGAGGATAACCTCTCAAAAGAGCAACAAAACTATATGAGTATTATCCAACGAGCAGGAAAGGATCTTTTAAGCCTAATTAACAATATTCTAGACCTCTCAAAAATAGAGTCTGGTGAATTAAAACTTGATAAAGAAGAGTTTTCTATCGATGACATTTTAAACAACTGTATTGACCTGCTTACCATTAATGCAAGAAATAAAGGCCTTGAACTCTATTCTGATATTAACCCTACTGTTCCCGACTTTGTTATCGGTGATCCTACTCGATTAAAACAAATTTTAATAAACTTGGTCACTAATGCTGTCAAATATACTGAATATGGAAATGTCTCCGTTAATTGTACCTTTGAACCTAATTCAAACCTTCTTTCCATAGAAGTTAAAGATACTGGAAGGGGAATACCAAAAGATAAAAAGGATTATTTATTTAAGAACTTTTTCCAAGTTAATCCCTTAATGGATAAAAATAAAGGTTTTGGTTTGGGCCTTGCAATCACAAAAAACTTAATTGACCTCATGAAGGGAGAAATAAAAATAGAAAGCAAGCAAAATGAAGGAAGTTCCTTCACTATAGAAATTCCTGTTGCTGTTGCAAAAAAATCATTTTTTAAAAAAGGGTCTCTTAAAGATAAAAATGTTCTTTTAATTAATTTTTCTGAAAAGTTTTTGAAAATATCCCGCGATATTTTTACAGATATGGGGGCCACGACTTTTCTTTCAACTAACCTTGATGAAGCCCAAGAAGAAATTAAAAAAAATAGCTATCATTTAATTTTTTATTTTTGGAATTATACAAAAGAAAATTGTCCTAAGGTGAAGGAAGCCTTTAAAAACAATACAACCCTTAAAGAAAAAACTCTCTTTCTTTTAGACACAAGTATTGACGCTGAAATGCCTCCAAGCAAAATTTCATTGAGAACCCCCTTAAAAAGATCTGAACTTAGAAGGTATTCTCACCAGATTGTGAATAAAAAATCAGACACCAAGGAAAGACCATCCCAATCAACTAACAAAAAGGATATTAGTGAGTTAAAAGGAAAAATACTTCTCGTTGACGATAGTGAAGACTCCAGACTTTTAATCAAAATATTTTTAAAAAATGCAAAAATTGAATTGGATGTCGCGATGAATGGGCTCGAAGGTCTTGAAAAATTTAAGAAAAACGAATACGACATCATTTTAATGGATGTGCAAATGCCTGAAATGGATGGATTAAGTTGCACCAAAGAAATAAGGAAATACGAAAAACAGAACCCTGACAAAAGTAAAACATTTATACTCGCTATGACTGCTTACGCCTTCAATGAGGACATTCAAAGAACCCGAGATGCTGGTTGTGATAGTCATATTTCCAAACCCATTAACAAAATAAAACTAATAAGCTCCTTAAAAAAATATATGAAATCTTAAAAAAGCGCCAATTGATCGCCACCGATCAGGTGGTCAAAACTTGTACCTTTAATATTTAGCAAATCTTCTGCAAGTGGCCTTAGCTGTTTTTGAATATAGTGTTCATAATCAATATCATTGTGTTCCTTACTTATTGGCACCGGCCCCCTTGAAGTTATGACATACTCAACAACCTTTAGACCTCTCCGTTTATTCTCATCAATTTGCAAGGCAGCTTTAACATGAGGAGGAACATTATTAGTATATTCCTCAGGTCTTTTTGTAAGCCTTTTTTTATAAACAAGATCATTATCGAACTGATGACTTTTAACCTGAGTAATAAAATCTTTAACCCATTTTTCAATGTCTTCATCTCTAAAGAACCTACTAAACAACTCAAACTGAAATCCCTTCGCTAACTTTGTCCAATCAGATCTGACATACTCCATTCCTACAAAGTTAATTTTCTCGCTCCCTTCCTTTACCAAAAGTCCAGCATATCGCTTCTTTGCTCCATCTCCTTGCCCACTCCTAGAGCGTGGTAAATAAAATTTACGATAATATTTTTCAAATTGCAGTTCTAAACATGAATCAATCTTAAATTCTCTTTTTATTAATTTTGTTAAAAAAGTATTTACCTTAACTGCTAATTGGCCCCCGAATTGATCCATGTTTCCCCAAAGCCCAGCTTTTAAAGTAATAAAAATTGAGTCTGTATCTCCATAAATAATTTTATACCCTTGCTCTTTTAGATATTTAATAGACTCTTCCAAAATCCATCTTCCAACACCGGTAATTGCTCTGGAAAGATCTGAATGATAAAATCTTGATCCCGTCGAACCCATAACACCATAAAAACTATTCATAAGAATTTTTATGGCCTTTGATAATGACTCGTCTCCTTCGAGCTTTGCCTGATCTCTTTTCTCCATAAGATCCTTTAATCGCTGGGGTAAAACATGCTCAGTCCTAGAAAAACTTAAACCTACAGGGGTTTTTACTGGGTCTTTATCGGCCCTTAATCTTGAAAGTGGATCGATTCGAAAAGTTCTAATGATAGATGGATAAAGACTCTTAAAATCAAAAACTAAAACATGCTCATAAAAGCCTGCTTCAGGACTCAGAACATACCCTCCCGAATTTGGAGCCTCTCTTTGAATATCGACGATATTGGAGGCAACAATTCCTTTCCTGTGAATTTTCGGAAGCATAAAAAAATCAAAAGACGCTGTCGAGACACCGACTCTATCTAACAAAAGACCTGACAACTTAGACTGAGTTTTTAAAAGCTCCAGAATTTTTGTTTTTTCATAAATATCTAAAACAAGTGTACAATCGAGTAAATTATACAAAGCAAGGGCATTCTTATCTTCCCTAAAACGTCTCTCAATTTCCCCGACCTTATCGTTGGAATTCTCAGACCCAATATCCTTCCCTTGCCCCAACAATTCATGGGCCACGGTATCTAGTTTAAAGTTTTCAAATTGAAAACCGGCACCTCTCAAAACTTGTGGCCCATCAATAACGATACGCCCGTCCATCTTTGCAAAATGGCCAGCTCCTTTCTTTTCTTGAATAACAAGCCTTGACCCCGCTCTCCCTAGATTAAATGGGATTTTATATTTTCGACATTTTTTTTCTAAAAAACTTAAGTCAAAACCAATAACGTGCCAACCAATAACAATATCCGGATCAATTTTTCTAAAAAATTCAAGAAACTCTCTTAATACAAGTTCCTCATTCTCTAATAGCAAAAGGTGATGATCGGCCCTCTTTTCATTTTTATCTCCCACCATAAACACTTGCTTTATATTTTCATTTTTATATCTTTGATGAATGGCCACAGAATACAAATCGCCGTTCATACCTGTTTCGATATCCAATGAAAGTATTTTAAGCTTTGGTGAAAAAGTTGAGCTTTTAATCTCAGGGTTCCTATAAACCCAAAGACCATCTATAAATTCTGGTTTTCCAATAATTTCTACTTGAGCATAAATAAACCTCTCCATGAGGTAACGTTCGGTTGAACGTACATCAGCTTCATAAGACCTAACCCCTACCTGGGAAAGCAAATCTTTTGCAGTATAAAGATCTTTTTGAGTGTTGAAATAAAGCCCATCAACTGACTCCCCACCAAAATTTTTTAACTTTAGAGAGCTTCTTTTATGTTTTGGCATCCCTTCAGGAAACTTTGCTTCTTTTTCAACAAAGAAAAGAGGTGAAAAATTATTTATAAGAATTTCAAAAGGGCCATTTTCACCCACACCATAGTACTTTAGAAAGTGACGGTGATCTCTGTCTTCCCAACTCGCAGTTAAAATAAATCCCTTTTGATTATCCATTCTATCTTCTCCACTAGTTTTTAAGAGCGCCCTTATAGCATTTTTTAGAGGTCAAAAAAAATGAAATATTTCTAATTTTTTTGACACATAGAAAATAACTTTGACATTTTTCCCTATTTTCCCTATTTAACTTAAAGACTTATCCCGGAGAAATTATGACAACACTTTTTCCTGAAATAGAACCTTTTAATCACGGATACCTCCAGGTATCTGATATTCATAACGTTTACTATGAAGAAGTAGGTAACCCAGAGGGATTACCAATAGTCTTTATTCACGGAGGTCCCGGAGGCGGCGTTACACCTGAATATAGACGCTTTTTCAATCCCGAAAAATGGCGCGTAATTTTATTTGACCAAAGAGGCTGTGGAAAGAGTACTCCCTTTGCGGAACTCAAAGAAAACACGACTTGGGATTTGGTAGAAGATATCGAAAAAATAAAAAATCACCTTGATATTAAGAGCTGGTCCGTTTTTGGCGGTAGTTGGGGCTCAACTCTTGCTTTGGCCTATGGACAAACTTACCCCAAATCGTGTGACTCCTTTTTATTGAGAGGAATTTTTCTACTAAGGGAAAAAGAGCTTCGTTGGTTTTATCAAGAAGGTGCGAGTTTTATTTTTCCTGACGAATGGGAAAAGTATAAAAATGTCATACCAACTCAAGAGAGGAATGACTTTATTTCGGCTTATTACAAAAGGCTTACAGGTCCAGATAAAAATGAAAGAATGAAGGCCGCAAAAGCGTGGTCTCAATGGGAAGGGTCTACAAGTAAGTTAACTCAAGACCCAAATACAATTAATAGCTATGGAGAAGACCAGTTTGCGGAAGCCTTTGCAAGAATAGAATGTCATTACTTTTATAATAAAGGTTTTTTCAAAGATGAAAATCAGATTCTAAACAATATCCAACTTATAAAAGATATCCCGGCCGTTATTGTTCAAGGTAGATATGATGTTGTCTGCCCAGTAGAAACAGCTTGGGAACTTCACAAGAAGTGGCCTGAAGCAGATTTTCATATAATAAGCGATGCAGGACACTCCGCTCAAGAGCCGGGAATAACATCAAAACTCATAGAATATACTGAGAAATTTGCGGCCCTTTTAACAAATTAAACCTCTTGATAAATTTGGTTCTCACTTTCTCTAATAAGGTTCTTTTTTGGACTAGGTCCCTCATAAAAAGAATATATGGCAAAGATAACAAAAAGAGCGACGAAGAGGATTATGACTTTTTGGCTCAACAAGCTCAATAATTTTTGTTTAATTATAGGAATATTTGGTAGCCCTTTTATTTTGTAGGCAATATCAAAAACGCCTCCACACCGCGGACACGTTACTCTCAAAGTTTTTCCAGGTCGAATTGGGACTCTCAACCCCCTTTTACAGCTTGGGCAACCAAATGTTTTTTTACTTAAGTTTTTTAGTGAGCTTTTAATACTCTCTCTATAATTCTTACCCAACAAACTCATTTGGCCCTTCTCATTTTGATCTTTATTCCTTATACCTACGCATCGAAGGAATTTTACGTGAATATTACACCGCTACAAAGTTGGTTACCATTTAAAGATTATTTTGTCATTGCAGGTCCCTGCAGTGCTGAAAGTGAGGAGCAAGTTTTAGATACTGCTCATTCCTTGAAAAAAATTGATAAAGTTAAGCTTTTCAGGGCCGGAATATGGAAGCCTAGAACAAGACCCAATACTTTTGAGGGAGTCGGTAAAAGGGGACTTAAATGGCTCCAGCGAGTAAAGCAAGAAACAGGACTTAAAGTTTGCACGGAAGTTGCCAGTCCATCACACATAAAAGACGCGTTGGATCACGACGTAGATGTCTTATGGATAGGTGCCAGAACGACAGTTAACCCCTTCCTCGTACAAGAAATGGCCAACTACCTCAAGGGCAAAGATATTCCTGTAATGATAAAAAACCCTATTAACGCCGATCTTTCCTTGTGGATTGGTGCAATAGAACGCTTTTACAATGCAGGAATAAATAAAATTATTGGTATTCATAGAGGCTTCTCTACATCACGACCTTCTCCTTACAGGAATGAGCCGCTATGGAAAATACCTGTTGAAATAAGACAAAAAATTTCAACTCTTCCTATAGTTTGCGATCCCAGTCATATTGCTGGAGCTAGAAATAAAATCCAAGAACTGGCCCAAAAGGCCTTTGATTTGGCAATGGATGGACTCATGATAGAAACCCATCCAAACCCTGATGAGGCGCTTAGCGATAAACAGCAACAAGTAACTCCACGACAGCTTTCAGAAATTATCGGAAGTTTAAAGCTTAAACAGGAGTTTTCCAAGGACAGAACCTTTGGTGATCAACTCACAATCCTAAGATCAAAGATTGATGCAGTCGACAAAGATATTATTGAGCTTCTCAAGGTAAGAATGAATATTGTTAATGACATTGGTCATGAGAAATCAAAAAAAAATATTACTGCTCTCCAAAAAAACCGTCTCAATCAGCTTATTTCTGAAAGAGTTCTTTGGGGTCAGTCACTAGATCTTTCCCATGAGTATATTGATGAAGTCTTTCAAGTTATTCATACAGCTTCTGTAAAAAAGCAAACTGACCTTATGAATCATAACACTTTTAGCTAATTACGTAAGATTTTAAAAAAAATATTGATCTCCAAAATACTAAAAAAATAGAAAAAACCCACATTAGATTAAGTTTTACCCCCTTTCCTCTTGCATTACCCAATCTAAATATGTCATTAATACCTCAAGAAAAAATAACAAAACTTTAAGGGGAAGTGAGACATATGGAAACTCAAAGCACTCAAACTAGAATCATTAAAAGGTACTCCAATAGAAAACTTTATGACACTCAAGGTAGTTGTTATGTCACACTTCATGAATTAGCACAGATCATTAAAGAAGGATCTGATGTTGAAGTTATTGAGAAAAAATCCAATACTGAAATCACTTACAAAACACTTATGCAAGTTCTTCATGAGAAAGAGAAAAAAGCTGGCTCTGAAGGCGATACTGATTTCTTAAATAAAATCATTAGATCGAAAGAAGGTACTTTTACAGGATACATTAAAGAGCTTGAAGGTACTTCTACAGTAAGTGACTCTGACTCTAATTATATGACTTCATCAACTTCATCAGAATCTCCTCTAGTTCAATAATTACTCGATAATATTGAGGCCAAAAGATTTGGCCTCTCCCCTTTTTATAATTTTTTAAAATTATGATGCTTTTTTAAAAGAAGGTTCTTTGTAACTTATAAACTCTTTTAATTCGCTTTTTAAAAATTGAGGATCTAAAATCTCAACTAGCTCATCGTTTTCAACCAGCCACTCAAAGAGCTCATTATTTAACTCTACCGAAGCAGACCAAATAAGCCCTCCATCAGGAACATACGTTACATAAGGTTGATCATAAAATTTTATAGGAGGAGTTAAATCAATATTATTTGTCTTAAACTTTAAAACAAGCCTCATTTCTTTCCCCCCCATAAAACGAAGGGAATTAATAAAATCATTAACTTCCTTAAGGCTGAAGTTCTTTTCATAAAGTCCTGGGCAACTCGCCTTAATTGATTTTATTTCCGAAGTATTTATATAAACAAGGCATCTGTCTTTTCTTTCTTCTCCAATAAAGCATATTTGTCCGTCTACATAACTTAGACTTCTAGGAAAAACTTCTTCACTTTTTGAACCTGTTAAATTCAACAAAATCATTTTGTTTTCTCTTAATGCCTTATCAATCTGACAAATTACTTTATACTGATCTCCACTCTCAGCGGACATCTTTACCAAAAGCTTTTCCTTCTTTTTTTCATACTCTAAAATTTCAAAGAAGTTTCTATCTATCTTTTTATTTGAGGGATCCGAATTATTTTTTATTCCCAATTTTTTTACTAAAAAGCTTTCTTCAGCTTCCTTATTTGGTAAATAGTTCTCAATATTGAGCCATTCAGTTAAGGATAAGGATAAAGAAATATTTATCTGGCTAGGGTGGGGGTGAATAAATACTTTTTCACCCTTTTTTTCAAATTTATATTCAATATTAAATCTTTCAAAAAACTGTATACCCTTATATATTAGTTCATTTTTAACATTGAGGATAAGAGAAAGCTCCTCAATCGATATTTTATCTTCAAGGTTATCTAAATAAGTCAGAACCTTCCAAAAGCACTTATCATAAGAAAAATTTCCAAACATTTAGACCTACCTTTAAGGTTTTTACTCTGACCAATTTGGTCGGTCTTTTTCTCTATTTACTTTAGTGATTTTTTTTCTCCAAGCTGTCATAATATTTCTATGCTCCTAAACAATATAATAAAAAAGCCTCTTCTTCCTATTGGTATTCTAATCACCTACGTTCTAATCCATGATTTATCAGAAAGAGGCATAATAGACTTATCTAAAAGAAAGGAAATTCTTAAAGCGACTTCATGTCGAGCAGTTTTAGTTAAATTAGACCGTAGGATTCCAAAAAATTGGAAAACTTCCTGCAAAGATAACAATCTAATAATTACAATAAATAAAAATCTGGATAATCTTAAAAACAAAAAAAATGTAAAACAATATCTATATAGAGAGTTAGCAAACGATATAATCTATACGGCCAAAACATCTCCCAATGATAATTTGGAAAGAGTCTTATCAGTAAGGTTTATTTTAAAGTCTAAAAAAATGGTTATAAATGCAATCACTTTTGGCGAAGATATAGCTAAATTTTATACATTAAAAAGTAAAAAGCTAATCCTTAAGCATCTTAAAAATACTGTCCATGTCAAAGAACAAATCAAATAGTTGAGCTTGCCTAGAAACTCCTTTTATTGACTGCCCATAAATAGGAATTTTATAGGAATATGCATGCAAAAAAATCCTTTTCGATGGTTTCCCTCCATAAAGCTCATCCCCTAAGATAGGATGTCCTAAAGTTGAAAGCTGAACTCTAATCTGATGCCTAATCCCTGTTTCTAACTTTACCATCACAATAGAAATATCATTTTCTCTATTAAAATGAATCTTTTTAATTGAAAGAATTCCTTCAAAAAATTTTTCATTTTTAAAAGTCTGACTTTTTTTTATGACAACTTTCCTTCCCTTCTTTTCTTTAAAAGTAAAAATTGATTTATGTATGCCTTCACGATTGAAGTCACCTTCAACTATTGCCAAATAGTATTTTTCTTTAACAATTTGGTTAAAATTGCTTCTCAGTTCATTAAATAAACTTTCATTTTTTATAAAAAATAAAACACCTGAAGTAACATAATCTAAACGATAAAGGAGACCCTTATCGTAACTTTTTTTGTTAACATCCATTGTATTATTTTTTAATTGTTGTCTTAAAAAACTTAAGCAGTTATCTTTCTCACTATATTTTAAAGGGTGGCAGTGAATATTAGGGGGCTTATTTAAAATAATGACGTCATAATTTTCAAATAGAACCTCAATATCAGGACCTTCATAGTCAGGATAAATCAAAAACTTGTTAACTAAATCAATTGGTAATTGAATTTCTTCCCGGGCATGGACTTTTTTTTTAAAAGGTTTTTATTTGAAATAGCCTTTTTAACTTCACTCTTTGAGGCTCCAAAAAGACTTTGTAGCATTAAATCTAAATTTTCATAAGAATCTAAAGGACAAAAAGATATTGTTTGTTTAATTGACATAACTTATGCTTCTTTTATTGAGAATCAACTTTTCTTCCTGGTGTCCTCAAATCGGTTTTTCTTAACAAAAATTCTACTCTTCGACTTTGAACCTCATCAACTCCACTTCCCCCAGTAAGAGTAAATGGTCTCGTATCACCATAAAAAACGGAGCTTATCTTTTCAGGTCGCACCCCTCTACGAACAAGTGCTCTAGTAACACCAGCACTTCTATACGATGAAAGATTAAAAGCATCTTGCTTTCCATCACTTGAAGCTTCTCCAGGACTTGAGTGCCCTTCAACAAAAACATTCCAGTCTTTATTTTTTAAAAGCTGAACAAGTTTATCAAAAACTTCAATCGCTATTTTTTGAATTTTTATAGAACCTTTCTTAAATAAAACTCTGTCTTTTATACGAACCTTAATCCCCTCAGGAAGTTCGTAAATATCAACATTTTCACTCAATGAATACTCTTTTAAATCCTTCTTCATTGTATTTAAAACTTCATCCGACTCTCTATTAATTTCGTGCTTATCCAGAAGCCCTTCCATTGTTAAAAAATCAATTGGAAATGGCTTAACAGTTTGCTCACTTTCAATCATTGTCGGGGCATTATCCGGAGACTTACCCCTGTGAATTGTCTCTCCATGCTTAAGAACATTACCACCAAATGCATTTCTCACTGATCCAAGGGCCGCTTCAAACTTTGCTGATTCTGTTTTTGCAAATGAAAGAAGGAGAACGAAAAATGTCAACAGAAGTGTAACAAGATCAGAAAAGGTGGCCATCCAACCGGGAAGGCCGGGAACGCACTCCTCGCACTTAGGACACTCTTGCTCCTCAGCTTCTCCCTCTCCTCCGCCAGCGGCTTCTTCACCTTCTGCTTCTTCTGCCATAAATTAACCTATTCTCCAGCATCCTCAGCTTCTCTTTGAGCTGGAGGCAAAAATGAATTCAGTTTTTCTTTTATCAGTCTCGGGTTTTCACCGGCCACAATACCTAAAGTACCTGCAATGATGATTCCCATTTTTGTTGCCTCCTGCTTAGAACGAAAGGCCAACTTCGCTTTAATGGGGTTACCTGCGATGTTCGCAATGAGGGAACCATACATCGTTGTCAAAAGAGCAATTGCCATGGCAGGACCAATCGCTGCTTGATCTGAAAGGTTCCCAAGCATGATAACCAAACCAATTAGTGTACCAATCATACCAAAGGCCGGACCATCTTCCGCAATTCCTGCAAACATCTCTGATCCTGTCTTATGTCTTTCAACCATGGCATCAATTTCTAATTGTAAGATTGCACTGATGACCTCAGGTGGTCTGTTATCTGCTGCAAGTGTCATGGCCTTTTTAAGAAAGGGGTCATCTATTGGTACTTTTTCCAAAGCAAATATTGATTCACGTCGAGCTGTTTCTGCTAGCTTACCTATTTCGTCAATTGTTCCCTTCGCATCAGCAGGAGAAAAAAAGATCGATTTCATAAAGTAACTGGGGAGAGATAAAACAGACTCTAAAGGCCACTTAGTCAATGTCGCTCCAATTAACCCCCCAAAAACAACAAGCATAGAAGGCACATCAACAAAAGCCAAAATATCACCGCCATTCAGAATCGAAGCAACAACGGCAATAACACATAAAGCAAGACCTGCAACTGTGGATATATCCATGATTAAACCCCTAAATTACGTCTTGGATTTAACATCGGAAAATTGGGGAAACTTTTAATTATTTTTGAGAATTGTTGAGAAAGGCAACTTTTTCCCCCGGAAAAAGTTACCTCCATAAGAAGTTATTTTGGAAAAGCTCTAGTCTTCCACGTCCTTGAAAATATCCTCAAAATTTGAGTTAAGAAACACCATCATTTGCTCTCTTAATTGGGTCATTGTCACTTCTTCTTGATCTAAAACCAGCTCTTTTTTAATATAATCTATGGGAAAACCAGTTAACTTTGATAAAGAAGTCATCTCAACTTTTTCATCTTCAATCTTAAGAGCACAGTTTCCAGCAGTCGGACTATCAAAATCCTTACTTGGGATATCCATATACACTCCTTTGTATCTTTTCAACCAATTCCTGGTTTTCTGCTTTCACCAAGCGTCATGATTGATCATAACGACAAGAATCAAAAGCTGTCAAATGTACATAACACAATGAACGTAATTGTAAGGTTTTTTTAGATGACAACAAAAACTAAGTTTGAAGAAGATTCATAAAACTTTGTTCTTTCAACTTCAATTCTTCATATTCCTCTAAGGCATTACTAAGTAAAGTCAATCCACTTCCACTTGAATACTTTAAAAGCCTCTTTCCAAAAAAAACTTCTGCAGAACGAATATTAATAGATGAGGCCAAAAGAGATTCATGTAAGATAATTGTCGAGCCACAGTAAAACCCTCTTGATTGTTCACTTTCTAAAGAATAAAGAAGGTCCATGACCCTTTTTTTCGGGGCCCCAGTTATACTTCCACCAGGAAATAAACTTCTAATAATCTGCCCTAAATGAACCTTATAATCTAGATCAACAGACAAAAGAGAATATTGATGAATAATACCTGGTACCTCTAAAAGAGACTTCTTTTTAACAATTTTTGCAACTGGCTTTTCGATACTAGAGAGGTCATTTCTCAACATATCGGCGATCATGAAGAGTTCACCCTCATCTTTCTTACTATTTTTTAATTTTTTCCAGGATTCATTAAGGAACTCAGTACCCTCATTTTTTAAGCTCCCTTTTATAGGCATGCTATAAAGATTAAAGTTTTTTTCTTTCTTTTTTATCTGAAAGAGACATTCAGGTGTATTACTTAGGTAAAATGAGTCTAAAGGACCCAACCAGGTACCATGGGCATATTCTCCAATATTCCTCACATTTTTCCACAAATATTCCAAGAAATCTTCTGGCCCGACCCCTTCATTGAAGGAAAATAGAGAAGGAAAGGTCAAATTAAGTTGGTAACAATCTCCGTCTAACAGGTATTCATAACATTTCTTAAAAACCTTTTTATATTCATTAAATGAAATTTTCTTTTGACTAGGCCGTAATTGAAGTCCTTTGGAGTAGGCCTTATCAAAAGAATGTCTGAAATCTTTGGCAAAGCCATAATGGATTTCAATCATCAAAATATCATCTTCTTTAATTTTTTCTAAATTTCCTTGCAAAAGATGGCCAAACTCATAAAAGAGGTGAAAAACAACAGGTTTTCTGTAAGTTTGTTTTAAATCGTAATTATCTAATTTATTTATTATTTTTGACGCAGAATATGCAGTTTTCTTACCAGTCAGAAGGTCTAATTTTGAATCTTTAAAATAAACGACTGCCTTAACCGCCTGTGAAAACTTCACAAGACGCTTCTCTTTCTTTAAAGGAAAAATTGTCCAAATGTCATTAGCTTTTTTATGGAAATACAATGACGACTCCAAAGAATTTAAAACTCTTGGTGTTCAAAGGCCAGGTTTTCAAAACTTGTATAAGAGCCTACCCATGCCAGTTTAGCGGTTCCAGTTTCTCCAGATCTATTTTTTCCTACTATAATTTCAGCAATGCCCTTATCTTTAGTATCTGGCCTATAAACCTCATCCCTATAAACCATCATGACAATATCCGCGTCCTGCTCAATAGCACCAGACTCCCTCAAGTCTGACACATTGGGACGCTTTTCAGGACGCCCCTCAACACTTCTGTTAAGCTGCGAAAGTGTAATAACAGGAACTTCAAGCTCTTTGGCCAGCTCTTTTAATCCTCGAGACATTTCAGAGATTTGCTGCTCTCTTGAAGGGTTATTAGTATGTGATTTTAATAGCTGAAGGTAATCAATAACTATGAGGCCAAGACCATGCTCTGACTTTATTCTTCTACAGTGACTTTTTATATCTAAAATTGAAACAGTTGAATCATTTATAAAAATAGGAAGTGAAGAGAGTTCCTTAATGGCCATTCCAATATTTCTCAAATCATTATCCAAAAACTCTTTTTTTCTAACCCTTCTTGAGTCAACCTTTGCCTTCCCTGTCAATAATCTCATACTAAGTTCTGCTGCAAGCATCTCAAGAGAAAAAACAGCTACAGGGAGACCCGTCGCTTCACAGGTATTAACCGATATATTCATAGCAAGTGAGGTTTTTCCCATCGCAGGACGAGCTGCCAAAACAATGAGCTGACCTGGTTGCATTCCTAAAAGAAGAGCATCTAACTTGGGATAGCCTGTAGACATCCCCGATATTTCTCCAGGGTTTCTTGAGGAGTCTTCCAACTCTTTCAAGTTATCCTTTAAACAAGAGTTTAGTTTTTTCATTCCTTCAACTCTAGAATCTTGAGTCAAATTAAAAAACTGGGCCTCCACGCCCTGGATAAAGTCATCGACTTTACCATTATAGCTAAGGCCCTCTTGCGAGACCTTCATTGCAGTTTTAATTATTTGCCTGAGAACTGATTTTTCTTTGACAACCTTTGCATAAGAAGAAGCATTGGCAATTGAGGCTTCCTCTTCAATGATTTCAAGAAGAGTGGAGTTGCCCCCTATAACTTCCAAATGGCCAGATTCATCTAACTTAGAAGATAAGGTAACGTAATCAATAGGTTTGTTTTCATCAGATAGCTGCTTCAGTCCATCAAAGATAAGACCGTAGTGATTATGATAAAAATCACTCTTTTCTAAGGAGAACTCTATAATTTCGTCAAATACCCTTCCATCAATGACAAGACAACCTATCAACGATTTTTCTGCCAAAAGATCTCTGGGTAATTCTTTTTTTTCGTCCATAGCAAAGAATAGAAAAGAACCCTTGCTCCCCCAAACTGGCCAGGGGAGCAAAGCTTGTTATTTAAATGTCACACAAGATTAATTATGATCTTAGAATTTTATCAGCTTCCGCTTTAAGTTTTTCTTCCTCAGTCATGACCTTGGCCTCTTCTTTAGGGGTTTCAGCATCATCACCTTTGGCCTCTTTCTTCTCTAAAGCCTTCTTTGCTGCCTTTTCTTGCTTAGCCTTTAATTCTTCAGCTTGCTTAGGGTCCATCACAACCTTAACCTGAAAATCAGCTTCTATATCTGTAAAAAGCTTGGCCTTAACAGTGTAGCTCCCGACTCTTTTAATCGGCTCTGAAAGAGCAAGAACTCTTCTCTCTACAGTTATGCCCTTCTCACCTAGATGCTTAGAAAGTTCAGCAGTAGTTACTGTACCGAAAAGTTTACCAGAAGCTCCTACTTTTTTTACAAACTCTAAAGTAAGTCCTTCAACCTTCTTTTTAATGGCCAAAGCTTCCTTTTTCTCTCCTTCCATCTTTTTGCTTAATCTTTTTTTGTTATTTTCTAGCTCTGTTTTATGAGCATCATCGGCCAACACGGCTTTTTTATTTGGAATAAGGTAATTTCTTCCATATCCCTGAGAAACGTTTACAATTTCTCCAACATTTCCCAGAGTGGGAACTTTTTCAACTAATATAACCTTCATAATCTATCTCCTTCATCATCATCATTACTTTTCTTTTTAAAAGATTTTCTAAAATCTTTAAAATTATCCAATACTCCCAAAATGGCCAAAAATACTCCAGACAACATTCCAAAAGAAATCATTGATAAAAAAATTAACATTCTTATCATCCCAAAAACTTTGGCATAGACAAGAAAGTCAATGAGTAACCCAAAACCTTGGAAAAAATAAAAAACGCCTAAACAGACAAGTAAATTTTTTCCAATAATTACTCCAAAGTCTCCTAAAAGAAATTCCCCCCCAAGAAAAAGTCCCAAAGCTGCGATAAGGAGCCATATAAAAATATCACCCACTCTAAACTTCAAGAAATCATTTAGGGAAAAGGGGTAATCCTTTTCCGAAGACCTCCAAACAGACTCATTTCTCAGTATTAAGTAGAAATTTGCCCACCAGCTCAAAAAAAATGTTGTAAAAATAGCACTTGGAATCCAACCCATTACCTGCTCAACATAGTCTTTTGGCTTCTCAATAATATCTTTTATGAATCTGGTCCCTTCGCCACCTTGAGCCAAAAACTCAGCTCCTGGTCCAGTCTTATAGTGTTTCACAACAGACATAACATTTTTTTCGACCTCTCCTTTTACGGAAAAATCAAAAAAGGTTTCACTAAAAAAAAGAAAAAACCCAAGAACCATAAATAAAGAAAAACCCCCAAAGAGAAATGCTTTCACTGGATGGGCCTTTCTTTTTACAAACTCTCCAATCACAAGGGACAACCCTAAGCCGTAAAGCATAAGAGGTAATGGTGCTGGCGTAGATTGCGTCAAAGAGTGTAAGAAAATCAACACACCTAGCAAGGCTAGAGAAAAAACTCCCCCTACCCTTCTACCATATATCAAAAAAACCATACAAAGCGGTATTGGTAAAAAAGCCCCAAAGATTTGTGAAATCATCGGAACTCCAGCAACAAGAATTGAAAAAAAGCCTAAAAAAATTAGCTTTTCAAAAGCCTTCAAACCTTTGCCTTTGTGAAACTCACCTAAACCTTTTCTTTCAGCTGGCATTCGACATTCGTCCCCGTTTTTCTTATTCGGCTAATCTATTAGAAAGGTGACTAACCATTCCAATTTGTCTAGCCCTCTTAATGGCCCTGTTCACAATTCTTTGGTGTCTTCTGCTCACACCAGTAACCCTGGCAGGAGAAATTTTTCCAAATTCATTAATTAGCCATGAATAAGTTGTAGGATCTTTCCAATCAGCTTTGATTCTCTTGGCAGTAAACCAACAAGACTTTCTTCTTGCAAATCTCTTTTTATCTTTTTCAAGATCTGCACCTTGTCCTTCCTCAGTATTAGCTGGAGAAGTCGCACTACCTTTGTACTTTTTTGAGTAAGGAGTTTTATATGCTTTGATAAGCTCATCTTGCTCCTTAACCTCACCTAACTTAACAAGAAGAGACTTCAAAATACCTTCATTAATTCTGATTCTTCTCGTTAATTCCTTATTCGTTTTTGGATCTAGCTTAAAAATAAAGTATTTAAACAGTCCACGACGAACACCTTTTGATGATGGCTGAGCAAAGTTTAGCTTTCCCCAATCATCTTCGATGAAGAGCTCACCTTCACCTTCACTCAAAACATCCTTGACCATAGAAGAAAGAGCTTCTAGCTCGTTCTCTGGCAATTCAGCCTTTGCCACAAGGGCCAATTCATAAATCATAATCTAACTCCTGGCTAAAATATTTCAGCTCTTCATAAAAATTAAGAAGAGCGAGTTATCACAACGCTAAGCGTAAAACGTACAGATAGCGTGTGTAAGGTAGCACTTTTTTTCTTAGATTTAAAGGGTCATGAGACCAAAATGTGGCAAGAATCTAATAAAAGTATCAGTATTCTCGAGAGAAAATTTCGTATTGTTCAATATGGTAGTTATTTTCAGACCGTATAACTAATGCGGTGCCAAAGGATTCCTCCAAAGTCTCAATAATGTCCAGGTCATCGCCACAAAGCCTCGCTGTGGCTTCAGGATGAGCATATATATAAACCTTTTTGCAATTTTTGTTTTTTTTCAAAAGCTTAGTAAGTTCCCTAATTAACTCATAGCATACTGTCAAAGTAGATTTAACCCTACCGGTCCCTTCACAATAGGGACACGGTTCACACATAACGCGAGTCAGCGTATCTCTCGTCCTTTTCCTAGTCATTTCAACCAGTCCAAGACCTGAAATTGGAAGAACATTGGTCTTTGCTCGATCCTTTTTTAAGGCCTCTAGCAAAGACGAATAAACTGCTGATCTATTTTCTTCTTTTTCCATATCGATAAAGTCGATAATAATAATCCCGCCGCAGTTTCTTAACCTGAGCTGGTAGGCTATTTCCTTAACGGCCTCTAAGTTTGTCTTTAGAATAGTATCTTCTAAAGTTTTTCTGCCTATATACTTTCCAGTATTCACATCAATAGAAACAAGGGCCTCTGTTTGATCTATATTAAGCGAACCTCCAGAACGGAGAAAAACCTTATTGGAAAGACCTCTCTCAATTTCTAAATCGATACCGTAATGTTCAAATATGGGGGCATCACCATCATAGAGTCTTGTTTTTCCCTTCATAGAAGGAAGGAACTTTGAAATAAATTTTTCAACTTCTTTTAAATTATCCTTAGTATCCACAACAATTTGATGGACGTCTTCATCTGTTATATCTCTAAGAACCCTCTGGATAAAATTAAGATCCTGATAAGCGAGATATGGTGCTTTTGCCTTTTCTGCTTTTTTTCCAACTTCTTTCCAAATTTTTACGAGCATATTAAAGTCTGCTCTTAAGACTTTAGAGCTTTGGCACTCTGCTGCTGTTCTAGCAATAATTCCTTTACCCTCTGGCCTTATATTATCCAAAATGTCTTTAAGACGCCCCCTCTCGTTCTCACTTTCGATTCTTCGAGAGACACCTGTATGCTCAATATACGGCATAAAAACAACATGTCTTCCAGCAAGGGTTATATGCCTCGTTATCCTGGGACCTTTTGTCGAAATTGGCTCTTTTGCAATTTGGACAATGATTTCTTCCCCTTCCTTCAAAAAGGTCTCAATGGCCGCATCTGGACGAAACCTCATATTAACTGATTCCCCCAAAGTGCTGAGTTCATCTGGAATAATTTCTCCAATTTTCTGATCACCTTCTTCTTCAAGAGTTTTTTTACTCAACTCCGTCATTTCCCTTTGCTCTTCCAGAGTAGGAATATAAGCATCATCAACGTAGAGAAAAGCTGCTTTTTCATAACCAATATCCACAAAAGCCGACTGCATACCTGGTAATACTCGAAGAACTCTGCCCTTATATATATTGCCTACGGAGGGATGATTTCCGTTACTCTCTCGAAATCTATCCATGAGGTAATCTAGAATTTCACCATTATCTAAAAGGGCTGCCCTACATTCGTTCAAGGTCTGATTTATCAAAAGCTCTTTACCCATTTAGATTCTCAATTTTAGGTTGATTTAAGTTTATTGCACTTCTCTAGTGTCATATTAAAATTCCAGCAATACAAGCTGTCATAAGACAGGCCAAAGTTCCTCCTAAGAGACACTTCATACCTAGTTGAGCAAACTCCTTTCTTCTACCTGGAACAAGTGAGCCAATCCCACCCACTTGGATGGCAATGGAACTAAAGTTTGCGAAACCACATAACGCATATACACTAATATTCACAGACCTTTCCGAAAGGCCATTCGGTGTATTAATCAACTTTTGTAACCCTGTATAAGCTACAAACTCGTTTAAAACTAACTTTTGACCTAGTAAAGTTCCTACTTTTAGACACTCTTCCCAATTCCACGGAACACCTAAAAGCCAGGCCACTGGTGCGAAGATATAACCCAAAATAAGCTCCAAGGTGAGACCTTGAAAACCAAAGAGATTTCCAACCCAGCCAAAAAGGCCGTTAACCATTGCTATAAGAGCGATAAAAGCGAGTAACATAGCAGCTACGTTAAGGGCCAAAGTTAATCCTTCCGATGCTCCAGAAGCTGCTGCATCAATTACATTGGCGGAAGTTTTAGGCAGTTTAAAATCAATATTTCCCCTAGTAACTGAATCTTCAGTTTCAGGAACCAAAATTTTAGCACAAACCAAAGCAGCTGGAGCTGACATAACTGAAGCGGCCAAAAGATGTCCTGCATTTATCCCCATACCAACATAAGCCGCAAGCACCCCTCCAGCAACAGTGGCCATCCCACCTGTCATTAAAGCCATAAGCTCAGATTTTGTCATTTTAGGAAGGTAAGGTTTTACGACTAGTGGCGCTTCTGTTTGCCCTGCAAATATATTTGCCGCTGCAGACAGTGACTCTGCGCCAGATGTTCCCATAACTCTAACCATAACCCATGCAACACCTTTAATAAGAATCTGCATTATTCCTATGTGATAAAGAACGCTCATCAAAGAAGACATAAAAATTATTGTTGGAAGAACAAAAGTGGCAAAAACAAAACCGACCTTCTGAAAATTTTTCAACCCACCGAAGACAAAATCAGATCCTGAGTTAGTGAAGTTGAGAATTTGAACAAAAAATTCCTTGATGGCCTCAAAAGAGCTTTGTCCCCATGGTGTTTTAAGAATAAGAACTCCAAAAAGTAACTGGAGCCCTACACCGGTCAGTACTGTCTTTTTATTTATTTTTTTCCTAGAATCACTAAAGAGATAAGCGATACCAATCATCACAAGAAGTCCAACAAAGGACATTAGTCTTTCACGCAACATTTCTTACCTCCTAATGACGCCACCATAGAATATGGCCAACTATCAATATAATGTCCCATACTCAAAATCAAGTAACAGAAACAACAAAATATTCTTAAAAATAAAAAAACGAAAATAAAAAGGTTATAATATTGGAGTCTTATGCCTAAAAAGTAAACTTGTAACTGACGTAGTAAGGGTTGTGTTGATACATAACTCTTTTATTCATTTCTGCAAAAAGCTTATTTTCTTCAAAAAAATCTTTGGCCCGTCGATGCTGATCCAAGCTCACATTACTATCATACAAAACTTTGCTTTTACCAGCGTGACCCCATGCAACTATACCAACGCCTACAATCACGCCTATAGCACCACCGGTCACAATATTTTTTAGGTTTTCACCCGGTTGATCTAAAAAAGATAAAGTCGATAAACCGAGAACACAACCTGCCAGCCCGACCCCTGAAACCGTGTAGAGGTCAGAAAGTGATTCAGCAATAATATTTGAAGTTCCACCTTCTTGACTATACGCTTCATCAAAAGTTAAAAAAGCCGTACTTAACCCTAAACATAAAAGCAGGGTGGTAGAAAACTTCCTCATTTTATTTATACTTTTCATAGTTGGTTCCCTATTTCCGTGGTCCTAAGAACTAATAGG
This sequence comes from Bacteriovoracales bacterium, assembly GCA_028346125.1. Lineage (GTDB taxonomy): Bacteria > Bdellovibrionota > Bacteriovoracia > Bacteriovoracales > Bacteriovoracaceae > UBA7317. The sequence goes on along the minus strand of JAOMEV010000004.1, from coordinate 8,985 downwards.
TTATTAAAGTCCTTTCATATTTACAACTCATGAGAATTAAGAATACTATGTTAGACCTTTTTGAGAAAAGCTTTCCAAATTAATCTTAGGGAATACTTATGATAGAAGACCAAATTTCAAAAAAAAAGCTTGAAAGCCCCGAAAAACTGAAAAACTTGGCCGCCGATTTTTCGGCTTACAAAATCCTCCAAAAAAAAAGTCAAGGTGAAACCCTCTCTAATCAAGAAATTAAATGGTTTATAAACGGTCTCTTAACCGGAGAAATTGCCGATTACCAAATGACGGCCCTCCTTATGGCCATTCATATCAATGGTCTTGACGCAGAGGAAACAAGTGCTCTAACTGATGCCATGCTTTATTCCGGTGAGGTTCTTCATTTTCCTGAACAACATGTGATTGATAAACACTCTACTGGAGGCGTTGGGGATAAAACTTCATTTATTTTAGCCCCAATAGCTGCAGCCTGTGGAGTAAAAATCCCCATGATTTCAGGGCGAGGCCTTGGACACACCGGTGGGACGACAGACAAAATAGAGTCCATCCCAGGTTTTAAAACAGCGCTTTCCATAGAGAAATTTAAGGAAATTCTGAACAAAAATAACCTCGTTTTAATGGGACAAACCAAAGACATAGCACCTGCTGACAAAATTATTTATGGCCTAAGAGACGTAACGGCTACCATTGACTGCATCCCCCTTATAACGGCTTCCATTATGAGTAAAAAGCTAGCAGAGGGCGCCAGTGGAATTGTTATGGATATAAAAACTGGGCAAGGGGCTTTTTTAACGACTCTCTCAAGGGCCCGAAAACTCGCCAAAAGTCTTCAAGATACCGCCTTAAGATTCAATAAAAATATAATGACAATGATAACAGATATGTCCGAACCTCTCGGAATGGCCGTGGGAAATAGCCTTGAGATTATCGAAAGTATCGAAACTCTCAGGGGAAATGGGCCAAAAGATCTTACAAAAGTATCAGTAGAGTTAGCCGGTGGAATGATTCATATTGCTGGTCTTGCAAAAACTCACAAAGCTGGAATAAAAATGGCCAAGGAAGCCTTAAAAAATGGTACCGCTTTAGAGAAATTCAGAGAACTTATTCAAGGACAAGAGGGCGATAGTAGCTATGTTGACGACTATTCAAAATTCGATGTGGCCGAAGAGAAAACTCCTGTAATTTCAACAAAAGATGGCTATGTCACCTTTATGGACACAAAAAACATTGGCCTTCATTGCGTGAAGTTAGGTGGAGGACGGGCCGTAAAGGAGGATATAATTGATCCAGGTGTCGGTTTTATATTCCACAAAAAAATTGGCCACAAAGTTAAAAAAGGCGAATCTATTTTAACAATTTACCATCGGGCCAATCAAAAAGAGACTGTCTTAAATTTAATCAAAAGCTTTACGGAAAAAGATATAAAAATTAAGCCTAAATTACCTCTCAAAAAACGCCCTCTTATCTACGAAACGGCAATTAAATGGAGCTACAACTAATGTATGAGAAACTAGAACAATCTGCGAAATATATACAGGCAATTCATACCAGTACTCCAAAAGTTGGCGTTATCTTAGGCTCTGGGTTGGGTGCGTTTGTTGAAAAAATTGAAAACCCTACAATTATCCCCTATTTAGACATACCAAACTTTAAAAAAACAAACGTTGAGGGCCATGAAGGTAGACTCATCATTGGAAAAATTGAAAATACTGAGATCGCAGTTCTTCAGGGTAGAATCCATGCCTATGAAGGACATGCTATGGAAGAAGTAGTCTTTCCGACCCGCCTCTTGGCCACTCTGGGTATCGAAAGTCTTATTCTCACCAATGCCGCTGGTGGTGTCAACCTTGAGTTTTCTCCAGGGGATATTATCCTTATTGATGACCATATTAACCTTACTGGAAAAAACCCTCTTATCGGACCCAATAACTCTGAGTTCGGCCCGCGTTTTCCTGACATGTCACACGCCTATCACCCTGAAATAAAAGAAGCCTTTGTAGAATCTGCGAAAAAATTGGGAACAGAAATAAAAAGTGGGGTCTATGCTGGTTTATTAGGACCAACGTATGAAACTCCTTCAGAAATTAAGATGCTTAGAACGCTCGGTGCTGACATGGTAGGTATGAGTACTGTCCCCGAGTCTATTGCGGCCAACCACTTAGGCATTAAAGTTGGTGGTCTTTCCTGTATAACAAATATGGCAGCAGGAATAAAAAATGAAACACTTAAACATGAAGACATTAAAGAACAGGCCCTCAAGGTAATGGAATACTTTAGCTCTCTTTTGAAAAATACAATCATCAGATTAGGTGTTGAGGATTAAAACGATGAACGATCACCAAAAACTTAGAGAGTTGGCCATTGAAGCCTCTAAAAATTCTCACTCTCCCTATTCCAATGCACAGGTGGGAAGCGCCATACAAATGGAGTCTGGACAATATTTTTCAGGCTGCAATATAGAAAACAGTAGCTTTGGCGGGACAGTTTGTGCTGAAAGGGTCGCAATATTTAAAGCAGTTTCTCAAAATGAAAAATCTATTTCTAAAATATATGTTTATACAAAAGCAGGATGGCCTCCTTGCGGCCTTTGTCTCCAAGTTATGACGGAATTCTCTGACAATGAGCTCGAAGTTATTATTGGTAACGAGGCTGGGGATGAAAAAAAGGTTTTGATAAAGGATCTTTTACCTTTAGCATTTACCCCTGATACTTACCATACTAAGGAATAATACTTCCCTATCCAATTTTTTTATATAAGATTGTAGAATAAAACCTATGGAAAACAACTGGCCTGACTCTTTCAATATGGAACATAACAATAGCAATCTCCAAAATAACCAATTAGAGTCTAAAAAGCTTCTTAGCTCCATTGAATTTTGTGTCTTTGACCTTGAGACAACAGGTGGTAACCATAAACATGATAAAGTAATTGAAATTGGGCTTATCAAAATCAAGAGTTTAAAAATAGTGGAAAAAAAACACTATCTAATTAATCCGGAAATAAAAATACCAGACTTTATTCAGAAGCTTACCTCAATAGCTCAAGAAGATGTCGTTTCTTGCCCAAAAATCGGAGAAGTTATAGAGGATATCCTAGACTTTATGGGTGATTCTGTCCTTGTTGCTCATAATACTTCATTCGATATTCCCTTTTTTAATTCAGTTTTAAAAAGGCTTAATATACCAGAAAGAACAAACCAGAGTATTTGCACTAACCTTATGACGAAATACCTTATTCCTAACCTTTTAAATTCAAACCTCAATTACATGAGTAAAATCTTTGATATTAAACATGCTAAGGCCCATCGCGCTTTAGATGATGCCTTTGCGACAGCAGAGCTTCTTATACACTTCTTAAATATTTTTATAAAAAAAGGCATAAAAAAAATAAATCACCTCTATTATCCAAGAAATAAATTTGAATTAGATAGAATCCATTTAAGAAATCAAAATAATAAAGAAAAAATCAAAAGAGATCTAAGCTTAATCAAAACGCCATTTCTCATTACGATCAAGGGAAAAAATGGGGTCATCCTATTTTCTCTGCCTTGTTTAAACTTAGCTTCAGAACATCATTATATTTTAGATAAACTTGAGTCCTTAGAATGGGAAATAATTACGATAAAATTATTTGGGACTCTCTTAGAGCCTCTTATTATTTTTGCAAATATTTTTGGTAAATTTAATAAAGAGTTAAAGTTAGAAATTGTAGAGTTTTTAAAAATATCGCATATTACTGAGAATGGTAATAATCAAGAGGCCGATAAAATAAATTTCTCAGGGCAATTTGTCATTGCAAGACATTTGATTCCCGAGCAATTTATTGTTTACCCTCTACATTCTTTACACAAAAAAACTGGACTAATTTTTAGATACCCAGGCCATAAGAAAAAACTCATTCAATATGTGAAATCAAAACATTCGAAGTACAAAAAAAATAAATACAAAAAGAGCAGTATCGACCCTTATTTAAAGGACTTTTTATTCAACTTTTTGTCATATTCTGAAAATCAAGTAAAAGATTTCATTGTCTTGGAGGGATGTTCTTTTCAAAAACAAAACCCTGAGTTTTTGAATAGGTTAGATCATTTTTCTTTGGATACAGTTCCTCCTTTCAACTTTCCTCTTGAATACATTTATTAATCTTCCTACTTTTTTAATGACTGTTCGATTAAAGACTTCCCATCAATCCAATTACCATGAACCTTAACCCCCCAGTGTAAATGAGGTCCCGTCACTCTCCCTGTCATTCCAGCAAGGCCAAGAAGAGCATTTTTTGGAAGGATCTCTCCATTTTTTGAGAATGCTTTTGACAAATGCCCGTAAAGAGTAAAGATTCCCAAACCATGATCAATAATGACAGTTTTACCGGAAAAAAAGAGGTCTTTTGAAAGAACGACCTTTCCTGCGTTGGAGCTTCTGATACGCCTTCCAATTCTTGCCCTATAATCTGTCCCAAGATGCTGTGATTTTTTATTATTATTAAAAAGCCTTCTTGTGCCATAAATGCTTGTAATCTTCGATCTAAGAGGCAACCTAAAGGGGGTAAGAAAAAGTGGTACCTCTTCTCCACTCTTATAGATCATATTCAACTCTTTTTGTTCTCTAAGTATTCTCTTTAAGTTTTTCTTAGAATAATGGACTCTTTTCTTATCCACTTTCAATTTCTCAAAAGGAAATTTTTTGTCTTCTACATCAAATTTTGCGACATTTATTTTGAATTCTTTTGAGGAAAAGTGACATCTAAAAGGGCTTTTCTTTGAAAAGTAGGACTCAGAAACATAGGCTATCAAAAAGTTATTTTTAATAAAGAAAGGTACTTTTTTATTTCTACAAGTCAGAATTCCATTATTATCAAAAGATGGTGGTTTGATCCTTAATTTATAAACTTCTCCAGGTCTTACCGTGCCTGAATAAGGCCTATATTTAATCGCAGTCCTGGCGATCTTTTTGATTGGTGCAAGTATTTTTTTTGGCGGTATATGCTGAAGCTTCCTCTCAACATTAATAACCCTGTCTTGAGAGCATGACACTAACAAAAAGATCAAGAACTGAAACATATATTTTTGATTCAAACTTCATTTCCTTGCTATTGAATTTTTTGGACTTTTCCCTTTCCATCTTGAAAAACTATTTCAAGCTCTTCCCCTTCATTAATCTTATCAAACCGTTCATAATTGCTCACGACCTTTCTCTGATGCTTTAAATAGGAGTAACCTCTCCCTAAAATATTATCAGGGTCCAAAAGGCGCAGCATCTCAAACTTTGTTTCCAAGTTATTTTGAATTTTCAACATTAAAGAGTCAATATCATGGAACATAGTATCACTCAAGTCATCAAGTCTCTGACTTTTTTCATGTATTTTAACCAACTCAAAAAGCCGATTTTTTATCTCGAACCTTTGTAGTTTTCGTTGGTAAATATTGAAGAGCTTCCAAATCTCTCTCATTATTACATTAGGGGCATGTAGCTCTGTCCTTCTTTGGAAGTACCCAATTTTTTTCTCTGTTGAAGAAATTAAACCTTTTTTATAATTAAGTAGTTGCCTACGAAGCTGAACTTGTCCTTCACTGAGAAGCTCTGCCGCCGCGGAAGGTGTTTCACACCTAAAGTCAGAAACGTAATCCGAAATAGTAAAGTCTACTTCATGGCCGACAGCACTGATCACAGGGATGGGGCAATTAAAAATATCCCAGGCCAATCCCTCGTCATTAAATGACCATAAATCTTCCAGGCTCCCCCCCCCTCTACTCAAAATGAGAGCATCAAGCTTTTGCTCTGGAGAAGATTGCAAATCATACCTTATCATTTTTTCTAGTGCCTTCCTTAAACTCGCAGAAGACTGCTCTCCTTGAACCAATGCAGGGCAAACAATTATGTTATTCCAAAGAGATCTTCTTTTATAAATCTTAAGAAAATCTTGGATAGCTGCTCCATCAATAGAGGTTATTATTCCTATTTTTTTGGGAAACTTTGGTATCTTTTTTTTCTTTTCTAGATCAAAGAGGCCTTCTCTAGCTAGCTTTGTTTTAAGAAGCTCAAACTTCTCCTTCAGCTCACCTTTACCGATGGGGTTTATACTATTAACTATAAGTTGGAATGTTCCTTTTTTAGGATAAACATTGATTTTACCGTGACAAACAACCTTGTCTCCTGACTTTATTTTTTTTATTAAAGGATTTCGGTGTGCATCCATCCGAAACAAAGCCGCAGCTAAAATGGTATTCGAATCAGTTAAGGAAAAGTACCAATGCCCTGCTCCTGAAGAGCTTAAATTTATTAGCTCCCCTACTACAGTGACGTAGTCCAACTGGGACTCTATAAGGTTTTTTATTCTATTAATTACTTGAGAAACAGTTAATGCATCCATAACGAGGCGTCAAAAAAAGTTATTGGTTGAAATATCTGCTTAGAATGTCCTACTTATTTTTAATTTTTGCAATCCCTTTTAAAAAATTAAGGGCCTGAAAAACCTGAAAATCATCACTTGGGTTGTATTTTCTGTAGACAAATTCTTTGCTTTTAGAGTCTTCCTTAATCCTTTTCAGACGTTTTTTAATATTAATTTTTTTAATGGTTTCAATTCTTTCAAGCCTTTCAGTTTTCTCTCTATCTTTCTTTTCTTTAGCTGTTTCAATTGTTGCAGTTAAGTGATTTCTTAAATCTTTTTCCCTAATAAAGCTTCCAGTTTTGGTCATACTTCTCCAAGCGTTATCTAATTGCTCTACGTAAACATCTGGATCAATCCCAATTGCCTGAATTTTTCTTCCATTTGGCGTCATGTATTGAGCAATAGTTAGTTTAACTCCTTTTTCATCATCAATCTTTGCGACTGTTTGAACTGATCCCTTTCCAAAAGTCCTGCTTCCCATTAAAACGGCCCTCTTTTTATCTTGCAGGGCACCTGCGACAATCTCAGAAGCAGAAGCACTTGATCCATTAATCAGTAAAACCATAGGAGTCTTTAAATTTTTATACCCTCCCTTTTTCACATATCTTTTCTCGCTATTTTTTGAATCCTTACCTTCAATTGCAACAACAACACCTTCTTTTAAAAAAAGTGATGAAACGTTTATGGCCTCCTCCAAAAGTCCCCCTGGGTTGGCCCTAAGATCGAGGATAATCCCAAGTGGACCTCCATTTTTCAACGACTTTTTCTTAAGCCTAGTAAGCTCTTTTTCAATCATTCTGGCAGAGTTTTTTTGAAATTGTGTCAATCGAACAAAAAGAAACCTATTTTCTAAAAGATAGGCCTTAACGGGTTTTATTTTTATAACTTCCCTAATAATAGTAAATCTCCTAACCCCTTCAACTCCTTCTCTAACAACGCCTATTATTATTTTACTTTTAGGTACACCTCTCATTCTTTCAACAACTTGATCAAGGTTAAGTCCTATGGTTGACTCATGGTTAATTTCAACAATCCTATCTCCAGACTTTAATCCGGCCCTATAAGCAGGTGTATCATCAATAGGTGTTATAATAATAATCATTCCATCTTTTTGGGTGACTTCAATCCCAAGACCTCCAAATTCACCTTTTGTATCTTCTTGAACTTTAGAAAAAATATCCTTTCCCAAGTAAGCAGAATGGGGGTCTAAAGTATCCATCATTCCCTTAATTGCTCCTTCAATAAGTTTCTCAGAATCTACTTGCCTATAATATTGTGATTCAACAAGATATAGGACCCTATTAAAAAGATCTAACTTTTCGAAGCGTGAATCTTTGTTTTTATCTACTGAAAAAGAAATGTTATTTGTGAATACAAATAACAAAATTAAAATAATTTTAAAATTCATAACCGTAAACATAAACACCTCGAAACTAGATTGTTGTCATTTTACTTAGTATGAGCTTTTTGTTTAAAAATCTCATTGTATTTTGTACCTTACCCATTTTTCTTACTTCAAAATAAAGCTTCCGAATTTTATTTTTCGAATCCAGATAACTAATAATTTGTCCTTTTTTAACTCTAGTTCCCTTTTCAGGTAAACTCAAAAATTTCCCCAACAAAACAGTTTTAGTTTCATGACCATGGTCAATAATAATGACCTCGCCATAAGTAGACAATTGTCCAGAATAAACAACTTTCCCTTTTTCTGATGAAAAGACAGGCCCCTTTTTATTATAAAAAAAAGTTATCCCCTTTTCTTTATATTTGATCTTAAAATATTTAGTTAAAGGAAGCCTTAACTTTCCTGAGTAAAATGGTCTCTTTATACTTTTCCCAAATCGTTTATATTTAGATTCAAGTTTTTTCTTAGTTCTCATTAGAAAGTTATACTTTCCCTTTACCTGTTTTCTCTCTCTCTCCATTGTAACCAAAAGATTCATTAAATTTTTTTGAACTTTTTCATAATTTTTAAATTTAGATATTAGGTTTTTTATTTCTTTTTTTAACCTCAAATTAAAATCTATATTTAACTGGATCTCAGTCATATTTTTTTTCAAACTCGAGGAATAAAATTCTTTTTGAATTAAAAATTCAAAATCTTGATCCTTTTCGAATGAATGTAAAATAAAATCAGAAAACATTCGTCTTGTTTTAAATATCTTATTTTTTAAAAGCAATTCATTTTTATCTAACTCACTCCTAAGAAAAAACATTGAATTTTCCAAAGAGTTTTTTTCTTTTTCTATTTTTGAAAAACTTTTATTATTTTTGCCTAATGATTTTTCAAGATTTATGAATGTTTTCTTAAGACTAATTATTTTTTTTTCTTGCGCTAAAAGCTTGTTTTTAAATTTATCAGACATTAATCCACGCTTTATTTTATTATACGCAGAAATTCCTTCAACAGAGTAAATACAAAAAAAGAGGGATATTAATTTTACAACCATATTCTATTTTTTTCTAAGCTTAAAACAAGTGACATAAATAGGAATATTAATAAAAGAGAAAATGCGAAAATATAATCACTCGCACCAAAAGGTAACATCAATAAAAGTGAAAATAAAAAAATAAATATCTTACCTGTAAATACTATTTTG
>JAOMEV010000039.1 GCA_028346125.1 Bacteriovoracales bacterium | reverse complement strand
AAAGTTCCCCTGAAATAAAAACTTCACCTGGTTCACAGGCAGATTCAATTCTGGAGGCAATATTCACAGTTGGTCCAATTGACGTATAGTCTGATCTTTCGGGACAGCCAAAGGTTCCCACGACCAACGGACCTTGGTGAATCCCAATTCTCATTTTTAAATCGGGGATTCCCTCTTTTTGCCAATTAGCATTTAGTTCAACCATTTTTTCTTGCATCTCTTTTGCACAAGCAGCGGCCCTATAGGCCTGGTCTTTAGGAAGAAGTTCTTTTGGTGCTCCAAAGATGACCATGATAGCATCACCGATAAATTTATCGACTGTTCCTCCGTGCTTGTAAATAATTTGAACCATTTCCGTGAGGTACTCATTTAAAAGACGTGCCAATTTATTCGCCCTTAACTTTCCACTTAGAGAGGTGAAACCTACAATATCAGAAAATAGAATGGTTCCCGCAATCGTTTCTGGTTTTTGATCCAAACTTGTCTCGCCAGAGATAATTTGCTCCACTAAATCAGGCGGTAGGTAACGTTTAAGGACATTTTCTGTTAGGAGATGATTCAGCTCTTCAACTTCTTTTTCGCGACTTTTTAATGAAATAAGATTTCGTACAAGGCCAAGCATTTCTTGATCGTTAAAAGGCTTCCCTAAAAAACCATCCGCACCTATTTCAATACCTAGCATCTTACTTTCTTCATCACTTTTCGCCGTTAGAAGAATTATGGGGATTGAACCTAATTCAGTTTCCCCTTTAAGACTTTTAATCATTTCAGGGCCACTCATTTTTGGCATCATCCAGTCTGTAATAATGATATCTGGCCTAAACTTTTTGGCCATCTCCATTCCTTGCTGGCCATCAACTGCAGTTAGTATCTGATAGCTATTCTTTTTTAGAGTCCTTGCAATTAGGTCTCTCATGTCTTTAAGATCATCTACAACAAGCACAAGCTCTTTTCCATTTTTTTGAACTTCTTCATTCGTACTTTCTTCATGGGTATGGTCTGCCTCAGAAGATTCAGAAAGATGCCAATCTCTAACTTGATGATCTGTTAAATCAGCTTCCTTTTCGGTGACGAGCAAAGACTCAATCGCTTCAAGAAAGTCAGTTCTCTTAAGGTCTTTTGAAATTATTTTAGAAACATTATCAAACTCTTCTTTTTGAACCTGAGAAGAAATAATAACTTTCTTAGAGTCAGGAGAAAATTCATGAGACCAATCAATGAGTTCAGAATTCTCTTTAAGCAATTGGCCATCAAAAAGAATAGATTTTACATCATGAGTTTGAATTATTTTTTTTGCCTCTAAAGAGCTTTCCACGACTTTAAATGTTTTTCCGGCATCAAGTTTTAAGTTCTTATAAAATGTTGTGTCCTTATCAACAGCAAGAAAATCAATTGAATTATGGCCATGTTCCGGGATTTTAATCCAAAAGGTGGATCCTTTTCCCTCTTCACTCTCAACTCCCACTTGCCCTTTTAGATGAGTTGCTAAATCTTTCACAAGAGCAAGCCCTAAACCAGTTCCTTCATATTCTCTTGTGGCAGATTCATCCACTTGAGAAAAAACCTGAAAGAGTTTTGCCTGATTTTCTTTAGAGATACCCTTACCTTCATCAGTAACTGATATTTTAACTTCACCCTCACTTTTTTCAAGGTCCAATGTAATCTTTGATTTTATCGGTGAATACTTTAAAGCGTTGGAAAGGTAATTAAACACAATTTTTTCTAGAGCATCAATTTCCCCTTGAACAAAGACAGGGCCAGAATCTTCGTTAAAAGGCCTATTATTGAGAGTTAACCTGAAGTCAATCTGCTTAAGGGTGCAACTTGAACGAAACATATCTCCGCAAGTATGTATAAAGCTGACAAGGTTTAATTTGTTAAGAGTAAGTTCTTTTTTACCAGCGGATAACTTTTGAAAATCAAGTAACTGATTAAGAAGACGATAAAGCCTTTTTGAGTTTTTGTTTGCAACTATAACATCTTCATCATCTTTATATCTCTTTTGAATTGTTTCAAGAGGGTTCATGATAAGTGTAAGAGGTGTCCTAAGTTCATGAGAGATATTTTGAAAAAAAGATGTTTTCTTTTGATCAAGGTCCTGAAGCTGTTCTGTTTTACTTCTTAGTTCAATTGTTTGCCTATCAACCTCTCTTTGAAGGTTCCTTGCGGCCTCTTCCTCCTTATGAAGAGCTTCTTCCTGCAGCTTTTTAAACTGGTCAGCAAGCCCCATGGAAAGAATAATAATTTGGGCCGCGTTTCCTAGTAGGATTGAGTAACGAGTCCAAAAGTTTATAGGAAGAGCTCCTACAATCATAAATACAAAAAGAGCAACTCCAAGAAGCATAAAAGTAAAGGAAAGAAGGTAGTACTTAGCAGGACGGTCCCCCATCCACGAACGATAAACTCCCACAAAAAAGATAGTAGGAAAAAGCATAGAAACGTTCACAAAAATAAACTTATAGTTAATACTAAAGTCAAAAATGAGGCTTGATGCTATGAGAAGGACATTGGAAAAAATGATAAACTTCAAAAGGTTGTTAAGTTTTGGTGTCGCCTCTTTCAGCCTTAAAAAGGACATTGTGAAAAGGCACATAAAAATTTGGGTGAGAGCATTTTGTATAGCGACACCATTATTAAGCATCCAAGCAGTATCAGGAAAGATGAACCGATGCCCATAACCCTGAATTGTTGCGATAAAGACGCCATAGAAAAAAAGGTAAAGGACATAGAGAATATTGCTTGTACTTTTGGTCGTAAAATATACAAATGAGTTGAACGCCACCATGGCAAAAACGAGTCCGAAAAATATACCTAGAATGAGGTTATTCTTTGTTTCACTACTAAAAAGCTCTTCCGGAGATGTAATGGTGAAGTTCATCCTATTGGTGATCCCCATTATTTTAATAAAGTAAACTGACTCATTTTCTGGCTGCATTTTAAAAGTGAATGTTCTCGATTCAATCTCTTTGGTCCTAAAAGGAAGAAAATCTCCGGTTTCAACCGATTCCCAAAAGCCCCGATCCTTTTTATAAAAAGTAATATAATCTTGGGTGAAATAATTTTGAGTAAAAAACCACTTTTTGTTAGATGCGCTGTTATTTTTAACTCTAACCCTTGCCCAAAAAGCAGAGTTGGAAAAACCGAAGTTAGGAACCATATTTTCGCTTTTCTTAAACTTCGATACCCATTCAGGTTTATTAACGTCGTGAATAGAAAGCTTCTTTGTTGGGTCCTCTAAAATATCAAGGTGAAGTCCAACTTCGTAAAACTCTTTCCCTTCCTCCAAAACCAAAACAGGCGCTTCTTGATAGCCGAATACATTGAAGGAAAAAGCACATAAAATTAAAAAAATAAGTTTTCTCATCATTAGACCTGGAAGCGAAATATTGCACTGTACACTAAATAAATTAATTTTTAATTTTTGGAAAGAAAGAAGTCCATTTAGAGTGAATTTTTCAGTAGGCACCCCCCCTACAACGCATCAAGTCGTTACAATGTTTCAATTTTCCGAGGAATCTTTTCACAAAGCCCATTTTTAGATTGAAAAAAAACTTAAAATCTGGTTTCTATAAGCTCTAAACGGCTTTTTAGGTTATTGAAATTACTTTATCTACGACGATTATAGGGACCTTAGAATGACAAAACTAGAAGTACAAAATTTTGAAGATGACGAAATTGTGTTCAAAGAAGGGGACAGAGATTCTCATATGTATTTTCTAAAGTCTGGAAAACTAAGAGTTGCTAAATGGATTGATGGTAAAGAAGTACATCTTGGGTATGTGGAAAAAGGCGAAATGGTTGGCGAAATCTCTTATTTTGATAAAAAACCTCGTTCAGCGAGTGTTTTCACGGTAGGACAATGTCAATTGGCCATTATTCCTTCTGATAAGTTTCAAAAGCTTTTTGATGAACTTCCATCTTGGACGCAAGCACTTACAAAGTCTCTTGTAAAAAGAGTGAGAAGTAACAACTCATAACAACTCTTCAATCATAAAAATACGGTCCTGACCCCAAAACATCTCATTATCCAAAAACATGGTAGGAGCGCCAAAGAGACCTCTTTCAACGGCCTTCACTGTACGCTCTTTAAGTTCATCTTTAACCCTTTGATCCGTCGATAGTGCAAAAATTTTATTAACGTCAAAACCGCCTTTTTCAATAACTTCTTTTGCAGTTTCTGGGTCTCCCATATTTTTTTGATCTCTCCAGACTGCCTTAAATAAAACGTCATTCAATTCAACAAAACGTGCATCCTCTAACATCCCCACAGCACTTCTCATAAGACTTAAAGTATTAATGGGAAAGTGAGGGTTGAAATTGTAATCAAAACCGTACCTTTTTGCGTAACGAATAATGTCTTGGAACATATACTTCCCTTTTGCAGGGATGTTTGCAGGAGCACTATTTCCTATTGTTTTAAAAATACCTCCTAAAAGGATAGGACAGTATTCAATTTTAAGCTTCCCCTCTTCTTCAAGTTGCCTCAATTTATAAAAGGCAAGATAACAAGTTGGACTACCAAAATCATAATAAAATTCAACGGTTTTTGTCATTCTGATCTCCTCTCACCACTTTTCGCACCAAGGCCGAAAGTCTGCCTCAAAGGTCCAGGCATCTGGACTTTGAAGGTGTATTTGATAGTAAAGTTCCGCAATTGAGTCAGGGTTCACAATATCGTTGGCCTGTCTTTCTGGTTTTAGTTGAGGAATAATTTGACGTACAAACTCAGTGTCCACGGCCGCATCAATAACAACGTGAGAGACATGAATTCCCTGAGGCATTATTTCCCTTGCAAGACTTTGGGCCACGGCCCTAAGTCCACTTTTGGCGCTCGCAAAGGCCCCAAAACCAGCGGCTCCTCTTAGACTGGCCGTTGCTCCTGTAAATATAATTGTCCCCTTTTTTCGAGGTAACAAATATTTAGCGGCTTCACGACCGGTTAAAAATCCTCCAAAGCAGGCCATCTCCCAAATCTTATAAAACTTCTTGGTCGATGTTTCGACTATTTTCATGGGGACGTTGGCACCTACATTGAAAACGACGACTTCGAGAGGTGCTATGTCAGTTTCAATTTTAGAAAAAAGCTCCTTTATCTCATCTTCTTTGCGGGCATCACACTTTAACGCCAACGCCTTATGCCCTTCCTTCTTAAGTTCATCTATGACTGAAGAAATTTTTTCTGGGTTTCGGCGGACACCTACACTTGTGTAGCCGGCCCTAGCAAATTTTTTTAAAATTGCTGCACCGATAGCATCTCCCGCACCAACAATAAGAGCGGAGCGTTCACTCATTTAAAACACCTAGGCTAAAGTTTACTGTGGATATAAGCAAATATTTCGCTTTTTCTTGCAAGTTTGTTTTTAAGCTTACTTTTGTCTTTAGGGTACTTCTTCATAATTCCCCTCTTTCTTATAAGGCTACCATCACACAATTTTCCATTGGCATCAATGGAGCTTATTAACGAGGACAATTTTCTCACATTAATTTTATCTTTTGGATATTTTCTTGAATATTTTTTCATAAAGCGTGCCAAATATTTACTTTTATAATTTTTACCATTGGCACTGACAACAACACGAATAAGATGGTTAATTTTGAGAAGTCTATAAAGCAAGTATCCCTCATAACTCAAACCAGCAGCGGCTCCAGCAGCGGCTCCTGCGGCCAACCCGACTCCACCAGTAAGCATTCCGATAAAACCGGCAAGAGCACTTTCCGCAGCTCCTCCTGCTGCTATATAACCATAAATCCAACCAGCATAAAGGCCCGCAAAGCCGCCTCCTCCGGCCCCTTTTAAAGTAGGTACCCCCATTTTTTTTAAAATTTCTTCGTTTCTTTCAACATAATTATCTAAACAGGTCGTTTCCTTGTTTAATTTATTCTTTTCTAAAATCTTTTTAACTTGTTTTACAATTTTTTTATCAAAATCAATTTGACCGCTTTCGCCTGAAAAGCATAACTGAGATAGAAAAATGAAAATAAAAAAAACTATTTTAAGGCCATTCATAAATTAATCCTCCTGTAGAAAAATATTGTCCCACTCAACTTAATAATGGTCCCTGGAATAGATTCAACAATTCTTTTAATTTTTTAATAAGGATCTTTCGCATTTTTTTGACCAGAAGGGAGACTTTATTCTTTAAAAATCTTCTTGACAGCAGCTTTAAGTAAATCTTCTGTCACTGGCTTTATAATCCAACAGCGTACAAAATTATGAACCCTTACAGCGTCCTTCATTCTAGGATTTGTTTCTGTTGTAAGCATAATAGTCCAAACCTTTTTAATTTCATCTCTTTTGGCCATTTCTTGAACCACTTCAATCCCATCTAACTCAGGCATATTGACATCTAATATTAAAAGGTCGATATCTTTAATTTCTTGTAGTTTATTAAGAGCATCTAAACCATCTGTGGCCTCAACAACCTCATAATTTCCTCCCAAATGATTTATAACAGTTAACCTAGCAGTATCTGAGTCATCGACAATTAAAATTTTTTTGGACATTGGTCCTCCTTACCTTTCTATCGACTTTTATAAAAAAACATTAAATATTGATTTGACTTTACTAAAGACCAACTTTTTTTCTCACTAAATCAGAAGACGTTTAAGAAAATAAAGATTACGATAATTAACAAATTGAATTAATAAGGGGACCTTTCTCATGGAAAAATATAAAGTTTTTGGTGTAGAACTGTCCCCCTATTCAGTAAAAGTAAGGTCATATTTCCGCTATAAAGAGTTAGATCACGTATGGATCGTTAGAAACTTTGAAGGCCGTTCTGAGTTTAATAAATATGCAAAAATACCTATTGTTCCTTTAGTCGTAACTCCTGACAATACTGCCCTCCAAGACTCAACTCCCCTTATAGAAGAACTTGAAAAAGGTACCTCAGGGCCTAAAATTTTACCTGAAGACCCTACTCTTGCCTTTCTTTCAAGAATGATTGAAGAGTATGCCGACGAGTGGATCAATAAACCCCTTTTTCATTACAGGTGGAATTATAAAAAAGATGAAATTAACGCCTCCAAAATCATATCGACTTACTTTACACCCCAATTTCTTCAAAAAATGCCGCTGTTAGGAGGCCTTATTGTAAAAATAATCTCTCTTTATGTGGCAAAAAGACAAATAAGTAGAAGACATTGGCTTGGTACTTTTCCCGAAAATGCGCCCATTATTGAGTCTTCATTAATAAGAATTTTGGATCTTATGGACAACCACCTTAAAACAAGACCTTATATGTTTGGTAGGAAACCAACGATGGCCGACTTCGGACTCTGGGGACAAATCTACAACCTTTATCTTGACCCTACTCCGAATTCACTAATAATTAAAAGACAGAATGTTTTAAATTGGGTTGAAAGAATGCTTTTTCCAAAGGAGGAGGGTCATTTTGAAACTTTTGAACAACTCATTCCCACATTAACACCTATTCTTGAAGAGGTGTCAGAGATTTATTTTCCTTGGGCAAAGGCCAACTCTCTAGCGGTCAAAGAAAGAAAAGAAAGTTTTAATGTCCAATTGAAGGGTAAGACTTTTAAACAAAAACCCATAAAATACCAGGCCAAAACATTTAAAATCCTACAAGAGCTTTACAAGGAGTATAATGAGAACCAAAACCTTAACGATATTCTCGAAAAAGTAGGATGCTTGAGGTATCTAAACGAGGAAACAATTTGATAAAAATAAGATTAATAATATTAGCTTTTCTGCAAAAATTTTTTGGCCTCATCAATAAGGTACCAATAATTGCACCGTTGTTTCATTATATTACTCTCCTTTTTTCAGGACTCGTACGCCTCAATTCAGGAAACTCTCCTTTAATTAATTCAAATAAACTAAAAAAGCAGCTTCTTCTCTATGAGTTTGAAGGTTGTCCCTTTTGCCGTTTGGTAAGAGAAACCCTCTCTCTCCTTTCTATAAGAGTGGTTATCTACCCATGTCCCAGAGAAACTCTCAAAAAGTATGGATATCTTGAAAAATCTCGTTTTCGCCCTATCGTAAAAGACCTTGGAAAAAAGGTGATGTTTCCTTACCTCATCGATCCAAATACACAAAAAAGCATGTATGAATCCAGAGATATAATTAATTACCTATGGGAGGAATACGGGAAAGGTCTAAAAAAACCCTTTTTATACCGTGTTGCCAACAAGAAGCTTTACTTTTTTATCAGCTCTCTTTTTCATGGCTTTTTAAGGCCATTACCTCAAATGGGTATTTTAAGAACTCCCTCTAAGCTCCCAGAGAAACTTTTGGAACTTTGGTCCAAAGAGCATGATCCAAAAGCAAAGAGAATAAGAGAGGCCCTTTGTACTTTGGAAATTCCTTATATCCTTCACCATGGCCCGGAAGAAAAAAGCGGAACTTTAAAGGACCCCAACAATGGCCTTGTAATGAACTCTGCAGAACAATCAGTTGACTACCTTTTTAAGACATATCAAGTAAGTGCCACAACAGATGAATCATTTCTCCACTACGGTAAAAACGACTAAACCAAGGCCTTGAAAATGACGGATAAAACTCACTGGAATAATATCTATAATAAAAAAAGTCCTAATGAAGTTAGCTGGTATCAGCCGACTCCAAATATATCCCTAACCCTTATTGAAAGTTTAAAGGTGAATAAGAATGATTCCATCATAGATGTCGGAGGAGGGGCCTCTACTTTTGTAGATAACCTATTAAAAAAGAGTTACGAAAAAGTTACGGTTTTTGATCTATCAGAAAATGCTCTCAATCACTCCAGAAAGAGATTAAATCAAGAAAGTGAAAAAATCGTATGGGTAGTCGGCGACATAACAGGCCACAAGTTTGAAAGTAAATATAAAGTTTGGCATGATCGTGCAGTTTTTCATTTTTTAACAACACCTGAACATCAAAATAAATATATAGAAAACTTAATAAATTTTCTGGAAAGTAAAGGTTACCTTATTATCTCAACTTTCGCAGAAGATGGGCCTTTAAAATGTAGTGGACTGGAAATTGTCCGTTACTCAAAGGAAGAGCTCATAAAGAAAATGCCCGACAATCTTAATTTGGTCCAATTCCAAAAAGAAACTCATATTTCCCCTGCCGGTAAAGAGCAAAGGTTTAATTACTGGGTTTTCCAAAAAAGATAAATTAAAGTTTTCTCTATTTTATAATGGCCTTTAATCATCCACTTTTTTACAAGTTTTACTTAAACTGTTCAATTCACAGAAAGTATAATTGGTATAGTTTTAATTTTAGAATCCCTTACTTGATTTTTTTATTTCTTTTAAGGCCCGGGGAAAATATTTCCCAAAAGTTTTTAACTTTTTAATTTAAAGGATTTTTTTAGTCATAACCGATACTTACGGAGGAAAATTATTAATTAAATTTTTGAGAAAAATAATGCTAACGGAAGACTCCGAAAATCAAAAATTGAAAAAAAAGGTGAAGAAGAAAGCTGACTTTATAAGCTTTGTTGTTATCTTAGGATGGGTTTTTCTATGTTTAGTTTGCCTTAGCATTAACTTCGTTTACAAAACGAACCTACCAAATATCCTTATTTTTTTACTCCCTGTTATTGTTGTTTTATCTATTAATGGCTTTTTCATACTGAAAACGGAGCCTCTATTTTTTAAATTTAAGACAAAAGGTTTAGATAAATATATTATTTTATTATTGACCATTAATTATTTATACCCGCCCATCACTGCTTTATTTCATCATGATTCAGTTAACGGACTATTTCTTATTTTTTGTATTATTTTATCTAATTTATTTAATTGTTCAGTGGCCCGTACTGGAGCAAAAAGAACACTCATCGTTGGCCTTATTCACGCTGTTTATATCGCCTTTCTTTACTTGGCATACAAAAGACCTTTTCAAGAAGATGATTTACTGGCCTTCATTAGCTTAATATTTTGTACAGTATTTTTTGCTCTTCTGAATGACATCATTAGAAAGCAGCTCGCGAAGATCCAAGATATAAAATATGACTTGGAAATTCAAAATATGGAGCTAGATACATACTCAGTTCACATTCACAATCTTCTTGAAAAGACCAAAGACCATAATAAAAACCTAAAGCGAATTGTAAGTGAAAAGACAAAAGAAATAACTGATCTCCTTGACCACTTAAGGGTCGCCGTTTTTGCTGTTGATGAGGACTTCAAAGTTCTCGATCCTATTTCAAAACACACAGAAAAAATTTTTAAAAGAAATATTATTGGAGAATCTATCTATCATGCGCTTTTTCCACAAATAAAAAAGAATAGTAAAGAATTTGAAGATATTGAATGTTCACTTCCTCTTTTCTTTGGAGAAGACGAGTACCAATTCAATGTTTTAGAGGAAAATCTTCCAAAAGTGGTTAAGGTTCATGATCACTTTAGTAACGAAGAAAAGGTTTTAAAACTTTCATACAACCCAATTTTTGATAAAAACAACCTCGTCGAAAAGTTTATGTGTGTTGTCGAAGATGTAACACAATCAGAGGATTTTTTCTTTAAGTCCAAAAATGTTTCAATTAACTTTGAACTCATTAAAGAAATCGTAACACAAGAAAATAAAAGGGTTATTTCCCAAATTTTGGAAGAGTGTATCAAAAACGGGCTCGCCCTTTTTGAAATTTTTATCTTGTCATTAGATAAAGTTAAGGAATCTTCTTTTTTTCAGAAATCTCTTGAGAATTTTTTTTCCAAAACTCGACTTAGTGTAAGAGACCTAATTCTCTTAGATAAAACTTTAAATCGAGAATACTGGTATGTTGAAAAGATAGGAGAAAGTGAAACTCCTGCCATTGAAGGTATATCAATCCTAAGTGATGGCATTTCCTCGCTCCTAAAATATGCTGAAAATGTAAATCTCTTTTACCCTGTTGATTACCACTTTAATTATAATTTTACGAACCGTATCCCTGTCCTCATCAAAGACCTAAACCATGATCTTAAAATTTTATTTGAAGATATTTTAATCCTCAACATAGACGATATAATTAACGATACAAAGATAGAAAAAATAGCACAAAACCTTAATGAAGAAAAAGTCCTCAAAAGATTTGATCAAATCTCTATTAAATTAAAGCTCACCTCCTCAGTTCTAAAAAGCATTCACGAGGATGAAACATGTGAAATTTATGAAAATCTTCTTTCATCTTTCCATACTCTTTTTAAAGAAAAAACAATTGAAAAAAAGAAAATTAATAAATATTTAATTTCTTCTTATAAAAGCTTTATAGATGATACAAAAGACTTAGAAAGCAAAATAACTGAAAAAATAAAGCTCAAAAAAGGACAATACATCAAGGACGAAGATTATATAAAAATACTTATTAATACCCTTAATAATATAAATAGCGATATCATATCCCAATCTGACCTTCCTGAATCCTATTTTAAAAATGTTAAAAGCTTCTTAACAGGAGTAGAGAAAGAGATCAGCTCAAAAGATTCATCTAAACTTGAAGATTCGATTTACCTCTTGGAAGATATGATAAGAAATATTTTTAAATCGCCTCTTAAAGAGTCAAATGCCCTTCCAGTGAATAAAAAAAGCAAGGGTTTTTTAAAGTTCCTGGAAGAAAATTTAGGCGAGAAAAAGGCCGCCTAAACCTTTCGTCTTAACTTTTCAACTAAATTAAAAGGTAAAACTATATTAATCTCTCCAGTTTTTTTCTCGAAATTAACTTCAAAAGTAAAAATAATGACCACACCGGTGGACGAAGGTAAAAAATTGGGGTTGGTTTCATTCCTCTCCCACAAAAATTCCATTGGCCACTGGCCCGAAAACGAATGATCTAGGCAAAGCAAAATTTTTTTAACAAAACCTTCCATGAACTTTAATTCTAATTGGGTGAATTCCTTATCTACAATTTCCCTTGAATTACTTTCTTTTCCTCCATAACCCAAATTAATCAGCTCATAGACCATTTGGTTATCAAAATTAATAAACCCTCTCTCTAATTCCTTATTTATTTTAAAAGTTGAAAGAAAAACTGAATTTGGAAAACTTTTGAAAAATTGATCTAATTTACAAACCTTCTGTGACACCATAGAAGGTCTTATATTTTTTTTAAATTGACTCAAAAAGGTCCGCCCTAACTCTCTCGAAAAATCGTCAAAAACCCTTTCTAGAAATTCAGTATTTGATTGAACGGCCCGCTCCATATTTAAAAGGTTTAAAGGCCTTATATCGCCTTCACCTTTCTTAAAAACAACCTTTCGCTTTTTTTTTGACACACAAATTTCCTTTTAGGCATTTTAACATAAGGTCTATCTCATTTAGGAATTTAAGAGAGATTTGTTTAAGTGCTTCAATTAATGTATTTTAACCTGAGGGATAATTTATGAAACAAGAAGAAATTGTAAGACTGGCCAAAGACTTTTTAAGGAATCGAGATGTCGGAGTACTCTCAACTTTCCATGAAATAGATGGAGAACAATTCCCCTACGGCTCCCTTTGCCCCTTTATTTCGACTTTGGAATCAAAATTAGTTATTTTGATTAGCGATATTGCCCTCCACACAAAAAACATTAATAAAGTAAAAAGGGTAGGCCTTACAGCGTTTGATATGGCGGCCAAAAATAAACAATCAAGCAGTCGCATTTCAATCATGGGAAATATTTCAAAAGTAGTCCCGGAAGAAAGAGAAGACTATGAATCCATAAAAAACCGTTATCTCACTTTTTTTCCGGAGGCCCAGCACTACTTTACGGCCCACGACTTCAATTTTTTTGAAATTACTCCCCTTAAAATACATTTCATCCAAACTTTTGGAAAAATATTTAAACTTCTTGGTGACCAATTTATTAATGAAGTTCCTTTCTCCAAAGAAGCCGAAAAGTTTGCTATTGGACATATGAATAAGGACCATCAAGACTCTCTCTCCTTATTAAGCTCCCATTTGGCCAATAAAAATGGCGACAAGCATGAAGTTGTTTGCCTACATAAAGATGGGTTCCACCTTAAACTTGATGAAGAGTTCATTTACTTGTCTTTTCTTAGGCCTATTTCCTCAGATCAAGAAATTCGATCGGCCTTTGTTAGCCTCTGTAACCACGCTAGGGAAAAAGGACCTTCTCTTATTAAATAAATTTTATTGATACATCTTTGACCAACTTCACCCTTTTGACTCCTTTTTACTGTATTTTTTACATCTAATAAGCTTGAACCTTGATGGCGGCGCCCCAAAATGCTACAAAGCGTTAACCCAAACTCTATAAAAAATGAGGTACCATGAAATTCTTTACTACCATTATCTTATGTCTTCTCTTATCCCCACTTAATGCAAAAGCTGAAACCTATAGCGAATTTTATAGAGATTATTCAGCAGAAGGGTTCACAGATAAGGAACTTGTTACCTTATTCCATTCACTAGTAAAAACTCCAAACCCAAAGCGCTATGTGAGATCTTTTCTTCGCGCAGTAGCAAACCCTCATGCACCTGAAAACTCCCATACAGGGGACAAGTTTTTCAAGGCCCTTTCCTGGTATAATGATACGACAAAAGGAAATAGAGATGGTCTCTTTACACTTAGTGAATTAAATCAAGTTATAAGAAAAGAAGTTAATACTTACTGTACTCACCTTCAAAAAAATAGCTCAGAAGAAGATAGAATTGGATCTTGGAAAATGATTCAAAAGCTAAAACTTCTAGAAAAAGAAATTAAATCATTGGGACAAAGAGGTTATAGATACCAGCCAAGGGCCATGTTCGAAATCAATCATGAAAGCCCATGGAACGCTTCACACACCATCAATAGTAATGACGACTTCCAAAGAAGAGTTATCGAAGCTTCTTACACAAGACCGGTTCTTGTGAAATATGGCCTTACCTACTGTGTTCACTGCCTTCTTCTTGAAAACTTAGGTTCAGTACCTGCAGTAGAAAAGAAATACCGTGACTCAATTGACGTATACAAAGTTTGGTGGAACCCAAAAAGCGAAGATTATACTGAATTAAACCAAATTGCTAAAGATCAAGGTGTAACAAGCTCACCATATTTCATTCTTTACAAGGATGGAAAGCAAATCAAAACAGGCTATACCTTTCCAGATGAGAATGGAAATGGCATGGAAAAATTCTTAGCTCCAGTTTTATAAAAATATAAAGTCCTCTTCAACTGAAGAGGACTTCTTTCTCTCCAAAGCTGATTAACTCATTTCAATAAATTTTTTAAAGTCGCTACCCTTCCCAATCAGACTCAATAATTCATTATTAAAAAGCAATTTAAACAATAATTTTTTTTAATTTGAATTAAAAATGAATTCAAAATTCGCCAAATCCCTCTTCAAAAAAAAACCATTTGAGTTACAATAGAAGAAAGGATTATTATGAAGCCAGTAAAAAATGATGAAAAAGAATTTTCTAGTGATGTCGTTGAATGGTGGGTCAAATGGACTCGAATCCACAACAAGAAAAAAATAAGTAAAAACGAGGCTTTAGATGACCTGAACCACCTCCAACAATTCGTTCTAACCCTCAAAAACCTCTACAAAAGAGACAATACAAAAGTGGAAAAAAAATAAATATTTTTCCTTCAACCAAATTCATTTCCTATAAAAATTATTTATTTTCCTCTTCCATTAAAGATGGTCACCCAACTTTATTTAGGAAAGCCCCTACAAAAAGAAGGACATTCATCATAATTTAATTATGGAATCAAGACCGCTTTCTAGTTAAAAACCCAAAAGAGAAGTCCCCAAAGGCCTTGGTTATTTTTCTTCCCATATTTTTTATAATTTTAACCACAACGGCCGCTGGGACCTTCCAGTTAAAAACTCCTAAACAAACAAGCTCTTCTCCTACTTGCCAATTAGGGTTTTTTTCTACAAAGTATGCTACTTTTTTATTCTTGGAGATGAGCACATCATCAATCGGTGCTACGGAGCTTTTAAGGTGATCATATCCCGATCCAAAACTTAATGTTTTTCTTTCCTTATTGTAGGCCTTAGGAAAATTAGAAATGGAAAAACTATCCATAATTTCAGACATTTCAGAAGGTGTTTCACAATCCACCGAAGGGTAATAATTAGGAAAGTTATTGGCCAATAAAAGATAGGTTTTGAACCCTTTAGAAATTAAAAACCAATAAAGAGGATCAAAAGGTCTCTTATATTTTTCTTTAAAAAGATAAAGGGAAAAGGCCATATTTAGGGCCTTATCACCCCAATATGCTTTTTCTATAATAGTATCCCCACTAAAAATACCTCTAACGTCTTTTCCATTTGAAAGTGTTAACGCCACATGCTTTAAAGTAGAAAATCCCTGGAGTTCATTGTCTTTTATACTATGAAGAAGAATAACCTTATCCTTACTCAGGAGGTCTTTTTGAAATTTGTCTCTTTCAGAATTTGCATAATACCTCTTATAAAGACGAAACATCTTTGCCCTTTCAGGTAGAGTAACATCTTCCAAGGAAACAACTTTTGCTTTAAGTCGACCGACTTTCATTTTTTTTACCTTTTTAAAATAACTTTGTGATAACTATTAAATTTATTAAAGCTATAGGTTCTTTGTTCTATTCCACACCAATTTATTTTTAGTTTAATGCTTTCTTTCTTACCAAGATCACCTAAACCAAAATGGGCCCTAATATCGCTTTGAGCGGAAAAACCTGTAGCTATTTGTATTTCTCTCATTTGTTTTTTCAATTTGCCTTTTGAGTTCTTATAACTGATTTCCACTCGGCTACCCACACCCTGCCGATTACAACGGTCATCAAAAGACTCCAGCTGAAAACCGATCCAGGTATCTTTCACCTTAACTAAATTTTTGTAGAGTGTTGGATTTGAAAAAATGTTTGTGACCAATAAGTCCATTCTCCCATCATTATCGAAATCAGCCGCCGCCATACCCCTTGAGTTTAGCTCTTCAGTCATACCGACCTTTTCACTGACATCAACAAAAAGGTGCCCCTTTTTGTTTCCAGTATTTAAGTAAAGACGATCTCTTTCATTTCCATAAATACAATAACCTCTAATATCACCCCACTGGTGAGCATAGCGATGGATAGAGGGTGCTGAACGCGCGATTTTCTCATTAACGTACCAATAATCAGGACACGTTTTAAACTTTTTATCTCTTTTATCATCTACCATTCCATTGGCCTGAGAAATATCCAAATGCCCATCATTATTAAAATCGGCCATAGATGCGCCCCAGCCGAATCGTTGCTCATTTAAAGCGCCCAAACTTGTGGCCTTATCTTCAATAAATGGCCTCCAAAGGTTTTCCTTATTTTCGGAAAACATCCATAAAAGGCTCCCTTCTGCCTGCATTTCATGGTGAACATTTGAGACATAAACATCCAAAAGACCATTACCATCGACGTCACCAACAGAGGCATTCATTCCTTTATAGGTATCTTTACCAATAGATCCAAAAAGCTTTCCTTCAATTTTTTCAAGCTTTTTTCCATTCTTATTAAAATAGAGATTATCAGGTCCAAAATCATTGGCGACATAAAGGTCAGTCCATCCATCTCGGTTTAAATCACCTGTACCAATCGCTAGGGTCCAAAATGTTTCAGGCAGCCCTATATTTTTTAATTCATTAAACTGGCCTTTATCTTGGATAAAAAGACGGTTTTTACCGCCATTATCGGCCATATGCCAACTCGCATGCATAAAATTAAACATTCTTTTATCCCCTGGGTATTGTTCCTTAGGGAGGTGAAAAAGGTTTAGCTTTTGTGGTTTATCGCTAGGGTAATCAGGTAAATTTGCGGGCCATACTTGACCAATAATAACATCAAGGAGGCCGTCTCTATTAAAATCAAAAAAGTTGGAGGCCAACGAATTCGTATAATGAGATAACCCCAATAAAGAAGTCACATCCCTAAATGATGCTCGCCCTTTCTCAATCAGTTCATTTTTTAGCATAATGGGGTTCCCAAAAGCATAATTTAAGAAGAGGTCCAAATCACCGTCATTATCGTAATCAACAAAAAAGGCATTCGAATTAAGCCCATATTTTTCTATTTCATCAGTTTTGGTTCCTAAAGCAGGGATTTGAACTCTTTCAAACTCAAAATTACCTCTATTCTTATAGAGAGCACTTCGAAATTCCCCTGTTTTAAGCATATTCGTAAGAAAAACATCAACGAGTCCATCGTTGTCATAATCACCTACGGCAACTGAATCTCCAACAGATAAGATCCATTTTGAGAAATGCCTTACCCGAGGGTCGACTCTTTTTAAGACCTTCCCAAACTCACTTCCCAAACCAGAATCTTGAGCAGGAATAGAATTAAAAGAGAATTGGATGCCTTTGTACTCAAGACGGGGGGAAATCTGAGTTTTATAGATGCCCAGACCAATAAGCGCAACCACCCCTAAAACAACCACTCTGTATAAATAAGGAAGAAGTTTAATTTTAAAGGTATCAAAACCTTCATTCTTTAACTCTTTAATATGAGAATAAAAGAGCTTTCCTAGCTGAAGAGTAAGTCCGGCATAAAAGAATGTGTAATAACTTTGTTTGATATGAAATATAAGGTCTAAAAGAGCGAGAGTAATTCCTGTAATGACCTGGCCTTTTGTATCTTTCGGTGATGTGGCCGGGTCAGTTATCATAAAAAATGTAAAAAGAAAGAAAGCTGGGGATGTCAACGTTCCAAAAAACAATGTTGCAAAAGGAAGGTGATGCTTCATCAACCAGGCCCTAAAAAGAGTCTGCAAAGTAAATGCGACGAGAAAAGAAATCACTAAAGGAAACCTTTTCACCTTAGGGACTAGGAAAAACAACCCAAAACCAGCGATAAACGCTCCCATGGACCCTATTCCATTCCACTGGTATGCAGGAGAAGACGTAATCAAATGGCCACAAAAAATAAGTGAAAAGCTCACACCTGCCTGGGCGGGGTTGAGCATGTGACGACCTTTAAAAGTTAAAAGATATTTACTTCCTATCGCAAAAAATACCGGAACTAACAAAAGGTAATTATTATGAGAATAATTAAGAAGAAGAGAAAGAGAAAAACTCGTAATTAGAGCACTCAATGGAAAGATCAACTTTCTCTCTTTAAAAAAATAAAAAAGCGCCATTTCAAAAAGACATGCTGAAAAGCTTGTCGTCAAAATTTGTATAGGTGTTCTGTTAAACCCTAAAATAGTGATCCCCAAAAACAGATAAGAAAATAAAAGGAAACAAATACTAAGCCTAGGATCTAGGTTAATGACCCAATCTGAAACCCTTTTGAAAGGAGATATCTTTGGGAACTTAAGGGGTAAAGAAAAAATGTTTTTTAGTAGAAACTGGTCAGTTATTTTCATAGCTTCGGACTATAAAACACTTCAATAACCCCTCTCAAGTTCAATTAAAAACTCTTGTAAAACTTTCCCTTATCAATAAATTTTATTTTCACCTTTTATTTTTTTTTTTGCCTTAAATGGACGAAAATACCAATAAAACGTATAAAAAGGGCCATGAAAGCGGCCAAAACAACTCATCTTATAGTTTTACCCTTTATTCTCATAATCCTATTGTGGGCCCTGGGAATGACTTTACTTGGTAACTGGTCTCTTTTCACCAAATATTGGCCTATGAGTTTAACAATGACTTTGGGCTCTTTTATTGCAGGTGCTACAAGTGAAGGCGGAGGGGCCTTTGCCTTTCCAGTCCTAACCCTTATTTTTAAAACACCTCCATCCGTGGCCAGGGATTTTTCATGGATGATTCAAGCGGTTGGCATGAGTATGGCGGCCTTAACTCTTATCATTTTAAAGACCCCTCTCTACAAAAAAATTATTCTTCCTATTTCTTTGGGTGGTTTTCTTGGAATTATTCCAGGGCTTGAGTTTATCGCCCCGAAAATGGCCCCTGATTACTGTAAAATCTTCTTCACTTCATTGTGGCTAAGTTTTGGTATATGGATTTTCATTATAGAGAAGAGAAGGGCCTCTAGGCCTATAAAAGAGCTTTTTGTAAAAGACCCTCTCTCAACGAAAGACTTTAATATTCTTTTTACCGTCGGACTTCTTGGAGGCCAAATTAGCGCATTAACAGGAACAGGTCTTGATATTTTTACATTTGCTTTTTTAACCCTTTTTTACAACCTTGATGTAAAGAAGGCCACACTGACATCAATTATTCTTATGGCCATCAACTCCCTTGGCGGCCTTTTGATAAAAGGGATGTTCTATCAAAGCTTTTCTCCTCTGGCGGTAAATTACTGGTGGGTTAGCGTCCCTGTTGTTATTTTTGGGGCCCCTTTAGGTGCCGCATTTATCAAAGGCAGATCAAAAGAACTTATTCTCAAGATATTGGGTTTTAGCATTTTAACCCAATTTATACTTTCCTATTTTATTATTCCAATGACACTTGAACTCTTTAGTTTTAGTCTCTTTATTTTTTTGATGGGTCTCTTCTTTTTTTCTTTAATTCAAAAAAGATTTCAGTTTAATTTCCCAAAATTTGAGTTTAAGTAAAACTCTACACTCATCACTCTCTTTTGAAGCATATAATGCTTTCTAGGGTTATTAAAAACATCGAGTCAGGAAAACTCCCATAAAGAGCTGATTTGGTTGGCCACAACCGAGATAAAAGTCCGATATTTTGTTTTCAAAAGATCTCTAATCTATTGAAATTATGATGTACACAAACCTGTAATTTTTCTTTTTCCATTGAATTAAGGGGCTTTTTGTCCTAAAAGTACTACTCACAACAAAAAGAGGTTTTCGTGACAAATAACGATGTTTTAAAAAAGCTTAGAGTCGCCCTTTCACTCAGAGATACTGATATCTTAGATATTCTTAAGCTTGTAGAATTTAACATGAGTAAATCAGAAATTTCTGCTATCTTCAGAAAAGAGGACCACCCAAATTATAAAGAGTGCGGAGATCAACTCTTAAGAAACTTCCTAAATGGTCTTATTATTAAGCAGCGTGGTAAAAGGTAGCTCAACAAATCACATCCCTAGGTCCTTAATAGACTCCATAACATCTTCACTTAAATATCCGTATCCATCGACTAAAATATATTCCCCATTTTCAATTTTTTCATCAGGAACCTCCTCATGAATTTGAATACCAAGACCTCGGAAAAAAAGATCCTCAATCATAATTTCTACATTCTCGTGCCTACTGCTTGCCATTTTATTGAGAACGACTTCTAGCTGTTCATTGTATATTTTTATGTTTTCTTTTATTATGCTCAAGTTATCCTCCCCTCTAGTCCCTTTCAAGTCCACGTTTCGACATTAGGGTTCAAAAACTTAAAATATTAACGATTCATCCGACAATTAAACTCTACTATAATGGCCTAAATAAGAAGCTTTTGAATAACATCCTCTTTCTCTGCCATTTCTGAGCTCCCCTTCCAAATAGCATTACCAGCTTCCAAAACAACAATATGATCGGCCATTTCAATGGCCTTTTCAGTATTTTGTTCCACTAAAATGATCCCAAGTCCTTGTCCTTTCAAGGCCTTCAAAACTTCATAACACTCATCTACAATTTTAGGCATGAGTCCCAATGAAATTTCATCGACAAGAAGGAGTCTAGGATTAACCATTAACGCCCTGGCCATAGCTAGCATTTGCTGTTCGCCACCAGAAAGAGATCCTGCTAATTGGTTTTTTCTTTGCTTGAGAATAGGAAAGTAATCATACCCCTTAGATATATTTTTTAAACATTTATCCTTAGAAAGTGTATGGCCACCTACCATCAAGTTCTCAAAAATAGAAAGGTCTGGAAAGATACGCCTTCCTTCAGGAACAAGAGATATCCCCTCTTTAATTCTTTGTTCACTCGGTAAAGACGTTATGTTTTTTTCATTATAAAAAATACTTCCTTCCTTGCACAAAACAAGGCCCATTAAACATAATAACGTTGAAGTTTTCCCCGCACCGTTAGGTCCAATAAAACTTAAAACCTCCCCTTCTTTAACATTGAAAGAAAGACTCCTCACAACTTGTGTTTCACCATAGCCACAGGTCAAATTCTCTAATCTAAGCATTTTTATTTTTCCCTAAATAAGCATTTTGAACCTCAATATTACTCATCACCTCGGCAGTCTCTCCAAAGGCCAAAAACCGACCATTATCCTGAACATATATTTTTTTACAAATTCTTATGACTTCCTTTAGGTTATGTTCAATTAAAAGGATGCTTTGGCCCTTTTGATTAAGGGTCACAATAAGATCACTGAGTTTCCTTGCCTCAAGTTGATTAAGTCCTGCGAGAGGCTCATCAAGAAGAAGGAGTTTCGGATCCAGAGCAAGCGCCCTTGCCAATTCAAGGCGCTTTAAATGCCCTAAAGGCATCGTTTCAGGAAAATTGTAAAAGGAATCTGCAAGGCCTACCTGAGTTAGAAGGTCCTTGGCCTTTTCACTCTCTTCTGAAGTGTCCTTGTGGAACAAAGAGCTTAAAACATTTTCAGTTTTTTTCTTTCCACAGGCCAAAATGACATTATCAAGAGCATGGAAAGAAACAAGTGGTCTTACGATTTGCTGGGCCAAGGACAGTCCGGAAGACACTCTTTCATGAATAGGAAGCCTCGAAAGGTCCTTTCCTTCAAGTATAACCTCGCCCTCATTTGGTTTGACCATGCCAGTTATAACACGCATAAGAGTTGTTTTTCCGGCACCATTTGGGCCGATAAAACCTATAAGTTCTCCCTTCCCCAAAGACAAGGAGACGCCGTCAACTGCAGTGACACCCCCAAACCGAACCGTAACATTTTTTATTTCAAGAAGACTTTTCATTATTAGTTTTCATTTTTTTTACTATGCTGGCCATACCACCTGGAGAAAACCTCATCATGGAAAAAAGAAGCCCGCTATAGAAAAGAAGTTTATAGTCATCAACAAACTGAATCAACATAGGAAGAACGCTCAAAAGCGCCGCGGAAAATGAAACGGCCCAAACCGAGCCCACCCCTCCAATAATCACCATGGCCAAAACACTTACAGATTCAACGAAGCCAAAACTGTCTGGGCCAATAAAGCGAAGATGATGAGCATAGAGGGCCCCGGCAACCCCGGCGACGGAAGTTCCCACGACAAAAGCAAAAATTTTATAATGGGCCACATTAATTCCAAGAATAGAAGTAATGTCTTCGTCATCGGCAATTGATTCAAAAACTCTCCCCATCCAAGACCTCTTTATGGCCGTTGAGAAAAAGGCAAATAGAAGAGTCAAAGCGATACAAAGGAGAAGAAAGCCAAAACGACTAAAACCAGGAGAAGATATTCCTGAAATTCCTTCTTCACCCCCAAAAAAGTCCTGTTGCCTCACAATTCCTACAAAAAGGAACCCTACACCCATAGTCGTAATCGCCAAAAAGTCATGGCGAACTCTAAGGCTCGCGAGACCAATAAAAAAACCTAGACACCCGGCCGTCATGGCCGAAGCAGGTAAAGTGATTAAAAAAGGAATGGATGCTTTTGTCATTAAAGCGGAAGTGTACGCCCCTGTTCCTAAAAAGGCGGCATGCCCAAGGCTTATTTGACCGCAGAAACCGGTCACAAAATTGAGCCCCAAAGCAAAAAGAATACTTATGGACATTGTCGTCAACAAGGTGATCTCATAGTCCATTTTTACTTCTCTCCCAATATACCTTTAGGTCGTATCATCAAAACAATAATCAAAAGACCAAAGGCTATAGCATCTCTATCTAAAATTTTTCCTAAATAAATCGTTCCATAAGACTCGACAACCCCCAATAAAAGAGACGCTATTAAAGTTCCTCTAATATTTCCAAGGCCCCCTAAAACAATAATCGCCAGCCCTTTGTAGGAGGGAACACTCCCCATTGTTGGCTCAACAAGGTTATTTAAAAGAGCAACAAAGACTCCTGCTGTCGCAGTAAGAGCTGAGGCCATAAAAAAGTTAAGGTAACGGACCTTATTTTTATTAACACCAAAGGCCTGGGCAATGTCCGGATCACTTACAGTTGCTCTCCAGGCCATTCCAGTTCGAGTATATTTAGAAAGCCAAGCTAAAGAGCTTAGCATTGCAAGCGAAAAGCCGATAACGATAATTTCCCCGACTTTTATCTTCATTCCCCCAAAAATCTCAACTTGTCCCTTAAGAGGGGGATTTTCATAACTAAGCCCGTATGGGCCAAAAATAATGCGAAAGATTTCTTCTGAAGCAATAAAAAGAGCGATTGAAGCAATTAAAATAACAAAAGGTGGTCTTTTTAAAAGAGGCTCATAAGCAAACTTATAAACACCCATCCCCATAACCCCAACAGTGACCATGGCCGTTATGAGGGCCAAACCAAAACTTCCAGTCTGGTTTGTAACTAAGACTCCTATATACCCTCCCAAAGTAAAAAGCCCAGCATGGGCGACATGAAGGATTCTAAGAAGACCGTAGACAAGAGTAAGCCCAAGAGTCATCAACCCATAGAGACTTCCTTGTACAATTCCTTGAATAAAAAGTTCTAAATAGAGCATTTAATTGACCAGAAAAAAGGCCGCCACTTCTGGCGGCCTACTTTATCGATTATTTATTAGGTGGTGCCAATAGTTTTGGATCTTTTATAATAGAATGGTGTCTCCAATTTCCATTTTTTACAACTTGAATTTGAACATCCTTTTTGATTTCACCCAAAGCATTAAATGCTACATTTCCAGTAGAAGCTTCAAGGTTAGTTTCCTGAATAGCTTTTCGAATGGCCACTTTATCCGTAACGCCAGCTTTTCTTAAGGCTGCAACAGCAACAGAAATAGCTGTATGCGCTGAGGCCCCAACCATATCAACTTTTTGTTTAGACCTTTCTTCAAAGGCCTTAATAAAATCTTGTGTTACCTTTGACTTCGAATCTCTATCTAAAGAAGTTGTGATGATAATTCCCTCTGCTGCTGCTTTGGCAATACTTATAAATTTTTGAGAGTCATAACCTTCTTGGCCAATGATGGGAACACTTATGCCTGCGGCCCTCAATTGGCTGACTAGTGGCCCAGCAGTAAAAAAGTACCCCGTCGCATAAATGGCCTCTGGTTTATCATTTTTTACTTTTGAAACGATGGGACCGAATTGTCTATCCTTTATGCTGTATTCGTATTCAGAAGCAATAGTAATACCAAATTTTCCAGCAGCTTCCTTAAAGCCTCGCGCCAAAGATTTTCCAAAGTCATTTTTTAAAACGATGAGGGAAACCTTCTTTTTACCAAGAGAGTCACCGATGAGTTTGGCCCCGGCCCTTCCTTGAACTTCACCTACAAAAGAAGTTCTAAAAACATAATCTCCTGCCTTTGTAATCCCTGGATGAACAGCATAGGCAGAAATATAAGGTGTTTTATTTTCCTGAAAAACGCCAGCGGCTGCTCTTGTTGAACCAGAATAACTTCCTGAAATACCTATAACGACTTTGTCTTTTTGAATAAGTTTCTGAGCGATAGGAACAGATTCCTTTGGAGAGGCCTGATCATCATAAACCACTAATTCGATTTTTTTACCATCAATACCTCCAGCTTCGTTGGCCTGAGCGACTGCTAGTTCGGCACCATTGAGAGCTGATTTTCCATCAGCTGCTGCAAAACCGGTTAAGGGAACATTGAACCCTATTTTTATGTTCATGGGAGAATCACCCATGCCAAAAGAATTTAGGCCAAATGACATCAAAATGGCCGCTAGAACTAAGTTAGACTTTTTAAAATTCATTTTTCCTCCGAAAAAATTGGTATACAAAATACTGGGTATCTTAAAAATTATGCCCTAAACAAACCAAGGCCTAAACTATAATTTTATGATATTTGTTAAAAAACTTATTTCTCAAACGGAAGGCCCAAGTGATTTTTTTGGTCAGGTTATTATCTAAAAAAATTTTTACTTTTTACTCTGAGCGATCATGTTATAATCTTTACGTCCTAAAATCTCTTATTAAAGGCTTCTGACTAACCAAGGTAGAAAAATGGCAAAGAAAACAACTAAAAAAAAGACTGCTAAAAAGAAAGTA
>JAOMEV010000038.1 GCA_028346125.1 Bacteriovoracales bacterium | reverse complement strand
AAGTGGGGCGTTCCTCACATTACTTCAGAAAATGAGAAAGACGCTTACTATGCTTTAGGTTACACAATTGCCGGAGAAAGACTTTTCCAAATGGATATTCAAAGAAGGCTTGCTAATGGACAACTTAGTGAGATTCTTGGAAAGAGAACCCTTGAAGTTGACAGAAAGTTTCGAACCCTTCGTTTGAGAAAATCTATGATTGAAATCATGGAAAAACGAAAAAAAGAGGGAAAAAGAAACGAGAAGATGTGGAGTTATCTTACTGCCTTCTACGATGGGGTAAATGAATATGTAAGAACAAACCCTCTTCCAACAGAGTTCCACTTATTAAACTATAAACCAAAACCATTCGATCCTTACGACGGTTTCGCCTTTACAGGATATATGGGGTATAGTTTCGCTACGTCTTTTAGAAAAGATGTTCTCTTTTCAACACTGGCCTCTACACTTCCCACAAAGATGTTTGAAGAACTCAGACCTGAACCCTCTTTTGATAAGAAAAAAGTTGCCTCGGTTTCTAGTATTTCTTTAGATAAAATTCTTGGGATTCATGAACAATTACAGGAAGGATTTTTCTCTTTTGAAGGGAGTAATGCCTGGGCCCTTTCAGCGAAAAGGTCAAAAAGTGGGAAGGCCCTTTTGGCGTCAGATCCCCATATCGGCTTTGCTCTTCCTGGTGTCTGGTTTGAGGCCCATATTAAAACTCCAAATCATGAGATCTATGGACATTACCTTCCACTCGTTCCTTTTCCTGGTTTAGGTCATAACAAGCATATTGCTTGGGGCCTGACGATGAGTAAAGTTGACGACATGGATTTTTATCAAGAGGAAATTTCTCCGGATGGAAAAAAGGTTAGGTTTAAAGAAAAGTGGACCCCCCTAAAAGAGTACGAAGAAACTCTATTAGTTAAGGGAGAAGATCCAGAAACACTAAAAGTAAGAGTGACACCTCATGGCCCACTTTTAGACAAATTAATGGATGGACAAAATATTTCTGTGAAGTGGAGTTTTTATCATCCTGAAAACTATGCGATGGAGGCCATGTACAAAGGTCAGTTAGCAAAAAATTGGGATCAGTTTACAGGAGCATTTTCATTAGGTGCGGCTCCTGGCCTAAATATTGCCTATGCGGACTCTGAAGGAAACATAGGCTCTTTTGTTTATGGACGGATTCCAAATAGAACTCGACGTATGAATTCAGATCGCATACTTGATGGTGGTTCTGGACGTCACGAATATGATTATCTTCCTTTTTCAAAAAACCCTAAAACGTATAATCCAGAGTCTGGAGTGATTGTTCTTGCTAACTGGAAACCTGAAAAAAGTGAGGGGATTGATGGTTTTTGGTCTCCATCTGACAGGTTTGATTCCATAACAGAGCTTTTAGAAACCCAGGAAAAATGGAGTGCCGAAGAGCTTAAAAAAGTTCAAACCTCGGCCAAAAGTAAAATAACAGGCCCTATTCTTCTAAGATTATTAAATTCTTTGAAAGGGAAAAAACTTACTGAAAAAGAGCAAAGGGCACTTACCTTTCTTAAAAACTGGGATAAACAGTCGACTGTTGAAAGCATCGGTGCAATGCTTTATCACCAGTGGAATCTCGAAAATAAGAGACTCCTTTTTGATGAGCTTCCGGACAAGCAAAAGTTTACTTATTGTAGTTTAAATTCTCACTGGTTTTCTTATAAAAGGCTCCTTGAACAAAATGATTCTTCTTGGTGGGATATTAAATCTTCCTCGGAAAAAATTGAGAAAAGAGATGATGTCCTTCTTCTTGGACTTAAAAAAACAATTAAATCTTTGGAGAAGGAGTTTGGGCAAGAAATGGTCTCGTGGAATTGGGGAAAGGCCCATACCATCGAGTATATTCATCCTTTAGGGAAGATTGCTCCGCTTAAATACCTTTTTAATTTAGGGCCTTATCCAGCACCAGGAGGTTATGAACACATCAATAACCTTTCTAGTAAAGGATGCCATAAAAAATTCAAAGTAACTTCAGGTCCTTCTACTAGAAGGTTAATTGATTTTAAAACACCTGGTTTTTCTTGGGGAATTCTTCCTCTTGGAAATTCTGGCCATTTGTTAAGTCCTCACTATAAGGACCAGCAAAAAATGTATCTGAACAATGAGTACCGTTATCAGCTTATGAATACTTCTGCGATAGAGAAAAGCAAGGTTAGTGAGCTCCTTTTAGTAGGAAAAAGAAGGTCTAAAAAGGCCATTTAGTGGCCTTTTCGCTTTTTTTTGCATACGTTTGTTGGAACAAGTTGAGATGTTGAAATGCAAAATAAAGACAATCAAAGTTTAAAAACAAGAAAGAGTGACCATTTGGATCTTGCTCAAAAGGCCCAAACGTTTTCCCATTCAATAGATTCCCGTTTTGATTTTGAGCCTCTCTTTGGGACTCATCCCGAAGATGGCCGTTTTGGTTTAGAGACTGAGTTTCTTGGTAAAAAAATGAAGGCCCCTCTTTGGATTTCAAGTATGACGGGGGGAACGAAAGAGGCAGGAGAGTTAAATCGTCTTTGGGCCGAAGTCGCCTCTGAGTTTGGGTTGGGTTTAGGTCTGGGTTCTTGCCGCATTCTTTTTGATGACCCTTCACGTTGGAGTGACTTTGATTTAAGGCCTATTCTTGGTGAAGAGCTCCCTTTTTATGCTAATCTAGGGGTGGCCCAGATTGAAAGCATCCTAGAAAAATCGGAAGTAAACAAAGTTGAGGACCTTGTGGGTCGCTTGAGGGCCGATGGTCTTATAATTCATATTAACCCTTTGCAAGAATGGTTTCAGCCGGGTGGAGACCGCTTCAAAAGGTCTCCTCTAGATACAGTTACTGAGTTTCTTGATACCTTTTCTCATAATGTCATAGTTAAGGAAGTGGGTC
This sequence comes from Bacteriovoracales bacterium, assembly GCA_028346125.1. Classification (GTDB taxonomy): domain Bacteria; phylum Bdellovibrionota; class Bacteriovoracia; order Bacteriovoracales; family Bacteriovoracaceae; genus UBA7317. The sequence continues at coordinate 22,835 of JAOMEV010000038.1, read as the reverse complement.
AGGGCTTTGGCCCCCGAAGCCTTGAGGCACTTATAAAGCTGCCCCTTGCGGCCATTGACTTTGGTGCTTTTGGTGGAACCAATTTCACGAAACTTGAAATGATGCGGAGTAAAGTGACTGATTTTTCAAGCTTTTCCAACTTTTCTTATGTTGGCCATACAGCGGATGAAATGGTAATTTGGGCCCGTCAGGTCTTGGATAAATTAGGTAGTAAGGCACTTTGCAAGAGCTTTATTATTTCTGGTGGTGTTAAGGACTCTCTTCATGGGTTTTACCTTATGGAGAAGCTTGGCGCTTCTTGTGTTTATGCCCAGGCAAAGGCTTTTTTGGAAAAAGGACGGGAAGGCTTCCCGGCCCTAAGAACCTTTGTTGAGAATCAATTGAGAGGTCTGGCCTTATCTCAAGCTTTTCTTAGAGTAAAAAATTAAGAAGAGATTTAAGGGAGGACTTTTTGAAAGAAGTAACTGGCTTTTCAAAATTTTCTAAAAGCGAAAAAATTAATTTTCTTGTTGATACATTTTTTGAAGGTTCAAGTGTTATTCGTAGTCAAATTGAAAGTTTTTGGCATGAGAATAAAGATTTTCAAAAAACCTTTGATGAATTTAGTGAAAATACTGTTTCAAACTTTTACCTCCCGTATGGAATTGTTCCCAATGTTTTAATTAATGGGGAAGTCTATTGTGTACCTATGGTGATAGAAGAAAGTTCCGTTGTTGCTGCTTGCGCAAAAAGTGCTAAATTTTGGTTTAGTCGAGGTGGATTTCACACCGAGGTCGTTTCCACAAAAAAAGTAGGACAAGTTCATTTTATTTGGCACGGGCCGAAGGAGCTCCTCAAGAGTTTTTTTAAGGGGATTGTCCCTCAATTAAGAGAATCAGTAAGCCCTATGGTCCAATCGATGGAAGAGAGAGGTGGCGGTATTGGTGAGATAAGTCTTGTCGATAAAACTACTGAAGAACCTGGACTTTTTCAGATATTTGCCAATTTTGAAACTTGTGATGCTATGGGGGCCAACTTCATCAATTCTGTTTTGGAGACCTTTGCCGTCAAACTCAAAGAAGAGATTTTAGAGTCACCTCTTTTTTCTGAAGAACAAAAAAAAGGTCGATGTTATTATGTCGATTCTTTCTAATTATACGCCCGAGTGTCTTGTAAGGTGCAAAGTTTCTGCAAAGGTAGAGGACTTGGATCATCGAGGTCTGGAAATGGCGCCTGAAGTGTATGCTGAGCGTTTAAAAATGGCGGCAAGGATCGCTCATTTGGACGTTTACAGGGCCACGACTCATAACAAAGGCATCATGAATGGTATTGATGCTGTTGTTCAATCAACAGGCAATGATTTTCGGGCCATTGAAGCTTGCGCTCATGCTTACGCTGCTAGAGATGGACAATACCGTAGTCTTACAAATATTGAAATTAAGGACGGAGTTTTCAATTTTGCCATTGAAATTCCATTGGCCCTTGGGACCGTCGGAGGGCTAACTTCTTTACATCCTTTGGCACGGGTTTCGTTAGATATTTTGGGTAATCCAAAAGCCTCAAAGTTGATGGAGGTGGCGGCCTGTATTGGTCTGACCCAAAACTTTGGAGCTCTCAATTCTTTGGTGACGTCGGGAATTCAAAAAGGTCATATGAAAATGCACCTTTTCAATATTCTCAACCATTTTAAGGCCAATGAAAAAGAAAGGACAGAGGCCAAAACCTTTTTTTCTAGCCGGGTAGTATCTTTTAATGCTGTAAAAGAATTCCTCGGTGGATTAAGGAAATATCATTAATGATAAACGATATGGAGACTGAGTTTTCCAAGAGGAACTCGGCCAAAAAATCCCAGAAGTTCTACGGAAATGGGAAGCTTCTGTTAACAGGAGAGTATTTTGTATTGGATGGGGCCCTATCTCTTGCTCTTCCAACAAAGCTTGGGCAGAACCTGACAGTCTCTTATAGGCCTTCGTTTAATCCTACATTGATTTGGAAAAGCTATAATGAAAAAGGTGAACTTTGGTTTGAGTCTGAGTATGAGTTTTGGCACTTCCGTTGCTTAAAAGAAAGCCCATGTCCAAGGGCCATCCTTCTTCAAAACCTTTTGCTTCAGGTGAGGAAAGAAAATAATCATTTTTTAAGGGAAAATGTTGATGTTGAGGTTACAACTCAGATCGATTTTCCTTTGAATTGGGGGCTAGGCTCCAGCTCAACCCATATTTTTAATATTGCTCAATGGGCCTATGTAAGCCCCTTTAAGCTTCTTTTTGGAACTGTGGGAGGCTCTGGCTATGATATTGCTTGTGCTCAAGCAGATGGCCCAATACTCTATCAGCTTCAAGATAAAATGCCTTCATGGTCTTTAACTGACTTTTGTCCAAGCTTCAAAGATTCTCTCTATTTTGTTTTTTTAGGGAAAAAGAAGGACTCTGTTCAAGGAATCAAGGAGTTTAGAGCTAAAGGAAAGGTTTCAAGGGATGACCTCAATGTTGTGGCCGCTCTTACGAGCGCGATCATGAAGAGTGAGACTTTGGAAGAGTTTGAAGAGCTTATCAAAGAGCATGAAGATTTTGTTGCCAATTATATGGATATTTGTCCTGTTAGAAAGAAATTATTTCCTGACTATTGGGGTGAAATAAAATCTTTGGGTGCCTGGGGTGGCGATTTTATTTTGGCCACAAGTGACCGACCAGTGACGCAAACGAAAGATTATTTTAAAAGTAAGCTCGGGCATGAAACTATTTTTTCTTATAAAGAAATTATTTTAGAAAGAAGTCCTCTACTCTCTAAGAGTCAAGATATTGATGACTTAACTAATGGAAGAGTTCTTCAATGACCGGGCAAGTTTATTGGGAAGCCCCAAGTAATATTGCTCTTGTGAAATATTGGGGAAAAAAAGGTCTTCAACTCCCTTGCAATCCCTCTGTAAGTCTTTCTTTAAGTCTTTCGAAAACTCAAACCTCTTTAAAATGGGTAAAAAAAGAAAGGACAGATGAATTTAGTTTTGACTTTTTTTTTGAAGGGGAAAAAAAGTGTCTGTTTGAAAAAAAAATAGAAGCTCTTCTGGAAAGGATTGGCCCGAGCTTTTCCTTTGTAAAGGATTACCACCTCGAGTTTCGTTCCTCTAATACTTTCCCGCACTCTGTTGGTATTGCTTCCTCAGCTTCATCAATGGCCTCCTTTGCTTTATGTCTTTGTTCAATGGCCAAAGCTTTAGGACATTTGGATGGGCCTTTTTACGAGAAGGCTTCCTTTATTTCAAGATTGGGGTCAGGGAGTGCTTGCCGTTCTCTCTACGGTGGAGTGGCCTCTTGGGGAGAGTTCTCCTGGCAGGAAAAAAAGCTCGGAAGTGACCTTTTTGCAACTCCTGTTTCGAAAGTCCATGAGGACTTTTCAGAAATTTTGGACTTTATCCTTATTGTAGATAGTTCGCCAAAAGCAGTTTCATCAACTGTTGGCCACTCTCTTATGAATGGCCATCCATTCCTCGAGGCCAGGATTACTCAGGCCAACAAGAATATGGAATCAGTTCTTGATGCCCTTTATAAAGGCGATTGGGAGACCTTTCAAAACGTTGTTGAAAATGAGGCCTTGACTCTTCACTCTCTCATGATGAACTCTGTAACGCCTTTTATTTTAATGAAGCCTCAGACATTTTTACTTATAGAAAAAATCAAAAATTTTAGGGAAAAGACAGGAGCAAAATGTTGCTTTACCTTAGATGCTGGGCCAAACTTACATCTTCTTTGTTTAAAAAGTGAGGAAAACCTCGTTCGAAAATTTGTTCAGGAAGAGTGCAAAAAACACTTGGAAAATGGACGTTGGATCGAGGATAAAATGGGGAAAGATGGCCCTAAGTTTGAGGAGGCTTAATGGTGCAAAAGTCCTTTAACTCAAAAATTCTTCTTTTTGGTGAGTATAGTATTATCAAAGACCCCATGGCGCTTTGCATACCTTACTCTCTCTTCGAAGGGTCTTTAAGCTTTAGAAAAAATGAAGGGCCTAAAATTGATCCAGAGCTTAAGGCCTTTTCTCAATATTTAAAAAGGTGTTATAAAAAAGATAAATTTGAATTTGATTTTGACGCTCGCTCTTTTGATTTCGATATTTCTCAAGGACTTTATTTCGATTCTACAATACCTCAAGGCTTTGGTGTTGGAAGTTCCGGCGCTCTTTGTGCCGCTATTTTCTCCCGTTATGTTCGAGAGTTTTCTTTAAACCCAGAGATGATTTTTAAGCTTAAAAGGTTTTTTGCCAAAATGGAGTCTTTTTTCCATGGCTCAAGTTCAGGCATTGACCCTCTGATTAGTTTTCTTAATAAGGCAGTATTGATCAAAGGAAAAGATGATCTTTTAATGGTTGATCTTCCTTCTTATGAAACGGGGAAGGGAGGAATCTTTTTGCTTAATACGGGAAGGGCCAGAAAAACTGAGCCTCTTGTTAATTTATTTCTAGAAAAATGCTCTTCTCAAGATTTTGGCCGTATTTGTGATCAACATCTCTTGCCATTAACACATAGGTGCATCGATAGTTTTTTAAAGCGTGACCTGGACTTGTTGTTTGAGTCTTTTAAAAACCTTTCTTCTTTTCAGCGTGAACATTTTGATCCTATGATTCCTCCCTTATTTAAAGATCTTTGGGAGGCCGGGCTAGAATCTAACGAGTTTCATTTAAAACTATGTGGTGCCGGAGGAGGAGGTTTTCTTCTCGGAATAACCCGCGACTTCTCTTTGATTGAAAAGTCATTGAACTTTTATGAGACACGTATTGTTTATCGTTTTTAGTGAACTTCTTCGTGCCTTTCTTTTTTAAGGAGATTTCCCAGATCTTTGGCCTTTAAAAACTCCGGGATTTCATTTTTTTCGAGGGCCTCTAGTTGTCTTTTCCAATCTTTAAGGGCCATTCCAGCATTTGCGAACTTTTTTTCGAAAGTAAGAGTTCTATCGAGTTCGGGTAATATGGCCTCGAGAAGACTTCTTTTTGTTTGAATTCTGCTTATAGGGGACTGTTTTGAAATATCTTCAAGCAGCTGATTCAAAAATTCACCTTCTTTGTTATCTTCATAGAAAGAATGTATGAAGCCACTACCTAAAAGGTTTTCGTTTTTTATTGAGTCGGGAGAAAGGAGCCAGTTTCTCGTGTAGGAGCTTGGTATAATCTGAGAAAGGAAACCAACCCCACCGCATGAGGGGATTATGGCATTCTTAAGATGGTCAAAACTGATGCTATTTTTTGAACAAGCAATCCTTATATCGGCTCCAATGGCCAACTCAAGTCCAGGTCCCTTACCTCCACCTTGAAGGTTGGCGATGATCGTTTGCGGAAGGAAAAACATCGAATAGATAACTTTCTGAAATTTTTCAATAATATTTTGAAATCTTTTATCTGGAAGTTTTGCAAATTCATTAAGGTCAAAGCCTTTGGAAAAAAAGTTATTTTGCCCCTGAATCACAATCGTATTTATTTCAATATGCTGAGCAGTCCATGAAAGGAGAGATTCTAGCTCAAAGATTGTTTCCACATTTATAAGGTTATTCTTACTTTGATGGTCGCGATTGAGGTGAATAAAGAGGGACTTTGTTCTCTTTTCAAGAAAGACCTTGAGCGTATTGTATTTAAATATTTCCATCCTTTTAAAACCTTCCGTGGTGTAAAAATATAGAGATTAGATTCATTTTTCACAATGAGTCACCATAAGGCAAAGAAAAAAAAATGGGGAAAAATACTTTGGTCAGATAATGATTTATTATTTACCTTCAGACTCAAGAAACTTTTCGGCCTTCATAGCGGCCATACATCCTGAGCCAGCTGCCGTTATGGCCTGCCGGTAAAAAGGGTCTTGAACATCGCCACAAGCGAAGACGCCTGGAATATTTGTTTCGGGTCCATCGGTTGTCTCAATAAAGCCATGTTGGTCAAGTTTTATTTGATCACTTAAAAATAAGGTATTGGGTGTGTGGCCAATTCCTAGAAAAAAACCGTTCGTTTCTCTTTGTGTGATCTCGTTTGTTACTGTGTTTTTTACTTTGATTCCAGTAACCCCTTGGTCATCAGTCAAAATCTCTTCAACAACGGTGTTCCAGAGAATTTCTATTTTTTGATTATCGAAAACTCTTTGTTGCATGGGTTTTGATGCTCGAAAGGTGTCTCTTCTATGAATGAGATAGACTTTTGAGGCGAAACGAGACAGAAAGTTGGCCTCTTCCATCGCTGTATCGCCGCCACCAACAACATGGACTATTTGGTTTTTAAAAAAGAAACCATCGCAAGTAGCACAGGCACTAACACCTCTTCCGATAAATTCTTTTTCTTTGGGAAGTCCGAGGTATTTTGCGCTTGCACCGGTAGAAATAATAATTGTTTGGCCTGAAACTTGAGAGCCATCTTCACATTCAATAGAAAAAGGCCTTTTGCTAAGGTCGACTTTGGTCACATTTTTTGGCCAATATTCAGTTCCAAACCTTTCAGCTTGCTTCTTCATCTTATCCATGAGGTCTGGGCCTTGAACACCCTCAGGAAAACCGGGAAAGTTTTCTACATCGGTGGTCGTGGTAAGTTGGCCGCCTGGTTCGTGCCCCTCTAGAACGAGTGGCTTTAAATTGGCCCTTGAAGAGTATAGAGCTGCTGTATGGCCAGCTGGGCCTGATCCGATAATGACAACGTCACGTTTTTCCATAAACAAGATCCTTATTTTAATAATTAGAGATTTTTGAGCAGGAAATAATTTATTCTTTCGATTCTTCTTCTTTTTTGGATTCCGCTTCTTTGACCTTATTTTCCACTTCAAGCTTTATGTGTTCAGGCCTGTCATCCATTTCCGGGTTCATTTCGTAAAAGGAGTTTACAGAAAGAAGCTCTTCAGGGCTAGGGGCCTCTTGTGTGGTTTTAAAACGCTCTTCTGTAAGAGTACAGTTGTAGAAGTAGAGTTTTTTGTTTCTTTTCTTTCTGCTCAAACTTGTTTCCCGGTTAGAGATCTCTTGATTTGTTTCTTCCCTTATTACCAATCTCTACTGAAAAGAGCAATGGTGTAGAGCATAATTTTAGGACATTCCTACCAGCTGGAAATTGATGACATAATGTGTTATTTTTACACTGTTTTCTCTAACTTTTATGAGCTTTTATGAAAAAGGTCCTCTTTTTTATTCTCCTAATATGCTCCACCAGGCTTTATGGATTTCTCGAGGTAGAAATTAAGCAAATTAGCTCTTCGAGAAAGACTTTAATCCTGGATTATGGAGGGTTGGATGGACTTAAAACTGGGCAGGAAGGCTGGTTTTTAAGCCGAGACCCGAAAACGGGGATAAAGATGAAAAAGGTGGCCTTTGGTGAGGCCGTAAAAGTTTTTCCTACAACCTCTTATTGGTTTCTAAGCAAAGTGCCTGCTTCTTACCTTCTTGGTCAGGGCCAGAGGCTTCTTCTTCTTGAAAGGGCCTCCCTAAGAGGAAGGTCCCCCATTGATATACGAAAAAAGAGGGTCATTTTAGAGAAGACAAAAACAGCAGAGCAATATTTGGAAGACAAAAAACAGGAAGGTGGAATTCCAAAGGAAATTATTAAACGAGGTGAGGATTATGGCCAATCTAGAGAGCTGGTTGAAACGACCGAGACCAAAGAACAGGAAATGGAAGTTACAACTTTTTCACGGTGGAAAAAAGCGCCTGGGAGATTTATTTCCGAGAAAGGTAACTCAGAGGAAAAAATATATTCTGTGCCCGAAGATAAGGGACCGACTTTTAAAGAGGTTCGATCCAAAAGAAAAAGGGATCTATTGGATTCATTGGCCGAAGGGGCCGTTACAAAAGGAAAGTTCTATAATGATTTAGATGAGCTTTATCAAGACATAGAGGCCGTTTCTTTTGTTCAGGACCGCTCTCTTGTTCCGAGTGTTTACGAAGAATATCAAAGAAAGAAAAAAGAAAAAAACTTTATAAACTCTTTTGCCATGGAAAAAATACTTAATGAAGGAAATACATGGTCATCAGATTTAGATAGAGACCAGCTCAGAGACTTTTTTGTTTCAAGTGGCATTGCAATTGAAAGAGAAAGGCAAAAGTTTGCTCTGGAAAATGAAGTCGGTCATGAAATATTTATTCTTTATGGGGTTGATCTTAACTCTCATATAGACCCAAATGACCAAAACTATCAAGGAAGTGGCGTCTCTCTGGGAATTGGTTATGATTATTTTCTTATGAAGACTTCTATGAAATTAAAACATTTTTCCTTAGAGTTCTTTTTGGAAACGGCCAATAATTATTACGACTTTGGTCAAAAAAATGCTCTGGTTAAAGAAAATAGTTTTAAGATTTCCCTCAATTGGTATTTAAAACCACCTTCATTACTGAGAAAATATATCTGGTATGTTGGAACAGGTTTCCAATCAGGTGTAGGAACATTGAAGAATGCTTCTTTTTCAGGCACCTATACAGCTCAAATTCGAGAGTTTCCCTCGATTCATTTAGGGCTTAAGTATCGCTTTGGAGGACGAAAAAAAGGAGATTGGACGAATAAAACGATGGGGCTCCATTTCCTTTTAAGCAGTGGCATGAGAAGTTTGACAGTCACTGACCAAATTATAGATAGTATTAATGCAAGCGTGAAAGTCGGAGGCCTGAGGTTTTCCGGTGGACTGAATTTTCTTTTTTAATTGGGATTAATTTTGGAAAAACTTCTTCTCAAGACTTTAGGATTATTTCTTCTTTTTATACCCCTTGCGAATTCGTTAGAGGTTGATGAGACACTTACTTTTCGTATTTTAAAGCTTTCAAAAAGTAAAAAAACCCTTCTTCTTAATCGGGGTTCAGATGATGGACTTGAAGTCGATGACCATGCGAAATTTTATTTAACCTCCACAGGTGTCGTGGCCAGGGCCGTCGTTAAGAAGGTTTCCCCAACTCGAACGGTTTGGTCTCTTTACCGTCTTGTTAATGAAGCTGAAATTGATAATGGGAGAGCTCTTCAGTTAAAAATAGTCTCGGCGGTAAAATTAACGGCCGATTCCACAAGGATGTTTAAAGTGGCCCCGATCCCCATAGATGGAGGAGGGGTACTTACAGGTGTTAAAGATTCTACAACAAAAGAAGAGAGAGAAGACCTCGCCAGTTTAAAAGGGGACGAAGACTTCTCTGAAAGAAATTCTTTCAAACATATGGACTCTCGTCAAAATTCTAGAGGAGATGGCAGGGGAACTTTGGCCAAAACAAGCTGGGACTTTTTTGGAACTTTTGGCTTCAATAGTTTGGCCATCTATCAAGATGGGGCCACGACCAAAACAATCTCAAAAAGTGAAATGTCTCTCTCTCTTGGAGTTGAAAAATATTTTCCCCATCAAAATATAAACTTTTTTAGGAGGACTTCCCTCTTTGGAGAGTTTGATTGGGCAAAAACAATCTCTAAAGAGGTGTCTGGAGGAGACGACGAGGGAGATGAGGACAAAAAGGGCTTCTCTGCAGGTGTTAATTACCACCTTTTTGCTGACCCTTTTTCTTTTGACTCTTTTATCCCCTTTGTCGGTCTTGGAATCGGATTGGGAACTGATGAAAGGGTTTATGTAAATTCTACAGAAACATCTTACTCTGAAAACTACTCTCATTATTTTTTAGGCGCCGGGATAAAGTTTTACTCTCGGACGGGTTTTGGTCTTAAGGGAGTTGTTGACTATTATCTTAAGTCTCAGAACCAAACAGACTTAAGTAGCTCCACTGTGACGACACTTAGAACGGTTGGAATCCGCACTCGATTAGGCATCACTTTTCGCTTTTAATGGTTCACTTCTTTTGATACCTAATGAGATCATTTATAAATGGAGAGTATTTGTGTCATTATCTGTAAAGGCCCAGGAAACGATAACTTTTTATAGAGGAAGTTTTTCACCTTGTGACAAAGAGGACTATTTGGCCGTGGAGGCCCCCTTAGAAATCTCTTTGAAGACAACCTCTGAAGAAAAATCTATAAGCCTTACGATGAGAACACCAGGAGATGATAAAGAGCTTGCTCTGGGGTATCTTTTTGCAGAAGGTATTTTGAAATCAAAAGAAGAAATTTATTGGAATAATTGGATCGTTGAAAAAGAAAGAATCTTTGTTCCATTTAAAAAAATGCCGAAAAACATAAGCTCTCTTGAAAGAAGTTCTGTTATGAGCTCAAGCTGCGGTGTGTGCGGAAAGAGTTCTCTTGAAGGATTGGATTCCTTAAAAATTGAAAAGAGACAAACAAAGGAAAATATTTTTTCTCACGACCTTTTGTATGAACTCCCCTCAAAATTAAAAAAGATACAGTCATGCTTTAAAAAAACGGGGGGACTTCATGGAGCAGCTTTAGTCGATCATGAGGGGCGTCTTCTCGTTCTCAAAGAGGACGTAGGGAGACATAATGCCGTTGATAAACTCTTCGGCCATTGTTTTATGGAAGAGGTTGAAACAGAAGGGATGATTCTTCTTCTAAGTGGAAGAGCGAGCTATGAGCTTCTCCAAAAAGCGGTAAGGAGCAAAATTTCTCTTGTGGCCGCTATTGGGGCCCCTTCATCTATGGCCGTTTCTTTAGCAAGAGAGCATGACATTACTTTGGTGGGGTTTTTAAAAGAAAACAGTTTTAATTGTTACGAAGGTAAGAAAAGGATTTCTTATGAGTGAAAAAAGATATGTACACTCCTTATGCCCAGAAACTAATGATGAACTTGTTGTTGGAAAAAGGCCTAAAGGCGCCGCTGGACCCAAGGCCGTCTACTCTTCCGGCAAACATATTTTTTCGAAAATGGGATTATCTAAAGGCGTCCAAATTCTTAAAGATGTAAACCAAAAAAAAGGATTTGATTGTCCTGGTTGCGCTTGGCCAGACCCTGAAGAAAGGTCTTTTGCTGAGTTCTGTGAGAATGGGGCCAAGGCGCTGGCGTTGGAAGGAACAGAAAAAACAATACCCGCGTCCTTTTTTAAAAAACATAGTGTTGAAGAATTATCTCAAAAAAGTGACTTTTGGATGAGTCAACAAGGGAGGCTCGCAATGCCTCTTTATTTGGCCAAAGACTCTTCCCACTACAAAGAGGTAAAATGGGATGAGGCATTCCACCTCATTGCAAATGCCCTTAGGGGACTCGAGCCTAATAGAGCAGCTTTTTATACATCTGGGAGGGCCAGTAACGAAGCAGCTTATCTCTACCAGCTTTTTGTTCGTCTTTATGGAACAAATAATCTCCCCGATTGTTCTAATATGTGTCATGAATCGAGCGGTGTTGCTTTGGGAGAATCTATTGGTATTGGGAAAGGAACAGTCACCTTAGAAGATTTTAATAAGGCAGAACTTATTTTGATCGTTGGGCAAAACCCGGGAACAAACCATCCTAGAATGTTGACCGCACTTCAGAAGGCCACATCTGAAGGTGAGGCAAAGGTTGTTTCTATTAACCCCCTTTTTGAAGCGGGCACTTCCTCTTTTGCAAACCCACAAAACCTTGAAGGACTTTTGGGGGTGGAAACACCTCTCGCGAGTTCTCATATTCCTGTAAGAATTAATGGCGATGTGGCCTTTTTTAAAGGGGTTATTAAGGCGGTTTTGGAAAAGGCGAACACATCTTTTCCCTTAGATGAAAACTTTATAAAAGAAAAAACAAAAGGGTTTGAAGAGTTTAAGGAAAAGGCCCTTGAGACTTCCTGGGATGACCTTGTTGAGGGATGTGGTGTACAGAAAAAAGTCATGGAAGAGTTGGCCTTAACTTATTTAAAATCAAATAAAACAATTATTTGCTGGGCCATGGGCCTCACTCAACATGAAAATGCTGTCAGCAATATTCAAGAAATTGTAAACCTCCTGCTTTTAAAAGGAAACTTTGGACGTCCTGGAGCGGGTGCCTGTCCCGTTAGAGGCCATAGTAATGTTCAAGGTGACAGGACTATGGGGATTCATGAACATCCCTCGGAATCATTTTTAGAAAATTTGGGAAAGGCCTTCAATTTTAGTTTTCCCAAGGAACCTGGATACAATACTGTAGAAACAATTAAAGCGATGGAAGAAAACAAAATTGATGTCTTCTTTTCTTTGGGGGGAAATTTTTTATCCGCGACACCCGATACTCAAAGAACAGCAAAGGCCATTCAAAACTGCGCTTTAACTGCCCAAGTCTCAATTAATTTAAATCGTTCTCATCTCATTACTGGTAAAGAGGCCTTTATACTGCCTTGTTTGGCCCGTTCTGAAAAAGATGGAATTCAAGCCGTTAGCGTAGAAAACTCTATGAGCTATGTTCACTCTTCAAAGGGGAATTTAGAACCCATTTCTTCTGAGCTTAAAAGTGAATGTGCAATCATTTCAGAGATTGCAGAAAAGACTCTTTCGGGAAGAAAGGAACTTCCTAAGGTCGATTGGAAAAAATTGCGATCACATTATTCCCTTATAAGAGACCTTATTGAGAAAAGTATCCCTGGGTTTAAAGATTATAACAAAAGATTAGAAGATGGCTTTTATCTGCCTCACTCTGTGAGAGACAACCAAGACTTTAATACTCCTGAAGGGAAAGCTCTTTTCACTCTTCATGGCCTTCCTGAACTAGGACTAAAAAAAGATCAGTATTTAATGATGACCATAAGAACCCATGATCAGTTTAATACGACTATTTATGATAACAACGATCGTTATAGGGGTGTTTACGGCCAAAGGAGGATTATCTTTATGAATCCCTTGGATATGGAAAAAGAGGGTTTTAGTGAAAAAGAAAAGTTAACGATTATCAGTCACTTTAAAGGTCAAACACGAGTGGTAAAGAACTTTCAGGTTGTTCCCTACGATATTCCCTTGAAATGCACGGCCACTTATTTTCCAGAGTCTAATGAGCTTGTTCATTTGGAAAATCATGCTAAGAAAAGTTACACTCCCGTTTCAAAGTCTTTAGTGGTAACTTTGGAACGCTCTTAGTGTTGGCAACCGTGACAACCTACCCATGTTTCTGAATGCTCTTCATAGTACTCTTTCTTCCACAGTGGAACTCTTCGTTTTACGGTATCAATAATATACTGACAGGCCTCAAAAGCTTCTCTTCTATGCCTTGCTGTCACAAAAACCCAGACTGCGAGTTCTCCAACTTTCAATTGGCCATGACGATGAACACAGAAGGCCTTTTTTATAGGAAATTTTTTAAGGGCCTCTTGTAAAATCTTTTCACCTTCTTTAAGCGCCATCTCTTCGTAGGCCTGGTATTCAAGAAGGCGGACTTTCTTACCCTCATTTAAATTTCTGACTCTTCCCTCAAAGGAAACAGCACCACCAACTTCAGGGTCTTCAAATCTTTTATCTCTTATGAATTCAATGAGAGGTGTTTTAGTTAATATAAACATGTTTAACCTCCTGCCACTGGGGGAATAAAGGCAACAGTATCACCCTTTTTAAGAGGAGTATTCCAGTCCTGGTAAGTCTCATTAATAGCGACTTTAATAAATTCTTCAGTAAGAGGAAAATGATACTTTTTGTGGAGGTCTTGAAAGAGTTCAAGGGCCGATAGGCCTTCATAAGAAAGAACTTCTTCTTCCTTTTGGGCCACTTCTCTTAAAGAGGCGAAATATTTAATTTTAATTGTCATAAATTTTTTCCTATATATTGGCCTGTAATTCAGTTTTGGCCCTTCTAAATTCTTCAGGGGTATTGACATTTTGAAGTGCCAGCTTGTCTTTAATTTTTAACGTTTCAATATTGGAGTTCATAAGAACTTTACGGGGACACTCGATCCCTACAGAGAGATATTGAAGAAAGTTTTTATAAGCAATAGGTTCGTAAATAGTACAAAGGGGCTCAGGCCAACCTTTTTCAGGGTTTTCAAGACAAGTGGCCATCTTTAAGGGGTTTCTTCTTTTTATGAGACTTTTCAAAAGATCTTCGGACACGTAAGGAAGATCACAGGCCAAAACAAGCCAACTGGCCTCAGGTTCTTTTCTTAGTGCTGTAAGAATTCCCCCCATAGGTCCGTATTCAAGAAATTGGTCTGGGAGGAGTTTACCTTTAAGGTTTTTGAGATGCTCTGATTCCTGTTGCTCATTTCGACAGCTCACATAAACGTCATCACAAAGAGTACTCAAAAGCTTATAAACATGCTCGGATTGGGGTTTTCCAAAATAATCAAGGGCCCCCTTATCCCTTTTCATCCTTTTTCCCTTTCCTCCAAGGAGAACGAGTCCGTGGAGTGGATCTTTTTCTACTTTTTGAAAAATATTCTTCAAGAGGAAGTCAGAAATTTTAGTTATTTCTCCAAAAAAGAAGCAAGCTCTTCCTTCAATCTGATCCCTATTTTTTTCAGCGCAAATAAATCCCAGGATATCATCCCAATAATCCTCTTTTTTAAGCTCTTTAAGGTGAGAGTCATCTTCCAAAAAAACAATCTTTGGGACTTTTGGAAGATAGTTATTTTTAAAAAGAATAGCTTGAGTTTGGGGATTCATTATTTTGTAAAGGAAGTCCTTATAAAGGTGGTCTTTACTTGTTGAAATATTTTTTGAATCATAGCTTTCAATTTTGATTTCAGACTTTCCCTTAAGGTCTTGTAAAATGGCATTAGGAAGACCGCTATTTTCCCAAGAGTCTTTTCTGCAAAAAGAAATAAGAGGGAGGGGGTAAGACTTTTTCATTGTTGTTCCTTTTGGACGGTTCTTTTTCCGCCTCTTTTTTCCATGAGTTTGGTTTCTCTAATTGTCATTTTATGAGTGATGGCCTTGCACATATCATAAATTGTTAAGGCCGCAACAGTTGCTCCTGTAAGGGCCTCCATTTCAACTCCTGTCTTTCCGGAAATTTTAACTTTACAAGTAATATGTATTTGGTTGGTTGATTTTTCAGCTTTTATATCTAAGTCACAGCCTTCAATACTTAGAGGGTGGCAGAAAGGTATGAGTTCACTCGTTTTTTTGACGGCCATAGTTCCGGCAATGATGGCCGTATGAAAAACAGGGCCCTTTTTTGTTTGTATTTCGCCTTCATGCAGTTTTTCCATAATGAGGGGATCAACATCAATAAAACAAGAGGCTTCGGCAAGGCGATGAGTAATGTCTTTATGAGTGACATCAACCATTTTTGGATTATTTTTTTCGTCTATATGAGTGAGTTCCACTCTTATCCTCCTATCTTATGCATGGGTCTTTCAATTGTTGGTATTCTATCTGTCGGCTTTAACCGAATTGTTTTTTGGAGGGCCTCTAAAAGGTCATCCCCTTTTAATCCCTTCAAACTTATTCCCTGGTCCATAAAAAGACAAGGCCTGATGGCGCCATCTGAGCCTAATCGAAGCCGGGAGCAGCCCCCACAAAAAGGTTTTGATTCTGAGGCTATAAAGCCTATTTCGGCACCATTATTAAAAGTAAAGTTGAAGGAGGTGGAATCTTTGGGCATAGGTCTTTGTTTGAAGTCCCATTTTAATTCCATTTTTTTTATTATTTCATCGGCGCTTATAAAATGTTTAGTAAAATAATGATTGGCAACACCAATTTTCATCAACTCTAGAAAACGAACTTCAATACCTGTCTTTTTAGAAAAAAGAATGAATTGATCTATTTCATGGTCATTGAGGCCTTTTAAAAGAACTGTATTAATTTTTACTTTAAGGCCAGCTTCTTGGGCCTTTATTAAAGAATGAAAGACTTTAGAAAACGTGTCAGTTTGAGTGATTTTAAAAAAGTTTTCTCTGTCCAAGCTATCTAAACTAATATTGAGATACTGACAGTTGGTATTTTTTAGAAAAGATAATTCTCTATCTAAATGAATAGCATTGGTTGTAAGACCAAACTTTGCCAGAGGAAGTTTATCTAGTTTTTTGATGATTGTTCTTAAGTCAGGCCTTAGGAGAGGTTCTCCTCCTGTTAATCTAATTTGGTCGATTCCGTAGAGAACCAGATTGCCTGCAATTTCCACAATTTCTTCAGCTGATGCCCAATTGTTTTTAGCAAGAAAATCTTTGTTTTCGGGCATACAGTAAAGGCAGCTCATATTGCAAGCATCAAGAAGTGAAATTCTTAATTTATGAATTTCTCTTCCATGGCCGTCGACAAGCTTAAATTTTTTATAGGGAAAAGGAATGCCCATTAATACTCCCTAAGACCATGGATAAAAAGAAAAAGTTTCTCCCTGAAAAAACTTATTCTTTTCTTGTGGAAGTTCAATAAAACCATCGCTTTTTGCTAAAGAGTAATAGTCTCCAGAACCATTTGTTTTTTGAAGTGAAGCCTCTAACTTTCCATTGGCGTTGCTTTGGAGTGTTACAGGCATAAAAAGAGTGAGGTTCTTATTAAACGAAAAATCTTCTTGGAGAACAACTTTTTGAGGTGATTCCTTACTATTTTTTAAAAAAGGAACTACGTACCGCCTTAAGCAGACAAGACAGGAAACAGGATTTCCTGGGAGCCCAAAAATATGAGGGCCATCTGTCTTCTTTCCAAACCAAAGTGGTTTGCCAGGTCTTTGCTTAACCTTATGGAAAATTTCTTGAACACCCAAATCAGCTAATACAGAAGGAACATAATCGTATTTTCCCTTCGAAACACCACCTGTGATGATGATGACTTGGTATTTTTCAATAATATCTTCAAGAGCGGAAAAAATACCTTTGGGATCATCCTTGAGATGGAATATATCTACATCTTTTTGAATAGATCTTTTGAGTTCGGCCTTTAAAGCATGAGGGTTTGAAAGCCTAATTTGGTGACTAAGTGGTGTTTCTTGGATTGGGACAAGCTCATCACCAGTACTAACAATGGCCACGTTTAGAACTTCTTCAATTGTTACTTGGGTTCTTCCCTCCGATGCTAAGACTCCCATTAAGGGTGAATTAATTTTTTCGCCTTTTTCGAGAAGAAGGTCACCTTCTTTATAATCGCTTCCTTTTTGATGGATATTTTGGCCTTGTATAATTTCTAGGCCTTTTTCTAAAGTAGCGGTTCCTTGTTTTAAAGATATTTGTTCATAAGGAACAACACAGTCGCAGCCCACAGGAAGAGTGCTTCCTGTCATAACTTCTATACAAGATCTTGGGTTTTCTAATTTTAGGGCCGGAACTCCAGCGGCCTGGATATCTTGAATAGGAAAGGAGTCAACTTTTCCTTCTTTCCATGCCTCAAAAGAGAGAGCGATTCCATCCATTGCGACCCTATCAAAAGGAGGCTGGTTTCGCTCAGCACATATTTCTTCCGCGAGGTTTTCTCCCAAGGCCTTTGCTAAGGGAACCTTTTTTTGTTTCGGCTCCGACTTTTCGTTATTAATAAAATCCTCGGCCTTTTGGACAGTAATCATAATCTATAACCTTTAGAGCAGTTCCTATAGGGGAATTAATATACTTTGGAACTAGGGCAAAGGGCCACGAAATTTTTAGTAATAGCTGTTATTAACGAGACGACTTAGGTGAAAAAATATTGTTCTGTGCGTAGAGTTTGATACACTATTTGAGGTTACCAATACTAAAACACTTCAATAATTGGAGAGGACATTATTTTTCCTGATTCTTCTGGGCCAATTATATAACTAAAATTGATTAAAGGTTATTTGATAAATTTTCGAAAGGTTACGCATGAGAATTTTAATTGTTGAAGACTCTGTTAATGCAAGGAACCAATATCGTGAGCTGTTTGCCCCTGAAGGGTATGAACTCATTGAAGCTGAAAATGGTTTTGAGGCCCTTGGTGCCATCCAATTCTATAAAGGAAAGTTGGATGTTATTATTTGCGATGTGAATATGCCTAAGTTAGACGGCCTTTCAGTTTGTGAAATGGTCCATCGCGATAAAATAGAGGCCGCTCCCATCATAATGGTAACCACTGAATTAGACCCTACGATGAAAAAAAGAGGAATGGATGCTGGAGTAAGGGTTTGGTTTCATAAACCAGTTGACGAGGATAAGCTTTTAGATGTTGTTCAAAAGTTGACTTAAGTACTAATGGATAAAAAAAATATAAAAATTAAAACGGTGTTAATATTAAGGAAGTAATATTTCTCAAAGAGGAGAGAACATGAAAAGAATAGTTTTGTTTGTTTTGATGCTAGGTTTTTTTGGCGCAAAGGATGTTTTTGCTCAAAAGCTTAAAGTTGGTTTGATTATTGGTGCAGGAGGGTCCTCGAACTCATTTTTCCAAATGATTAATAGAGGTGTTGGGCGAGCGAGAAAAGAGCTTAAAGTTAAGGCCTACATCGAAAGAGCGCAGGCTTTGAAAGGGGCCGCCATTGATCAAAAAGCCGTTGATGCCGCTATTTTGAGACTTATTGAGAAAAGAAAGGTTGATATTGTCGTTATTGACTGGATGAATACTGGCTTTGGTGGAACGATTAAAACTCTTGGAAAAAAGTATCCAAAAGTAAAATGGATTGTTGAAGATACTGACGCTAACCTTGGAATGCCGAACGTTGTTAGTGTTCTTTTTGGTCAGCATGAAGGGTCTTTTCTTGTAGGAGCTCTTGCTGGTGCCATGACGAAATCAAACAAAGTAGGCTTTATTGGCGGGGTTAATATACCTGTTATTGACTCTTTTAAAGTTGGTTTCCAAGAAGGCGTTAAGTACACAAACTCTGGGGCCACTGTAGAAACAACTTACCTTTCTATGCTTCCAAAATTTACAGGTTTTGGAGATCCTAAAGGAGCTTTCAAAAAGTCAACTGAATGGTATGGTGCTGGAGTTGATATCATTTATTCAGCTGCAGGAGCTTCAGGGAACGGTGTTATAAGGGCCGCTAAAAAATCAAAGAAATTTGCTATTGGTGTTGATAGTGATCAGGATAAGATGGCCAAAGGTCGTATTCTTACAAGTATGATGAAAAGATTAGATAACGCTACTTTCAATGAAATTAAAAAGATTAAAGAAGGTAATTTTAAACCAGGTGTTGCCTACTACGGTCTTAAAGAAGGTGGTGTTTCTTTAACTGAAATGAAATATACAAAAGGCCTCATCTCTGGTGATATTCTTTCTAAAATAAAAGATATTGAGGAAAAAATTAAATCAGGCGAAATTAAAGTTACAAACGCAATGGTTAAAAAGTAAAAAAATTTAGTCAGTTTTTTCAACTATAAGAAGGGCCTTTTCTAAGGCCCTTTTTTTATCAATAAAAAAGCATTTCTCAAGATAAAACGCAATTTTGTCGAATAAGTGAAGAGAGTAATTTATAGAGGACAGAATGAAGTTTTTTCAGGGAATTAAATTTAAGGTCATTTCAACGATCGCAGTTATCCTAACATTCTGCTTTGTGGGGTTGGCGGGCTACATAGTTAATGACCAAAGAGCAAAGCTTATGGGTGCCCTCAAAAATAGAGGGCAGGATGTCGCTAACCTTATTGCTAAAACAGCTGTTGTCCCCCTTAGAGACTTCGATGATCTTGCTATTCAGGAAAATATTTTAAGAGTTGAGCTAAAAAAAGAAATCGCTTACGCTCAACTCTTCAATTCGGATAATGAGCCTACTGTAGAAGAGGGAACCACTATTGATGGAAAAATGGTGGAAAAAAAGAAAAAACCTGAGGTCATGCCCGACAATGTTTTAGTCATTAAAGCTAAGGTAATAGATATAGAAGATGAGGGTAAAGTTTTAGGCACCGTTGAAATGGGATTTTTTACTGATGCGGTTATTAGAGAGATTAATAAACAAATTAAAATATTCGTTTTTGGTCTTGTTGGTCTTTTAGCGATCGTTATTTTAATAATGTATGTTTACCTTTCATTTTCGATTATATCTCCGGTGGTTCTTTTGGCAAAGGCAGCCGAAAATTTAGATGATGAGTCCGTTCCTATTGATACGAAAAGATCTGATGAATTAGGGTCTCTTGGAAAAAAGTTTGTCGAGATGAGAGACGCTGTTCGAAAACGGGTTGATGACCTAAAAACAATGAATGCCAAGATTGAAAATCAGGTTAGAGAAAGAACTGCTGAGTTAAATGCTGAAAGAAATAATATTGCAAACCTTCTTAACAATATGAGGCAGGCCGTTTTCACAGTATCTGAGGAAGGCAATATAATGGGGCCAGTATCCCAATTTTCTGAGGAAATTTTTGGAGGAGGAGTCATCGGAAGGCATATTCATGAGACTATTTACAATGGGGTTGATAAGGCGAGTGAGCTTTTTTCAAGTATAAACTCGGCCATGCTTTGTGTTTATGGGGCTGATGACTTGCAGTGGGATATTATGAAAGACTACCTCCCAAAAAGACTAAACTATTTAGAAGAGAATCAAGAAGATAAGATTTTGAAAGTGGCCTATAATCCTCTCTGGAATGAAGAGGAAAATCTTGAAAGAATCATGTTTGTTGTTGAAGATATCACTGAACTGGAAAAGCTTGAAAAGAAAATGGCGGCACAAAAAGAAGCCGCTGGAAGAAATATGCAGATGCTACAAGAATTGGCCGCTGGTAAAAAAGAAGACCTTGGAGATTTCTTTACGAGTGCTGTACAAATGATAGAAATGAGTCAAAAAATTGCGAAGGAAATAAGAGAAAGTTTAGAAAAAAATGAGGAAGTCAAAGACTTAGATGTCCTTTTTAGGCATCTCCATACCATAAAGGGAAATTCGAGAGTTTTTAATTTGGGACTGATTTCGCCTGTTGTCCATAATGTGGAAAGTACAGTAACGGGCTTTATCAATAAAGAGATACCTATTGATTTGGAAAGCGTAAACAATTTTATTCAAGACCTTTATTTGATACAGGGTCAAATAAATGAATACACCAAAGTAGCTAAAGCAGTCTTTAACTTCGACTTTGGTGAGGATTCCCGCTTTAAGGTTGAACTTTTTACTTTAATCAAGGAATTTGAGCTAAAGGTTTCACTTCTTATTCCATCCCATGCAAAGCTTCACAAAGGAAGGCAAAAAGAAGCTGAAAAGCATTATAAAGAATGGACTTTGGAAAATAAAAACTTGAAATCAATTGTTAACGACTTGATTAAGATCAGTCATTCAATAAAGGGTCTCAGTCGAGGAATGGATGAAAGAAAGCTTTCTCAGGCCACTCATACTTTTGAGTCCGGACTTTCTTCATTGGCCCAGGGTGATCTAGATGATGAAAAATGGAAAGAACTTATTTTAGGGCCGCTTGAACAAATAAAATCCCTTTCTAGAGATATCTATTTTCATTCGAGTATTTTTAGAGGATTTGAGGATAACTCAGAATCTTGGGTTCCTTTATTTGTAGATTCTTTTAAATTAACTTCTGCGGTCCAAGGGACGACAAACGAAAATAAGGGTGAGCTAATCAGCTTGATTGATAAAGTAAGGACATCCGGAAGCGCTAAATCTCTTGATTATATACCTCTCGTGATGGACCGAATGGATAAAATTCTGGAGGAAGAAAATTTTGATAAAGAAGAGGTGGATCTCTGCCTTAAAGAATTGTGGAATTTCCTTTCTTTTTTAAGTTCAATGAATGTCAATAATAATACTAATGATAAGGGAAGAAAAATTATAAGAAGGGCACTTACAACAAGCGCAGGTCTTAATGGAATTCCCAGAGAAGTTGGATTAACAACATTCCATTTATTTCTTAAAGATTGTTTAGTTCAAGGGTTTGAATATAATGTCGTTTTGGAAACTCTCTCTTTATATTTAAAGGCCGAAGGAATTGAAACAATAGGATTTTTTGTTCCGGAAAGTGATTTAAGTGATCTGATTAATAAATTTTTTAGTTTGCTTAATAAAAAGTTTTCAGATCAAAATGTGAAAAATTATATTTCCAAAGTAAAAAAGGAAGACTCTGATTTTGCTTATACTTGTGATAATGCTTTTGGTACGAGGGATCTTTTTTGGTTTCGGTCGGTAAAAGAAGTCGCCCTTCTCCGTCTTTTAAGGACTTATATTGAAAGTGATGATGACTCTCTAGAGGATTCAAAACCTCAGATGTTGGAAGTTTTAAGTACTAATTTTGAAGACTTCAAGGCGCTTTTAAAGGATGAGGAAAAAGTTGATTCAGGTGCTATCGACGTCATTAGAACTAAATATGAAAGGCTGCTTGATTTACCAGTAAAATACTCTTTTAATAAGTTTAAAACTGTTGTTAAGGAAGTTGCTGAAGGTCTCAATAAAAAAATTAAATTTAAGCTTTCTGGAGATCAAGGGTCACTTAATAAAGATAAACTGTATCTCCTTCAGGACAGTATGATGCATTTGGTGAGAAACTCCCTTGACCATGGCATAGAGTTACCTGATATTAGGATTGCCAAAGGTAAGCCTGAATTGGGAACAGTTGAAATTGAATGTTCTACTAAAGAAAATCATAAGCTAAGAATTATTATTAGAGACGATGGTGGGGGGATAGATGCAGATAAGGTTTGTGCAAAAGGTGTTGAACAGGGCCTAATAACAAAGGAACAGGCCGGTAAGATGAGTATACCAGAGAAGCTCAATCTTATTTTTGCTTCAACGTTATCCACTAAAGAAGAGATATCTGAAATTTCAGGACGTGGAGTTGGGATGGACGTCGTGAAAAAGAACCTTGAAGAAATAGGAAGTAAAATTGAAATCCAGACAGAGTTGGGTAAAGGAACAGAGTTTATTATCGATATTGCCGTTTAATCCTCTTTTTTTTAGAGAAAACCCTTCTAATCCAATCAAGAAAACCCAAGATGATGATTCTTCAACGGACAAGTTTAAAAAAAGGTTAATACTTTGTTCACAGTGCAATAATGTCTTAACCGATGATTCGAAAGGATATTCTTTTGATGGAGACTCAGAATATACGTTTAAAAACCCTGACGACATTTATTTTACTATTCTTCTTTTTCAAGCTGTAGAAGGGGCCCATATCTTGGGACCTCCTACAAAAGAATTTAGTTGGTTTCATGGTTTTTTCTGGAATTATGTTCACTGTAAGTCATGCGATATTCACCTTGGATGGTTTTTCCAGGATGGTAAAAATACCTCATTTTTTG